>JAIVIZ010000015.1 GCA_020200315.1 Sphingomonadales bacterium | reverse complement strand
CCCTCGACGCGCTCGATCGCCAGCCAGTCGACGAAATCCGGATCGGCCGCCCCGCCGATCCGCCCAAGCAGCCGCACCCAGGCTGCGACGATCTCACGCCGCCAGTCTAACCCACCGATCGCCCCTTCGACTCGCGCCCGCGCCGAGGAATCGAGCCAGTCGGGTGCATCCTCCAACACAGCCTCAAGCCGCCGCGACAGGGCCGCGAGCGGCTTGGCCAGCGCCTCGAGCGACTCCAGCGCCTCGGCCACCAACGCCCCGTCCGGCTCGGCAAGTTCCGTCTCAAGCCCATAGCCGGCATCCTGCGCCCGCGCCCGCGCGTAAACCGTGCCCCGCACCTCGCCGAGCAGCGCCTCGACAGGTCCGAACGGGGAGCCTTCCGCCAACCGTTGCAGCCACCCGTCGGACGGCAGGGCCCGCGCCGCCTCAATCGCCGATTCGAGCGCGCTCGCCCCCTCGACGTCATAGGAACAGACGTCGAGCAGCCGTGCCGCGAGGCCCCTCCGCCGCCCCCGACTGCGTCCTTCCGGGCCGACCAGCCAGCGGCGCAGCTCGATCGTCTCCTGCCCGCCAAGCGCGACCGAAAAGGTCGAATCCGCGGCATCGAACAGATGATGGCCCTCGTCGAACACGATCCGGCTCGGCGCGTCGGGCCGACCGCGCGCGGCGTTGACCATCACCAGCGCGTGATTGGCGATCACCAGATCCGCCTCGCGTCCGGCCCGTTCCGCGCGCTCGATGAAGCAGCGCCGATAATGCGGGCAGCCAGCGTAAACGCACTCGCCGCGCCGGTCGGTCAGCGCGGTCGCCCCCGCGCGGCGGAACAGGCTCGGCAGCCACCCCGGCAAGTCGCCGCCGACCATGTCGCCATCCTTCGAGTACGCCGCCCACCGCCCGGCGAGCTGCGCCAGCACCGCCGCCCGCCCGGTGAACGCGCCCTGCATCGCATCCTCTAGGTTGAGCAGGCACAGATAATTCTCGCGCCCCTTGCGGACGACGATCCGCTTGGCGCGCTCGTCCGCATCCGACACGATCCGCGCGCCTTCGGCATCGAGTTGCCGTTGCAATGCCTTGGTGAAGGTCGACACCCACACCGTTCCGCCGGATCGCTCGGCCCACAGCGATGCCGGTGCGAGGTAGGCGAGCGTCTTGCCGATCCCGGTTCCCGCTTCGGCAAGCACCATTTTGGGTGCGCCGGTAGCGCTTCGAGGCGCGAACATGCCGGCCGCCGCGACCGCCATCGCCTGCTGCCCCTCCCGCGGCTCCCGGCCTTCGCCGGTGAACGTCGCAAGCCGCTCTCTCGCTTCCTCCGGCGTAACCACAACCGTGCGCGGCGGCGGGCGGTCGGCCTGCTCTTCCCACTGCGGCAGCCGCGAGAACAGCATCCGCTCGGCGCGCTCCGGCTTCTGCAGCCGCGCACTCACCAGTGGCGCCCAAGCCCAGCCCAGCCGGTGAAGCGTCGCATTCGCGGTCCACGCACCCTCGCGTTCGCGCCACTCGGGATCGTCCGTCGCGGCAAGCAGCGCCTCGGCGATCGGCCGCAGCGCCGCGGCCGCCGCGGGATCATCCGATGGCACCGCAAGCCCCACCGCGCGGCTCAACCCCGCCACCGTCGGCACCGCGAACCGCGCGGGATGGAGAAAGGCGAACAGCTCGAGCAGGTCGAGCCCCGACAGGTCCGGCGTGCCGAGCCGCTGTCCCACGAGCGGTGCGTTGAGCAGGATGTGCGGAGTCTCGGCGGCGCGCGCAATCGCTTCCCCGCGCCCCACCGCGCGCATCTCTCCCGACCCGTCGGCGATCCAGATGCCGGCGTGGGTTGCGGTCAGCGCGGGAAGGGGCAAGAGAGCGGCCATCGACGGCCCGTCACCTTGGCGGATGCGGAACGAAAGGGCAACACGTGAGCGAGGCTCAGCCTCTGGACGCCGAAACCACCCGTGCCGCGGCGATGACGTCCAAAGCGTGGCCGTTCGAGGAAGCGCGCAAGCTCCTCAAGCGCTGGCCGCAGGGCAAGCCGGAGCAGATCGTGTTCGAGACCGGCTACGGCCCCTCGGGCCTGCCTCACATCGGAACCTTCAACGAAGTGCTGCGCACGACGATGGTCCGCCGTGCCTATGAGCAGCTCGTGCCCGGCGCGCCCACGCGCCTGATCGCCTTCAGCGACGACATGGACGGCCTGCGCAAGGTGCCGGAAAATATGCCCAACGCCGACCTGCTCGCGGCCAACCTCGGCAAGCCGCTGACCGCCATCCCCGATCCGTTCGGCACTCATGAAAGCTTTGCGACGCACAATAATGCTCGGCTTCGAACATTTCTCGACCGGTTCGGGTTCGATTATGAATTCGTCTCCTCGACCGAAGCTTATGCCGCTGGCCGCTTCGATGAGACCGTCCGGCAGGTGCTTCGCCAGTGGGAGGCGATCCTCGGCGTGATGCTCCCGACCCTGCGCGAGGAGCGGCGCCAGACCTACTCGCCGGTGCTGCCGATCTCGCCAACCACCGGCCGCGTGCTGCAGGTGCCGGTCGAGGTCATCAACGCGGAGGGCGGCACCATCGCCTTCACCGACGAGGACGGTGCGCACATCACCCAGTCCGCGCTCGGCGGCCTCGCCAAGCTGCAGTGGAAGGTCGACTGGGCGATGCGCTGGGTCGCGCTCGGCGTCGATTATGAAATGTCGGGCAAGGACTTGATCGACAGCGTCAACCAGTCCGGCAAGATCGCCCGAATCCTCGGCGGCCGCCCGCCCGAGGGCTTCAACTATGAGATGTTCCTTGATGAGAAGGGCGAGAAAATTTCCAAGTCGAAGGGCAACGGCCTGACCCTCGACCAATGGCTGACCTATGGCAGCGAGGAGAGCCTCGCCTTCTTCGCCTATCGCGAGCCCAAGAAGGCCAAGAGCCTGCACCTTGGTGTCATCCCGCGCGCCGTGGACGAATATTGGCAGTTCCGCGGCACCTATCCAGGCCAGCCGATCGAGCAGCAGCTCGGCAACCCGGTCCACCACATTCACGGCGGCAAGGTGCCGACCGGTACGCTGCCGCTCACCTACGGCCTACTCCTCAACCTCGCCAGCCTGCCCGGCGTCGGCGACAAGCAGACCGCGTGGAAGTTCGTCCAGCGCTATGCCCCCGGCACCGCGCCCGAGAGCGATCCCGAACTCGACACGCTGATCGGCCTCGCCGTCAACTACGCCCGCGATTTCGTCGCCCCGACGCTGAAGCGCCGCCCCCCTACCAAGGTGGAACGCGCCGCGCTCGCCGACTTGGACGCCGAGCTCGCAAGGTTGCCCCCGGATGCGGACGGCGACACCATCCAGAACATCGTTTTCGAAGTCGGCAAACGCCACCCCTTCGAAACCCTCCGCGCCTGGTTCCAAACGCTCTACGAAACCCTGCTAGGCAGCTCGCAAGGCCCCCGAATGGGCAGCTTCATCGCGCTCTACGGGGTGGAGAATTCAAGGAAGCTGATCGCCGAAGCGCTCACAACCTAACCCCTCTCCCCTTGCGGGAGAGGGCGACTCAGCGAAGCTGAGCGGGGAGAGGGGTCGCGAGCCACGCGCGCGCGCCATTCGTCATTGCCGCGAACGCGGGAACCCAGCGCAAGCGAGGACCCCGGAACACGCGCTCAAACCTGCACAACATACCCGCACGATTTTCCTGTCCTACAGCCCCCCAGTTGTGATCCATACTGTTCGATGAGCAGTCCCGAGTCGCGCCCGCACCGCATCCGCAGCGATGGATGGACCATCGATCGCCAGCTTCGCTTCCTCGACGCGCTCGCCCGCACGCGCAGCATCAGCCGGGCGGCGGCATTCGCGGGTATGAGCCGGGAGAGCGCCTATCGCCTGCGCCGCCGCGCGGGCGCCGCCTTGTTCGCGGCTGCCTGGGACCAGGCGATGAAGGTCACGCCGCCGTCAACTTCGGACGACAAGACGACGCCGCCGCAAGTTGCTGAATTTTGGCAGGTTCTGGCGCAAACCGGGCGCTTGCCGACCACCGCCGGCCATTTTGCAGGCCTCAACTTTGTGACCGTGACTAAGCTGCCGATCCGTCCGGTCACGGCGAACATCGGGAACATTGGCGCGCCGCGATCGGCTAGCTCGCCTTCCGCTCCGCAATCCACCGATCGATCTTCGCTTCCAAAATCGCCAGCGGCAGCGCGCCCGTCATCAGCACCTGCGCGTGGAAGTCCTTGATGTCGAACTTGGGCCCGAGCACATCCTCGGCCTTCTTGCGCAGTTTCTGGATGGTCAGAGCCCCGATCTTGTACGCCGTCGCCTGGCTCGGGATCGCGATGTAGCGCTCGACCTCGGCGGTCGCGTCGGTCTTGCCCATGCCGGAGTGGCCGAGCATGTAGGCGATCGCCTGCTCGCGGGTCCAACCCTTGGCGTGGATGCCGGTGTCGACCACCAGCCGCATCGCCCGCAGCATCTCGTCGTTGAGCGTCCCGAAGCGCGCATAGGGGTCCTTGTAGAAGCCCATGTCGTAGCCGAGCGTCTCGGCATAAAGCGCCCAGCCTTCGACGTAGGCGGTGTTGCCGCCGAACTTGAGGAACGGCGGGAGCGCCTCATTCTCCTGCGCCAGGCTAATCTGGAAATGGTGGCCGGGCTCGCCTTCGTGGAGGAACAGGGTCGTCTCCTCCCACGTGCTGCGTGAAGGCAGGTCGTAGGCGTTGTAGTAGAATGTGCCCGGCCGCGACCCGTCGGGCGTGCCCTGCTCATAGCTGCCGCCCGCCTGGAATTTCTCGATCGTCGGATCGTAGGGACGAATGGCGAGCTTGGCTTTCGGCATGGTCGAGAAAAATTGCGGAAGCTTGGCCTCGACCCGCGTCTGCAGCGCGCGGAAGTCGTCGGCCAGGCTCTCGCGGGTCTTGGGCTGGAACTTGGGGCTGGTGCGCATATAATCGAAGAACTGCGGCAGCGTGCCCTTGAAGCCGACTTCCTTCTGCACCTCGCGGAACCCGTCGGTGATCCGCGCGACTTCCTTGAGGCCGAGCTGGTGGATCTCCTCCGGCGTGATCGGCAGGGTCGTGGTCGATCGGATCTGATGGCGATACAGCGCATCGCCGCCCTTCATGTAGAGCTCACCCGCCCCTTCGCGGGCGCGCGGCAGATATTCGGTCTTGAGGAAGTCGCGCAGACGCCGGTTGGCGGGAGTGATTTGGTCGACGATCGCCGCGCGGTAAGCAGCGGTGAGCCGCGCCTTGTCGGCATCGCTGAAGCTTGCCGGGAACTGCTTGACCGGTCCGAAGAACTGCGAGTCCTCGGGCTTCTGCGCAAGCTGATTGTCGAGCTGCTCGATGACGTTGCGGATGGTCAGCTTGGTGGTCACGACACCGCTCGCCTCGCCCTCGCTGAAGCGGCCGATGGCGCGGTCCACCCACTGAACATAGCCGGCGTGGCGCTTCAGATTATTCTCGTAGTCGGCAACCGTGTTGAACGGTGCGCCGCCCTTGCCGCTGGCGAAGGTCGGATAGTCCGCCTGGAAGCCGAAGAAATGGTTGAGCGGCTGGACCCTGGTCAGCGACAGGATCTCGGGGCTCAGCCCCTCCAGCGTGTCCTTGGTCTCGAACTCGAACACGTCGTAGGCGAGCTGGTCGGTCGCATCGAGCGCATTACGGTCGATGGCGTGCAGCCGATCGAGCGAGGACCGCGCCTGCGCGCGTTCCGCGTCATAATAGGCATCAGTGATATAGTCGCCGAACCGGTCGGCGTAGCGCAGGTCGCCGCGATAGATGCCCTGCATCGGATTGAGCCGCAGCGAGGCTTCGTCGTCTTCCTTGAACAGCTGGAACAGGCGGTCGTGAGCAGTTTGCACGGGCATGGCCTCCGCTGGTGCCGCGGACGGCGCCAAGGCAGCCTCGGGCGGCGGCGGTACATTGCTGGGCCGCGTCGTGCAGCCCGATGCCAGGATAACCGTCAAGACCGAACCGAGCGTGAGAGCCAGTCGCCGCGAACCGCGCATGAGAATTCCTTGTTGCGTAAGTGAGTCTGAAGCGCCCTAGCGAGAAGGGGCGTCGCGGTCAGCCCGCAACGCCCCTTTCGATCAACGGCCCTGAAGCCTCTACCAGAAGAAGTCGCGAATGACGTCGACGACTTCGCCCGAGTAGATATCGACCAGCACCGCATCGTTGTAATAGCGCACCCAACGGTAGGGGCCGTACACCGGCGGCAGACGGTACCGATAAGGCTCGTCGAGCCAGAAGTTCGGCTGGTAATAGGCCGAGAAGAGGGTGAAGCCGAGACTCAGCGGCCGGTAGCCATAGCCGAACGGGTCGTAATAACGACCGATTCGGAACACGAACCGGTTGCGGTCGCGATAGTGGCGCCAGTCGTAGTGGGAGTCGCGCCGCCAGTCGCCACTCCAGCGATGGTCACGGTCGCCGCCGGTCCAGCTGCCGCTGTGCGTGCCGTCGCGGCCCGGCCAGCTGCCGCTGTGCGTGCCGTCACGTCCAACCCAGCTGCCGGTGTGCGTGTCGTCCGGGCGATGGTCGCCGCTGATCGTGCCAATGTTGCGGCCATCGCGGTCGACTGTGACCGAACCGTCCGGAGTGCCGTTCCACCGGCGAACGCCACGGCCCCCGTCGACGTTGGTCACGCCATCCTCCGGCGGCGTGCGCGACCAGCCTTCCCGCCGGCCGTCGCCGCCGCGAACATGATCGGCCCAGCGCGTCGGCGGGAGCGTGACAGCCTGAGGAGCAGCGGGCGTCTCGACCTGCGGCGCGGCGCCGAAGCCCCCGCCGCCGCCTCGCGACACGCGCTGCGGCCGATCCTCGCCATCTTGCGCGCGCCAGCCGCCGCCCTGCGCCTGCGCCGGCATTGCGGGCCGTTCGACGCGCTCCGCGCGTGGCGCGGGAGTTTCTTCGCGGCGATCCGCATGGCCGCCGCGAGCCTGCCATTCGTCACGATTCGGCGGGTCGGCCAGGGCCGGAGCGGCAGTGGATGCAAGCAGCATCAGAAACAGCAGCTTACGCATGTCGGTTCTCCACCCGCAGGCCCGCCTACCTCAGGCCCGTTAGCGTGGCTTTTTCCGCGCCTTGAGGTGAAGCGCCGCTGAATGGTTGCGCTGGCGTATTGACAGCATTCGCGGTTGTCGAAGCCGCAGGTGCCATTGCCTCGGCAGCGCGCGCGATCGCCTTGCGGATGCGCGGGGTTGCGCCGCACGGACACAGGTTCGGAATGGCGTCGATCTCCTCGCCGCTCGGGCGCGGGCTCGTCTTGAGCAGCGCGGCGATGGCCATGATGAAGCCGGGATCGCAAAAGCCGCATTGCGTGACCTGTTCGGCGGCCCACGCCTGCTGCACCGGGTGCGCGCGGCCCTGCGACAAGCCCTCGATCGTCGTTACGTCGGCGCCTTCGAGCGCGGCGATGGTGACGCTGCAGCTCATTACCGCGCGGCCGTCGACGATCACCGTGCAGGCCCCGCAGTCGCGGCTGTCGCAGCCATATTTGGTGCCGGTGAGATTTGACGCATCGCGCAGCGCCCACAGCAGCGGGGTCTCGGGATCCAGCTTGTAGTGCAGCGCTTCACCGTTGACGGTCATGCTGGTCATGGCCGCGGCGTAGCGTGGCCGTCGCGCTTGCAAAAGGGGGTGCGCTCTTCGACAGGGACGCGGTGGGCAGGGTTGAAACTTCGCTTGGCGCGATCGGCGTCTCCGAGCAGGGCGCGGGCGGCATCCCGCTGGTGCTTCTTCACGGCGTCGGCTCCGACAAGTCGGCGTGGGCGCCCCAGCTTGCGCATTTCGGCCGCACCCGCCGCACCGTCGCGCTCGATTATCCGGGTTATGGCGAGAGCGATCCGGTTAGCGACGGCGAAGGCTATCCGCACGACCGTTTCGCCGACGCGGTGCTCGCCGCACTCGATACGCTCGACATCCCCCGCGCGCATCTATGCGGACTGTCGCTGGGCGGCGTGGTAGCGATCGCCATCGCTCATCGCGCTCCGGAGCGGATCGGGTCGCTCATTCTGGCGGACACGTTCGCTGTCCACCCCGAGGGCGCCGCGATCCTAGAGCGCTCGATCGCCGCGAGCAGCGACATGGCGGCGATGTCCCGCTCACGGGTGCCGGCCTTGCTCGCCGAGCCTGGCGCCGAATTGGCCGACGCACTGGTCGAGGTTATGGCCCGCATTGATCCGGCCGCCTTCCGCATGGGCGCCGCCGCCGTGTGGCCGGCGGACCAGCAGAAACGGGCCGCGGCGATCGTTGCCCCAACGCTGGTGCTGTGCGGCGCGGAGGATCGGATCACGCCACCGCTGCTCAGCGCCGAACTTACCGCGCTCATCCCCAGCGCTCGGCTCGTCCTCATCGAGGGCGCTGGCCACCTCCCCAATCTCGAGCAGCCGACGGCCTTCAACGCCGCGATCGACTCCTTCCTCGCCCAGCTTGCGCAGGCGTAAGGAGCTTCCTACGCCGAGCGTCATGCCGCATCCGCAGCCCGCACTGTCGCCACGCCTGCTCGAGGCCGGCGCGGCGCTGGTCGACAACCGGCTCGACGTTGCCGAGCGGCTGCTCCGCGCGCACCTCAAGGACGATCCGTTCGACGCCCACGCCATCCGTATGATGGCCGAGCTTGCCGCGCGGCTCGGGCGGATGAACGATGCCGAAAATCTGCTTCGTCGCGCGGTCGAGATCGCTCCTGATTTCACTGCGGCGCGAGCGAATCTCGCGCTCATCCTCAACCGCACCGGACGCTACGGCGAGGCGATCGAGCTGCTCGACGCCATCTTCGAAGCCGAGCCCGACGAGCTGTCGCATCACAATCTGAAAGCCTCGATCCTCGGCCGCGTCGGCCGGTTCGAGGAAGCGATCGCCATCTACCGAGAGGTGCTCGCCCGCGCCCCGCGCCAGCCGAAGCTGTGGCTCAGCATGGGCACGATGCTGAAGACCATCGGTCGACTGGATGAGGCGGTTGCTGCCTATCGCGAGGCGCTGCGCCTGCAGCCGACGCTCGGCGAGCTATGGTGGAGCCTCGCCAATCTCAAGACCGTGCGCTTCGACCAGGCGGACATTGCAGCGATGAAAGGTGCGCTGAACGATCCGTCGATCACGCCCGAGGACCGGCTGCATCTCGACTTCGCGCTGGGCAAGGCGATGCACGATGCCAAAGAGTTTGAAGCCGCCTTCGCCCATTATCGCGTCGGCAATGCGCTTCGCCTCGACATGCAGCCGTATCGTCGCGGCGAAGTCACCAATCTGGTCGACCGCAGCATCGAGGCGACGACCGCCGACCTGTTCACGCTCGCACGCGGTGGGGCGCCAGCGCCCGATCCGGTCTTCGTGCTCGGCATGCCGCGAGCGGGTTCGACCCTGGTTGAGCAGATACTGTCGAGCCACCCCGCGGTCGAAGGGACCGGCGAACTGCCCGATCTGCCCGCGCTCGCGCGAACCACCGAGCGCTACCCGGCCTCGCTTGCGAGCCTGACCGCCGAGGACCGCCGCCAGCTCGGTGAAGAGTATCTCCGCCGCGCCGCCGTCCAGCGCCAGAGCGACCGGCCGCGCTTTATCGACAAGCTGCCCAACAACTGGCTGTTCGTGCCGTTCATCCTCGCCGTGCTCCCGAACGCGACCATCATCGATATCCGCCGCCATCCGGTCGGCTGCTGCCTCGCCAATTACCGACAGCATTTCGCCCGGGGGCAGGCCTTCGCCTACGATCTCACCGACCTCGGCACTTACTATCGCGACTATGTCCGGCTGATGGCCCATATCGACGCGGTCGCACCCGGGCGAGTCCACCGCGTCATCTATGAGCGGCTGGTCGACGATACGGAGGCGGAGGTGCGTGCGCTGCTCGCCGCCTGCGGCCTGCCGTTCGATCCCGCCTGCCTGGAGTTCCATCGCACCGAGCGGGCAGTGCGCACGCCGTCGAGCGAGCAGGTCCGTCAGCCGATCTATCGCGATGCGGTCGAGGAATGGCGTCATTACGAACCCTGGCTCGGCGAGCTGGCCGCCGTCTTGGGTCCGCTCGCCGACGGCTATCCCGACGTCCCCGCGACTTTTGCGTCACGCGCGTAGCAAAAAATCGCCAGGTTGCGCACTCTCGGATTGACGCCGCGCGCCGCGCGCCGCAGCGTGCCCGCCAACAAGGGGGAAGCATGACGGTTCGGAATTTGCGCGGCGCGACGCTCGGCCTGCTCGCATCGACGGTCCTCGCCGCGCCGGCGGTCGCGCAGACCGGAGTCAACGACACCCCGCCTCCGCCAAAGACGCAGACCGCACGCGATGGTGTCGCGCCCGATACGCAGGAAATCGTCGTCACCGCTCAGAAGCGCGAAGAAAACCTCTCGAAGGTTCCAATCTCCATCCAGGCGATCGGTTCGCGCCGCCTCGACCAGCTCAACATTTCGAACTTCGAACAATATACCAAGCAGCTCCCATCGGTCAGCTTCCAGACCGCGCAGCCGGGCCTGACCGTGGTCTACATGCGCGGTGTCGCGACGGGTGGCGACGGCAACCACTCGGGTTCCCTGCCGTCGGTCGGCACCTATCTCGACGAGCAGCCGGTGACCACGATCGGCGGCACGCTCGACGTCCACATTTACGACATCGCCCGCATCGAAAGCCTCGCCGGCCCACAGGGCACGCTCTATGGCGCTTCGAGCGAAGCTGGCACGATCCGCATCATCACCAACAAGCCCGAACTCGGCATCACCTCGGGCCGTATCGATAGCGAGATCAACACGGTCGATCACGGCGGCATTGGCGGCAAGCTGGAGGGGGTGATCAACCTGCCGATAGCCGATCGCATCGCCTTCCGCGGCGTTGGCTTCTACCAGCGCGACGCGGGCTACATCGACAATGTGGCCGGAACCCGGAGCTACCTCGGACCGGCAATCCGCGATCCAGAGTCCGGCGACATCACCGGCTTCGGGCCGGGCATCACCGTCAACAACGCCAATCTGGTCAAGAAGAACTTCAACGACACCGATACCTATGGTGGCCGCGCAGCACTGAAGATTGATCTCGATGATAATTGGACGGTGACGCCGACGGTGCTTTACCAGCACCTGCGCAGCAACGGGAACTTCAGCTACGATCCGAAGCTCGGCGACCTCAAGATCGACCGCTTCTTTCCCGAAGTGCGCAAGGACAAATTCATTCAGGCGGCGCTGACGGTGCAGGGCAAGATTGGGAATTTCGACCTGACCTATGCCGGCGCCTACCTCGATCGACGCACCTATACGACGAGTGATTACACCGATTATTCCGATGCCTACGACCAGCTTTATTCGTCGTACGGCGGTCTTGCCAACTACTTTTATTACCAGGATTCCGCAGGCAACACGATCGACCCGCGCCAGCGCATCGTCGGCACCGATCATTTTCGCTCACCAGGATTATCAGATCACGGGGCTCGCCCCCGACCTGTCGGTCAACGGTCATCCGGGTACACTGTGGTTGACGCAGCAAAAGCGCGTCGACCGCGACTATGCGCTGTTCGGCGAAGCCACCTACGACTTCACGCCGAAACTGACGCTGACCGCGGGCGGACGGCTGTTCAAATATGACAATACGCTCATCGGCTTCTTCGGGTTCGGCCGCAATCCGGGAGTAGACCCCGAAGACGGGCGGCCCTTCAGCGCTAGCCCGTTCAATGCCGCGGGCAGCAGCAGAACCGGAGTCGCAGGCTGTTTCCTCGCCAGCGGCGAGACCTTGCGGCAGGCCTATCTGGCGGGTCACGATACGTCACAGATCCTTCCTGCCGCAGTCGCGGGTGGACCCTGCACGAATCTCGGCGATTTCGTGAACGGCCATGTCATCCCGAAACGCGCCAAGGACAATGGCTTCACCCATCGTCTCAATCTTACCTACAAGCCCCATAACGGGCTGCTGCTCTACGCAACCTGGTCGCGCGGCTTTCGTCCCGGTGGCATCAACCGGCGACTGGACGTCGGTTCCTACGGCGCCGACTTCCTCAACAATTATGAGTTGGGCTGGAAGATAAACTTCGATCACGGCGCTATTCGCTGGAACGGGGCGGTCTATCATCAGCAGTGGAAGAAGTTCCAGTTCAGCTTCCTCGGCGCGAACAGCTTCACCGAAATCCACAACGGCAGCGACGCCAACATCAACGGAATCGAAAGCGACGTTTCCTATGTGGGCGGTGGGTTCAGCCTCAATGCCGCGGCCGCCTATACGAAGGCAAAGACCAAGGGGAATATCTGCAGCGCATTCGGCGATACCACGCCGGACTGCTCGCTCGCGCCTGACGGCAGTGCGGACTTCATCGCTGCGCCGAGCGGCACACGGCTTCCGATCACGCCCAGGTTCAAGGCGACGGCGACAGCTCGCTATGCGTGGCCGGTATTTACGGCCGCCAAGGCGCACGTCCAGGTCGGCGCCGCCTATCAGGGATCGGCGCCTTCTTCGCTGCGCACGCAGATTGCACTCGTGGGGCCCGACGGCGCGATTGTCTGCGGTCAGGCGGGTGCGCTCACGCCCGACGGCTTTTGCAACCCCAATGTGTTTCAGGGCAAGATTCGCGCCTCGACGGTGATCGATCTCGCGACCGGCATCGACTGGAAGAGCTTCAATATCGAGCTGTTCATCCAGAATCTGTTCGACAAGCGCAACGACCTCAGCCGGACTGTCGCCTGCGGCAGCTGCACGCGCACACTGATCGTGCCCGGTACGCCGAGGACCATTGGACTGAGAGCTGGACTCAAATTCTAGTTCGCAATTCACTTTCTAAGGGGCGCTTCGGCGCCCCTTTTTTTGCGCATTTGTATCCGAAGCGGGGTTCCGCACGTATCTGTATCGTTCAGATGCAATCGCTTAGCGGTTGAAATCAGACCCGGAATCCATTGCGGAGCATGACCGATGTTGAAAACCTTGATCCTCCCCCTCGCCGTCGTCGGCATCGCCTTTACCGCCGCCGCATCGTCGGCGCTGGTCACCGCCCCCAAGCCGACGGTTGACGAGCCCGCCTCCGCCCATCGCGAAGTAGCGGTGTTCGCCGGCGGCTGCTTTTGGGGCGTGGAGGGCGTCTATCGCCACGTCCGCGGCGTGATCGATGCGACCTCCGGCTACAGCGGCGGCAGCGCCGCCAATGCGCATTACGCGCTGACCTCGACCGGCACGACCGGTCACGCCGAAGCGGTGCGCGTCGTCTTCGACCCGACCAAGGTCAGCTACGGCGAGCTGCTCCGCATCTATTTCTCGGTCGTGGCCGACCCCACGCTGAAGGACCGCCAGGGTCCCGACGAAGGGCCGCAATATCGCTCCGCGTTGTTCCCGATGAACCCCGGCCAGGCGCGCGTTGCCCGGTCCTACGTCGCCCAGCTCGACAAGTCGCATGTGTTTTCGCGACCGATCGTCACCACCATCGAGAACTACAAGGGCTTCTACCCGGCCGAGGCGGAGCACCAGAACTTCATGGCGCGCAATCCGACCTACCCGTACATCCTCATCAACGACCGGCCCAAGGTCGAAGCGCTGCGCCGCCAGTTCCCAAGCGATTGGCGGGCCTAATCAGCTCGACGCAGGCTTACTGAATAGAAGGCAACCGCCGCTTCAGGCGTGATGCAGCCGTCATGGCCCACAAGCGTTGGTACACCCGAGCGATTCGGGCGAATCGAGCGTATTTGGAGGAGTAAGCCCATGTCGGCACTGAAGAAAATCTTGGCGGGAAGCGCCGGGCTGGCGGCGGTCCTCGGGCTGGCAAGCCCAGCAGCCGCGCAATATTATCTTGGCTATGGCTACGGCTATCAGAACGGCAACGTCGGCCAGACCGTCGGTCAGGCGATCAATGGCGTCATCGGCGCCTTGCAGTACGGGCAATATCCCTACGGCAACTACGGTTACGGTCAGAGCTATGGCTATGGCCTGGACTCGAACATGGCGGTCGACCGCTGCGCCCGGGCCATCGAGGCCCGGCTCAATGGCGGCGGCTATGGCGGCTATGGTTATGGCGGCGGTTACGGCCAAGGCCGGGTAACCGGCATCCGCGACATACAGCCGCGCAACAACGGCGCTCTTCGGGTGCATGGCTACGCGTCGAGCTACAGCGGTTATGGCTACGGTCAGCCGAACATGTCGTTCAGCTGCAAGATCGACCGCTACGGCCGCGTGACCGAACTGAATTTCGACCGAAATACCTACGGCTACGGTCGCAGCTGGTAGCTCAGCGCCGCTTCGGTGGACAGGGATGCGCGCGAGACCTAGTGCTCGCGCGCATTCTTTATGCGCCCCACCGGAGCCCTCGGATGACCCTTGCCCGCGACGAATTCGGCGACACGATCCTGATCGTCGACTTCGGCAGCCAGGTCACCCAGCTCATCGCCCGCCGTATCCGCGAGGCCGGGGTCTATTGCGAGATCGCGCCGTTCAACGCCGCCACCGAGGCGTTCGAGCGGCTTCGCCCAAAGGGTATCATTCTGTCTGGCGGGCCGTCCTCCGTCATTTGGGCCGACAGCCCACGCGCCCCGCAGCACCTGTTCGACGCCGGCCTCCCGATTCTCGCCATCTGCTACGGCCAGCAGACGATGGCGCACCAGCTTGGCGGGCTCGTTGCGACCTCGGACAATAAGGAATTCGGCCGCGCCTTCATCGAAATCGTCGCGCCGTCGGCGCTGTTCGACGGGCTGTGGCAGGTCGGCGAGCGGCATCAGGTGTGGATGAGCCACGGCGATCGCGTCGAGCGGTTGCCCGACGGGTTCGCGATCGCGGCCTGCTCGGAAGGTGCGCCCTATGCGGTTGCGACCGACGAGAAGCGCCGCTTCTATTCGATGATGTTCCACCCCGAGGTGGTCCACACACCGGATGGCGGCAAGCTTCTCGCCAATTTCGCGCGGCACATCTGCGGCTGCTCGGGCGAGTGGACGATGGGTGCCTTTCGTGATGCCAAGATCGCCGAGATCCGTCAGCAGGTCGGCACGGGCCGCGTCATCTGCGGTCTGTCGGGCGGAGTCGACAGCGCCGTCGCCGCGGTGCTGATCCACGAGGCGATCGGCGAGCAGCTGACCTGCGTATTCGTGGACCACGGGCTGATGCGTTCCGGAGAGGCCGAGCAGGTGGTGTCGCTGTTCCGCGGCAGCTACAATATCCCGCTCGTCCACATCGATGCAGCGGAGTTGTTCCTCTCGGGACTGGTGGGGGTCACCGACCCGGAAACCAAGCGCAAGTTCATCGGCAAGACCTTCATCGACGTGTTCGACGCGGAAGCGAACAAGGTCGGGGGCGCCGATTTCCTGGCGCAGGGCACCCTCTATCCCGACGTGATCGAAAGCGTCAGCTTCACCGGCGGCCCGAGCGTGACGATCAAGAGCCACCACAACGTCGGCGGCTTGCCCGAGCGGATGAAGATGCGGCTCGTCGAACCGCTGCGCGAACTGTTCAAGGATGAGGTGCGGGAACTCGGGCGCGAACTTGGCCTTCCCGACGCGTTCGTCGGCCGCCATCCCTTTCCCGGCCCCGGCCTCGCCATCCGCATCCCCGGCGAGGTCACCAGCGAGCGCTGCGACATCCTGCGCAAGGCCGACGCGATCTATCTCGAGGAAATTCGCGCGGCCGGGCTATACGATGCAATCTGGCAGGCATTCGCGGTACTCCTGCCGGTGCGCACCGTCGGCGTGATGGGCGACGCGCGAACCTATGACAGTGTCTGCGGGCTTCGCGCGGTGACCAGCGTCGACGGCATGACCGCGGACGTCTATCCGTTCGACCCATCGTTCCTCAGTCGAGTCGCAACCCGCATCGTCAACGAGGTCGCCGGCATCAACCGCGTCGTCTACGACTTCACCTCAAAGCCCCCCGGCACGATCGAGTGGGAATAGGGCCTTGAGTTCCGCCAAGCTGTTCGAGCCGCTCGCCGTTGGCGGTCTGACGCTCGAGAATCGCATCGTCATCGCGCCGATGTGCCAATATTCGGCGCAAGACGGCTGCATGACCGATTGGCACAAAATTCATCTCGGTCACCTTGCTCTGTCCGGCGCTGCCTTGCTGACGACTGAAGCAACCGCGGTCCTGCCAGAGGGCCGCATCAGCTGGGCCGATGTCGACCTGTGGAACGACGCCACGGAAGCGGCGATGGCCGACGTGCTCGACAGCGTTCGCCGCTGGTCGTCGATGCCGATCGCAATCCAGCTCGCCCATGCCGGGCGTAAAGCCTCGACCGAAGTGCCGTGGAATGGCGGCAAGCAGCTTTCGCCCGGCGACCCGCACGGCTGGCAGACCGAGGGGCCGTCGGCCCTGCCCTTTGCTACGGGCGAGCTTCCACCGCTGGCACTCAGCCGGGAACGAATGAACCCAATTCTCGAGGCGTTCGCCGCCGCCGCGCGCCGTGCGGCCCGGCTGGGGCTGGACGCCGTGCAACTCCACGGTGCTCACGGCTACCTGCTCCACCAGTTCCTCTC
>JAIVIZ010000172.1 GCA_020200315.1 Sphingomonadales bacterium | reverse complement strand
CCGCTGGGCTTGTTGGCGTTCATCTTGTCGACGCAATCGGGGATGCTTTTCCCCGCCGCCCAGCGCGCGCAAGCGGCGCGAAGCAGAGCCTGGTTCGAGGCAAGGTCGGCGCGCCCGATCGTTTCGAGCTGGGCCAGCGGGGTATCGACCATTTCGGTGTCGTAGAGCATCTGCTGGAAGCGCTGCGACCCAAGCGCGAAATTGGCCCGCGCGCGCGGCCGCTGCGCCTCGGCCCAGCTTGCCAGCCCCTTCATCGCCTGCGCGGCGGCAAGCGAGGCGGTCCGCAGTTCGGCCTGCTGGCCGTTGGTGCCGACCCCGGCGAACGCCTTCAGCCCGTCGCCCGGGAAATATTCGGCAAAGCCGCCGAATGCATTCTTCGAATAATCGACGAACGAGATCGGCATCGGGGTGCGGATATTGGCCTTGATCTGCTTCGCCGCGCCCGGGATCGCGCGCAGGTAGCGCGTATAGGCGGCCAAGCGCACGGCGGGCGGCGCATAAGGCACGGTGACATAGACCGACGGATCGATTGCGCCGGCATAATAAGCCGGGTTGGTGTGCGGCTGGTCGGCGACGCTTAGCCAGAACAGCGATCCGCGCGCCTGGGCGATCAGATATTGCCGCTCGAATCGTTGCTCCGGCGTCAGCAGCGCGGGGTCGAAAGCGGTGGCAAGCGCGATCGCGTTGTCGAGGCGCTGCTTCTCGCGCGCAAGCCCGGCGGGGCTCCAGTCGGGAAGCCGGCCGTCAAATTCGTGCCGGCCGGAGCTCACCGCAAAGGGCGGCGACGCGCGGAACGTGGCTTCGATATAATTGGCGACGAAGGCCTGCCATGGGTTCGCTGCCGGCGCGGTCGAGCGCGGGACGGTGGCGCAGGCCGACAGACTGGAAACAGCAGCGGCGGCGAGAAGCGCTTGACGAAGTCCCATGGTTCGATTCTCCCTGATGCAGCGTCGTATTCGAGGTCGGTTGCGGCCGATGATAGCCGCGTCTAACGCGCTGTCCATGCGCTTGCTTCCCGAACCACTCAAGATCCCCGCCTTTCGCGCATATTGGACTGCCCGGCTCGCCGCGACGATCGCGCAAATGGCGATGGTCATCGTCATCGGCTGGCAAGTCTATGACATCGCCCGCGAGACAATGGACGTGAAGGATGCCGCGCTTCGCCTCGGGCTGATCGGGGTTGTCCAGTTCGTGCCCTTGTTCGCGCTGAGCCTGGTCGCCGGATGGACCGCGGACCGGGTCGATCGGCGCTTCATCGCGCGTGGTGCAGTGACGCTTGAGCTATTATGCGCGGCGACGCTGGCCGCGGTCAGCTGGGCGGGGACGATGAGCTTGTGGTGGCTGTATGGAATCGCCGCCTTGCTTGGCGTAGCGCGGGCCTTTGCCGGGCCTGCGCTGGGCGCGCTTGCCCCGAACCTCGTGCCGCGCGCGATCCTGCCCAACGCCATCGCTTTGTCGTCGATCGCGTGGCAGTCGGGCACCGTGGTCGGCCCGGCGATCGGCGGGCTGCTTTACGCCATCAGCCCGGCCACGCCTTATGAGGCAAGCGCGGCCCTGTTCGCGGTGTCGCTGATCGGGCTGTTCCGGATCGGCCCGGTCGATCGGCCCGCACCGAGCAAGCGGGCAAGCCCATGGGCCGAGGTCGGCGATGGGCTGCGCTATGTCCGGCGAAACCGGCTGGTGCTCGGCGCGATCAGCCTCGATCTGTTCGCTGTGCTGCTCGGCGGGGCTACGGCGATGCTCCCTATCTTCGCGCGCGACATTCTCCATCAGGGGTCGGACGGGCTCGGCTATTTGCGCGCCGCGCCCGCGGCCGGCGCGACGCTGACCGCGATGTGGTTCGCGTTCCGGCCGCTCAAGACCGATGTGGGTTCGAAAATGCTCCTCGCGGTCGCGGTGTTCGGGGGCGCGACGGTCGTCTTCGGCCTGTCGCGTTCGATGCCTTTGAGCCTCGCCTGCCTTGCGCTGCTCGGCGCGGCCGACATGCTGTCGGTCTATGTCCGCCAGTCGCTGATCCAGATCCACACCCCCGACGCGATGCGCGGCCGGGTCGGCGCGGTGTCGACGCTGTTCATCTCCGCCTCGAACGAGCTGGGCGAGGCCGAGAGCGGATTCCTTGCCGCTTTGGTCGGGCCGGTGGTGGCGGTGGTCGGCGGCGGCATCGGCGCGATCCTTGTGGTCGGGCTGTGGGCGTGGCGATTTCCGCAACTGCGCCTTGCAAGGAGCTTCGATCCTCCCAACATGCCTGCCGCACCCGCTAAGGAGATTTGAGCGATGAAAGCCGCGTCCATCCTCGATACGATCGGCAATACGCCGCACATCCGAGTCAACCGCTTGTTCGGCGATGCGGCGGAGGTGTGGATCAAGTCCGAGCGGTCGAACCCCGGTGGATCGATCAAGGACCGGATCGCGCTGGCGATGATCGAAGATGCGGAGAAATCGGGCGCGCTCAAGCCCGGCGGGACGATCGTCGAGCCGACCAGCGGCAACACCGGGGTCGGCCTGGCAATGGTCGCCGCGGTGAAGGGTTACAAGCTCGTCCTGGTCATGCCCGACAGCATGTCGGTCGAGCGCCGCCGCCTGATGCTGGCCTATGGCGCGACCTTCGTCCTGACCGATCGTGCCAAGGGCATGCAGGGTGCGGTCGACCGGGCGGTCGAACTGATCGGCGAGATCGACAACAGCTGGATGCCGCAACAGTTCGATAATCCCGCCAACGTCGACGTCCACATGCGCACCACCGCGCAGGAAATCCTGGCGGATTTCCGCGACCAGCCGCTCGATGCGCTGATCACCGGGGTCGGCACTGGCGGCCACATCACCGCCTGCGCCCGGGTGCTCAAGAAAGAATGGCCCAACCTCAAGGTGTTCGCGGTCGAGCCTGCACTGTCGGCGATCCTAACCGGGGGTAAAGCCGGTCCTCATCCGATACAGGGTATTGGCGCCAATTTCGTCCCCTCGATCCTCGACATGAGCGTGATCGACGGGGTCGTCGATGTCGATGCCGATGAGGCCAAGGAGATGGCCCGCCGGGCCGCGCGCGAGGAAGGCGTGCTGGTCGGAATCTCG
>JAIVIZ010000109.1 GCA_020200315.1 Sphingomonadales bacterium | reverse complement strand
GGCGTGGCCTGGCGCTTGCCGACCGGTTCCGAGCGGTTGAAGAATGGCGTCTTCGCCGTGCAGCCCCAGCTCAATATCTGGACCGATGTCGGCGCGGGCTTTTCGCTGCGCGGCCGCGTGGCTTATGAATTCGCCAATTCGGGTCGGTCGGACTCTTTCCTCCTCAACGCCACCGTTGGACAAACCGTGACCCCCCATGATGCCGTACCGTTCGGCGACTTCAGTTGGTATGTCGCGGGCAATTGGCGCGAGCCCAAAAGGGGCGGATCGTTCGTCAGCATCACGCCCGGTGTGCGCACGCATGTCGGCGGCGACCTGTTCCTGTTGGCCGGTGTCGAATTTCGGGTGACCGACCCCCACCGCGACGGTTCGTTCCGCGAAAAGTTCATCGTCCAGCTTGTCCAGGGATTTTAGCGGCGATGGCGATGGTGACCATGAAAATTTCGATTTTGCAATCGAAGCGGGCGCAGCGGGTCAAGGCTTCAGGGCCCTAGATCTAGCTGGCGAGCTTCTGCTTGGCGGTCAGGCCGTGGACCATTTCGCTGGCGCGGGCGAAGGACAGCGGGCGGCCGAACAGATAGCCCTGGATCGTGTCGCAGCCGAGTTCGCGCATCCGCTCGAAATCCTGCGCGGTCTCGACGCCCTCGGCGGTGATCGACATGCGGAACGACTTGGCGAGCTGGACGATCGACTGGATGATCGCGACATTCTCGGGTCGGGTGCCGGCCTCGCGGACGAAGCTGCCGTCGATCTTCAATTTGTGGAACACGGCCTTGTTCAAATAACCGATCGACGAATAGCCCGTGCCGAAATCGTCGAGCGCGATGCCCACGCCGAGAGCGCGAAGACGATGGAGGACGTCGAGCGTTGCCGCCTCGTCGCCGAGGAACACGCCTTCGGTCACTTCCAGCTCAAGCCGATTGGCGGGGAGCTTGTGCCGCGTCAGGGCCTGGCTGACCAGGTTCGGCAAGCCAGCCTGCGCCAGCTGTTTGGGCGAGATGTTGACCGCCAGCGTGATCGGTTCGGGCCAGGAGACGAGGGCACGACAGGCCTCCTCGATGACCCATTCGCCGATGGTCGGCATCAGGCCCGACTCTTCGGCAACGGGGATGAAGACCGGCGGCGGGACGAGCCCGCGCTGCGGATGGTTCCACCGAATCAGGGCTTCGAACCCGACCAGTTTCTGATTGCGCGCAGAGACCAGCGGCTGGAACAGCAAGTGAAACTGCTTGAGCGCGATCGCCTGGCGGAGGTCGGTCTCGAGCCGGACGCGATCTTCCTGCTCGGACTGCAGCTCGGACGAGA
Source organism: Sphingomonadales bacterium (assembly GCA_020200315.1). GTDB lineage: Bacteria > Pseudomonadota > Alphaproteobacteria > Sphingomonadales > Sphingomonadaceae > Sphingomicrobium. The sequence goes on along the minus strand of JAIVIZ010000109.1, from coordinate 10,334 downwards.
AATATTTGGCGACGCCTCGGCCGGCGCCCTTGGCCTCGTACAGCGCGAGATCGGCCTTGAGGATGAGGTCGTCGACGGTCGCGCCATCGATCGGGCCGAAGGCGCAGCCGATCGATACGCCGATGATGATCTCGGTCTGGTCGATCTGATAGGGCTCGGCGATCGAGCGGATGATGCGGTCCGCAAGCCCTTCGATCTTGCGGCGGCTTTGCGCGTCGCCGATAACGATGGCGAACTCGTCGCCGCCCATGCGGCCGACGTGGCCGTCGGCGCCGACTTCGTCGCACAGCCGCTTGGCGACCGCCTGCAGGACGGCGTCGCCCTTGGGATGGCCGAAGGTGTCGTTGACCGGCTTGAACCCGTCGAGATCGAGAAACATGATCGCGCAGGGCACATTGCCGGTGGTCGCCGAGCGAAGCGCCTCGCCGAGCAGCTGACGGACTCGGCCGCGGTTGGGCAGGCCGGAAAGGACGTCGACGTTGGCGAGGTGGGTCAGCCGCTCCTGCGTCTGGCGAACCTCGGTGACGTCGGAGCCGACGCCGCGGAAACCTTCGAAGCGGCCGGCGGTGTCGATGATCGGATCGCCGGCGATCGAAATCCAGCGCGTGCCGCGGGCCGTCGCAAGCTCCATTTCGAGCGAGGTGAAAGTCTGTTTCTCGAGCAGCACGCGGCCCAGCTCGGCATGCCCGCCGAGCAGCGCCGGCAGGGAGTGGCCAAGGATTTGCGACGAGGGGCGGCCGAGCAGCGCGGTCATCCGGCTGCTGATATAGGTCACGCGGTTGTCGGCATCGATCTGCCACAGCCAGCCGACGCCGCGCTGCTCATATTCCTGAAGCAGCAGCGAGGCGCTGGCGCTCTGCGAGCCGACTTCGGCATTGGTTTCGAGCTGCCGGAAGGCCCAGCGCGAGATGGCGAGCACGCCGAACACGGCAAGCCCGAGCGTGAACAGGATCGACAGCATGTGGTTGAACGGCACGCTGGCCCGGGCGACGAGCAGCTCGGCGGACAGGCCGGCGACGAACATGGCGAGCCAGCCGGTGGCGCAGGCCGGAACGACGACCAGGCCGAGCGCGGCGGTGCCGAGCGCGGCCGTGAGGGACGCGAGAATGACCTGACTGCCGACATCGAGCCCGTTGAACAGGAACAGCGGCAGCGACAGCCACAGCGCGGCGCGCAGCACGACGTCGCCGATCATCAGCAGCCGGGGCACCTTGCGCCCGGAGCGGCCGACATGGGTGATCGCCTGGGTTCGGGCGAGCTGCATCGCAAGGAAATTGGCGGCCGCGACCGCCCCGGTCCAGCCGAGCAGATAGGCAACCGGCGTCACGCCAGCGAGCGCGACCCAGGCGAGCAGCGCCGCGACGATGTTGGCGATGGCGAAGAACGGCGCGAGCTGACCGCGCGAGAGCAGCTGAATGTCGCGCAAGGGCGATCCGCCCTCGTCGGGCGCCGGCTGGCTGCTCAAGCCAAGCGATTCGCCGCCCGGCAAGCGGGCCGCAATCATCCGTTTGTAGCGATCGGGTGCCTCGTACATTCCGCTTCCACCTAGGGTCGGGGAGCGGTCTAGGCGCGACAGGGTTTCGAGTGCGTTAAAGATCGGCGCGCGAGCGAATTTTCCTTGCGGCCGACATGGCGGCGATCAGCCGCTTTCGGCGAGTCCCAGATAGACGGAATTGACCGGGCGTTCGAACAGCCGACGAACCATCGGTTCGAAGAAGGACAGGGGCGCGCTATCGTAGGCGGGATCGAAGGCGGACTGATCGTACAGTTCGCAGAAGCGGGCGGTGTCTTCGAAATGCTCATGGCCGCGCAGCTGCTCGCGCAGATTGCGGTCGAGCCCGATGTAATGGAAAAAATAATAGCCCTGAAACATGCCGTGCTGCCGGCACATCCAGTGAAGCTTCGCGTCGACGAACGGCCGGAGGATGGCGGCGGCGATGTCGGGATGGTTGAAGCTGCCGAGCGTGTCGCCGATGTCGTGGAGCAGGGCCATGACGACATAGGGCTCGCTTTCGCCGGCGCGGTGCGCACGAGTCGCGGTCTGCAGGCTATGCTGAAGCCGATCGATCGGGAAGCCGCCATAATCGCCGTCGAGCAGCTTGAGATGAGTCAGCACGCGGTCGGCGAGGGCGCCGGCATAGGGCATGAAATGGCCGCCGATGATCCGCCAGTCCTCGGCGGTCCCCTGCTCCATGGCCGTGAAGGACGCGCGGTCCGGTTGATCGTTCATCACTTCTTCCTGGTGAAGTCCACGGCGACGACGTTCGAGCCATCGTCGGGCGGCGCGATTACGGGAGCGTCGTTCTGCGGCTCGTCATGCTCCTCCCTCGCCGCGAGTTCGCCGCTCGCTTGGAACTTGAGGCTGAAATCGACGGCGGGATCGACGAAATCGGTGACGGCGGCGAATGGCACGACGAGGGTCGAGGGCACGCCGCCGAACGACAGGCCGACCGAGAAGTGGTCGCTTTCGACCTTCAGATCCCAGAAGCGGTGCTGGATGACGATCGTCATCTCGTCGGGAAAGCGCTCCATCAGATGCTTGGGGATGCTGACCCCCGCATGCCGCGTCTTGAAGGTGATGTAGAAATGATGTCCACCCGGCAGCGCGCCGGTCGCCTCGACCTCGCGCAGGACGCGGCCGACCACCTCGCGCAGCGCCTCCTGCACGATCTCGTCGTAGGGGATGAGACTCTCGGGCGTGTCGTCGGCCATGCTTCGTGGTAGCGCGAGGGGAATTGCGGTCAAGCGGAGTGTGAAATGCCGATCGATGCCAGCCTGCCGTACGACGAGGGCAATATCCTGGCGCGGGTGCTGCGCGGCGAGTTGCCGTCCAAGACGGTGCTGGAGACCGAGCACAGCCTCGCGATCCACGACATCAACCCGCTCGCGCCGATCCATGTTCTGGTGATCCCCAAGGGCGCTTACGTGTCGTGGGACGACTTCTCCGCCCGTGCGAGCGAGGCCGAGATCGTCGATTTCGTCCGCGCCGTCGGCGAGGTTGGGAGGAGGACCGGGGCGTCGGCGCAGGGGTATCGGTTGCTCGCCAACATCGGCAAGCGCGGCCGCCAGGAAATCGCGCATCTTCACGTGCATCTGTTCGGCGGCGCGCCGCTGGGACCGATGCTGGCGCGCTAGAGCTCAAGCTTGCGCCGTTCGCGTTAGCCGCTAGGCTCCCGTCAACGGACCACCTTGAAGGGACTTCCATGGCGAGCATAGCACCAGCGGGTGGCATCTTCGGCCGCGTCAAATCGCTCGACGCGATCCTTGCCACCGCCGAGAAAAAGGGGCTCCATCGCTCGTTGGGCGCGTTCCAGCTGACCATGCTCGGGGTCGGCGCGGTCATCGGCACCGGAATTTTCGTGCTGACCGCCGTGGCGGCGCAAAAAGCGGGCCCGGGCATGATGCTGAGCTTTTGCATCGCCGGGTTCGTGTGCGCAGTCGCGGCACTGTGCTATTCGGAGCTGGCGTCGATGGTGCCGGTCGCGGGGTCGGCCTATACCTACACCTATGCGGTCATGGGCGAATTGCTCGCGTGGATGGTCGGTTGGGCACTGGTGCTCGAATATGCACTCGGCGCGAGTGCGGTCGCGGTCGGCTGGTCGAATCATCTCGTCGGCGCGCTGGCGGACAGCGGCATTCACTTTCCCGCGCTGATCAGCAATGCGGACGGACTGATGGCCAAGGTGGCGCTGGCATTTGGCTCGACGGCAACGCCCGACCTGCTCGCCGCCGCGCAGAATGGCGGTTATATCAACATTCCCGCCGTCGTCGTCGTGGTCGCGGTGACGGCCTTGCTGATCAAAGGCACGACCGAAAGCGCGATGGTCAACGCGGTCTTGGTGGTCGTTAAGCTGGTTGCACTGACCGCCTTCATGGTCCTGACTCTTCCGGCGGTCCATTCGGCGAATTTCCACCCGTTCACGCCGACCGGGTTCGGCAGTCTGACCAGCGGCACTGGCTATGTCGGCGCGGCCGCGTCGATCTTTTTCGCCTACGTCGGTTTCGACGCGGTCTCGACCGCGGCCGAAGAAACCAAAAATCCGCAGCGGAACGTGCCGATCGGCCTGATCGGCAGCTTGCTGATCTGCACGGTCATCTACCTGCTGGTTGCGGCAGGTGCGATCGGGACGGTGGGTGCGCAGCCCGTGACGTCGGCGGCGGGCGCCTATTTGACGCCGGGCTCGCCCGAAATGGCCGGGCGCTGCGCCGCGCTGGTGGCCGGCGGAGCGACCGAGCCGCTGGTGTGTTCAAAGCACGCGCTCGTGCATGTGCTGCAGACGATCGGCTATCCGGCCGTCGGCTGGCTCGTCGGCCTCGCGGCGATCATCGCGCTGCCGTCGGTGGTGCTAATGATGATGTTCGGTCAAACGCGCGTATTCTTCACGATGGCTCGTGACGGACTTCTGCCTGCGTCCTTCGCGAAGGTGCATCCGACGTTCAAGACGCCGTATGTCGTGACCGCGGTGACGGGGCTCTTCGCGTTGATCTTTGCCGGGCTGTTGCCGGTCGGCAGCTTGGCCGACTATTCGAATTCGGGCACCCTGTTCGCGTTTGCGATGGTTGCGCTCGCGGTCCTGGTATTGCGCGTCAAGGACCCGGCGCGCAAACGCAGCTTTCGAACGCCGGGCGTGTGGATCGTGGGGCCGGCGGCGATCATCGGCTGCATCGTTCTCTACGCGGCGTTGGACACGACATCGAAGCTGGTACTGGTCGGCTGGGGCGCAATCGGCCTTGTCGTCTACTTCCTCTACGGCCGCAGCCGCAGCCATGTTGGGCGGGGAATCGACGAGGTACACGAACTCGATCCGGACGCGCCCCCGGTGCCGGTTCCGCCGCTGCCCGGCGCCCATACGCCGGGGATCAGGGACGCCTGAAAGCAACCGCTCGCCCATGCTTGGGCATCGCCGACGCCCGGTCTATATCGGGCCGATGGTGACGGGCGTTCGACATGGCGAGTGACGGCGCGCGGCTGATCGAGGGCGCGGTGATGGCGCCCGAGGTGCCCGCGCCACGCCGCTCGGCGCGCCGCTCCAAGGGCCCGGCGCGGCCGATCCTCGAAGGCGTCAAGCTCGACCAGCCGTTCTTCGACGACAAGAATCGTGCCTTCTGGCTGCTCCAGTCGGCCGGGTGGACGGGCTATTTCATCCTCCGCTCGCTGAGCGGCATCGCCAATTCGATGGGCCTGATGTTCCTGGTCCATACCCTGCTGCTGACGGCGACGGGCTATTCGCTGACGCTGCTGATGGCCTCGCTTTACCGCCGGCTGATCACCATGCGCTCCCTGTGGACGGCGGCGCTGAGCCTGATCACGGTGATCGTCGCCGCCGCCGCCTTCTCGTTCATCGAGACGTGGAGCAACGCGACCTTCGTCCGGCCCGAAGCCCGGCCGGTCGGAATCGAATATCTCGGCGCGATCCTGCTCGACTTCGCGCTGCTCGCGGCGTGGTCGGCGCTCTATTACGGCATCAATTACTATCTGCTGCTCGAGGAGGAAATCGAGCAGCGCGAGGCGATGGCGAGCCAGGCGAGCACCGCCCAGCTGGCGATGCTGCGCTATCAGCTCAACCCGCACTTCCTGTTCAACACGCTCAATTCCATCTCGACCCTGGTGCTGCTGCGGCAGACCGAGCGGGCCAATGCGATGCTGGCGCGGCTGTCGTCCTTCCTGCGCTATACGCTGGTCAACGAGCCGACGGCGCAAGTGACGCTGGCGCAGGAGGTGGAGACGCTGAAGCTCTATCTGGAAATCGAGAAAATGCGCTTCGAGGATCGGTTGCGGCCGCATTTCCGCATCGATGCCGAGACGATCGGCGCGCGCCTCCCTTCCCTGCTGCTGCAGCCGTTGATGGAGAATGCGATCAAATATGCGGTGACGCCGAGCGAAACCGGCGCCGACATCTGGCTGACCGCCAGCCACGAAGGCAGCAGCGTCCGGATCGAGGTCGCGGACAGCGGCGCCGGGTCGAACGCGGTGCACAGCGCGATGGAGTCGACCGGGGTCGGCCTGGCGAACATTCGCGACCGATTGGCGCAGGCCTATGGCGCGGCGCATGGCTTCACGTCACGACCCAATGATAAGGGCGGGTTCAGCGTGATCCTGGAAATCCCCTATGAGACCGACAGCAAGGACAGGTCATGAGCATCCGCACCATCCTGGTCGACGACGAGCCGCTGGCGACGCAGGGCCTGAGCCTGCGGCTGGAAGCGCATGACGACGTCGACATCATCGCCACCGCCGCCAACGGCCGCGAGGCGATCCGCGCGATCAAAACCCACAAGCCCGACCTTGTCTTTCTCGACATCCAGATGCCCGGGTTCGACGGATTCTCGGTCATCCAGGGGCTGATGGAAGTTGAGCCGCCGCTGTTCGTGTTCGTCACCGCTTATGGCGACCATGCGCTGCGCGCGTTCGAGGCGCAGGCGGTCGATTATCTGATGAAGCCGGTCGAGGAAGACCGGCTCGCCGCAACCATGGACCGGGTGCGCCAGCGGCTGGCGGAAAGGCGCGGCGCCGAGGAAGCCGAGCGACTCAAGGAAGCGCTGGTCGAGCACGCGCCCGAAGCGGCGGAGAATTTCGCCGACGACGGCAACAATGAAGCGCCCGCCGCGAACCGCTTCGAACGGATGATCAACATCCGCGACCAGGGCCAGATTTTCCGGGTGGACGTCGATACGATCGAGCGGATCGACGCGGCCGGCGACTATATGTGCATCCAGACCGGCGACAATACGCTGATCCTGCGCGAGACGATGAAGGATCTTGAAAAGCGCCTCGACCCGCGCCGCTTCCAGCGGGTCCACCGCTCGACCATCGTCAACCTGGACCTGGTCAAGCAGGTCAAGCCGCACACCAATGGCGAATGTTTCCTGGTGCTCGACAGCGGCGCGCAGGTGAAGGTCAGCCGCAGCTATCGCGACGTGGTCGCGCGGTTCGTTCATTAAGAGATCGTCATTGGGAGCGAAGCGCGGCAATCCAGTATTTTGTTTTTAGCGGGATTGCCGCGTCACTTCGCTCCTCGCAATGACGGTCGGGGGAGAGACGATATGGCCAAGGTGACGGGACTCGGCGGGATTTTCACCAAAGTGGCGGACCCTGCGGCGACCAAGAAATGGTATTTTGAAATGCTTGGTGTCGGTGGCGAGTGGGGCGCAATGTTCGCGTTTAAGGACGATGCGCCCGATGGGTTTTCGCTGCTTACGCCGTTCAAGGCCGACAGCGACAAGTTCGCGCCGAGCGCGCAGCGGTTCATGATCAATTTGCGGGTCGACGATCTCGATACGTTCGTTGCCGGGCTGGAGGCGAAGGGGGTGGCGATTCTCGAGCGGCAGGCCGACGAATATGGCAAGTTCGCCTGGATCATGGACCCCGACGGGGTGAAGCTCGAGCTTTACCAGCAGGCGTCGGACCAGACATGAGCAAGTTTGCCACTTTCGCCGCGTTGCACGTGCCGGGCGATCCGGTGGTGCTGTACAACATTTGGGATGTCGGCAGCGCGCTGGCGGTGGCGTCGGTAGGCGCGAAGGCGCTGGCGACGGGGAGCCATCCGGTCGCCGACGCCAATGGCTGGCCCGACGGCGAGCAGGTGCCGATCGAGTTCGCGCTGGCGAATGCCGGGCGGATCGTCGATGCCGTCGAGCTGCCGGTCACGGTCGATTTCGAGGGCGCTTACGCGACCGATCCGGAAGCCGGCGGGCGGAACGTGGCGATGCTGGCGGCGACCGGAGCGGTCGGCTGCAATTTCGAGGATCAGGTAATCGGCGGGACGGGATTGCACCCGCTCGACCTGCAGTGCCGGCGCATCACGGCGATCCGGCGCGCCACCGGTGAGGCGTTCTTCATCAACGCACGCACTGACCTGTTCCTGAAGGCCAAGCCGGAAGAGCATGACACCGCGCTGGCGGATGCGGCAATCGAGCGAGCGCTGGCCTTTGCCGACTCGGGCGCAAGCGGCTTCTTCGTGCCACGCCTGGGGGATCTAAAGCTGGTCGAGCGCGTCTGTTGCGCATCGCCGCTGCCGGTCAATGCCATCGCCTTTCCCGGCGGTCCGACCAAGGCGCAATGGGCTGGCGCTGGCATCGCGCGGATCAGTTACGGCCCCTTCCCGCACCGGGCGCTGATGAAGACGCTGGAAAGCGCGGCGCGCGCCGCAATGGTGGGCTAGGCATCTAGCCGGCGACGACGCGCAGCGACGGGGCGCTTTTGTCGATTGGGGCCGCAAAGACCGAAGCATCGCCATCGGGAGCGCGGGCCTTGTCCGAGTGAAGCTGGGCAAGCTCGCGGTGGCTGCGCTCAGCGCCACCGCTCGCGGCTGCGGCGGCGCGGGCAATCTCTTCGCGTGCCCGCTGCACATGATAATCCCGCTGCTGATCGCTCATCGTTCGTCCCCCTAAGCTGGGCCCAAGGCCAGACATAAGGAAGTCAGCGCGGACAATCACTTACATACATCAAGCGGACTGCAGCGCAACCTGTTGGGGCAGCGCGAATTTCCTTGATCCCTCGCTAACATAGTTAGGTTAACCAATGCCTTGTGTTCGCCTATCGGGACACGTGGGGAAGGCCAGACCATGAGTGACGCGCTGCTGCGCAAGCTGGAGAGCTTCGCGCCCCTGTTCGATGGCGATCGGCAGGTGTTGCGAGTCGCGATCGATCAACCCGTGCGCACCGTCGCCGCCCGGCGCGATTTTGCGCGCGAAGGCGATGCGCCGCGCTCGATGCACCTGATTGTCGAAGGATGGGCGGCGCGCCACAAGACGCTGTCCGACGGGCGGCGGCAGATCGTTGGGCTGCTCGTCGCCGGCGATCTGTGCGACCTCGACTTGCAGCTCGTGTCGGAACGCGATCATTCGCTCGGCGCGATCAACGAGATCAAGGTGGCGGAAATCCCCTTTGGGGCGATCGGGCAGGCGATGATGGACAGCCCGCGGCTGGCGCGAGCGCTGCGGCTGGATGCGCTGGTGGTCACGGCAACCTCACACGAGTGGACGCTGAATATCGGTCAGCGCAGCGCGTACGAGCGGATCGCCCACCTGTTCGCCGAAATGGCCTATCGGCAGCGACGTGCGGGCCTGTCCTCCTCCGACCGCTTCGAGTGGCCGCTGACCCAGGTCGACCTGGCCGATGCGACCGGCCTTACACCGGTCCACGTCAACCGCACGCTGCAGCAACTCCGGCGCGACGGGCTGATCGTGCTTGCTAACAAGCGGCTCGTCATTCCCGACTTGGACCGACTGCGGCAGGCGGGGCTGTTCAACAGCAACTATCTGCACCTGGAGCAGCGCGTCGCCGCAGCGGTCTAGGCGCTGATATCGACGTGCCGGAGTGGCGCCAGCAGCCGCCACATACCTCGACGCGAAGGCCCCGATTTCAGAACGCTGCGGCGGAACAGCCGGGCGCCGCCGCGCAGGATCAGCGCGACCCAGACGGCCTGCCAGCCGATGGCGAGGAGGTGTGGCCAGACCGCCTCCTGCTCGGCCGCCCGGGCGACCATCGCGAACGGCGAGGACAGGGGAAAGAGGGCGGCGGCGATGCCGCGCGGCTCGTCGAGGTGGCCGACCGCCGACGCGCCGAAGAAATAGACCATGCTCTGGCCAAGCACGACCGGCATGTTGAGCGTCTGGATCTCGCGCACGCTCGACGCCTGGCTGCCGATCGCCAGGAACACCGCGCCGATCAGCAGATAGGCCATGGCGAAATAGATCAGCGAAAAGGCGATGAACGCCGGCCAGCCGACCGCCGGCGTCGGCAGCCCGCCCAATCCTCCCCGAAGCCAGGTGGCGATGGCGATGCTGCCGGCGAGCGTCCACACGGCGATGCCGACGATGCTGATCGCGAGCATGGCGAACAGCTTGCCGACGAAAATCGAGTCGACGGGCACCGCGGCGGCGAGGATTTCGATCACCTTGTTCGATTTCTCCTCGATCAGCTGCGACAGGACCGCGCCGGCGAGAAGAATGGTGAGGAGAAAGACGATCGTCTGCCCGGCGCGGGCGGTGAGGCCAAGCGCGGTGGCGAGCGTTCCGCCGGACCGCTCGGTCGAGGTGACGGCGAGCGGCGCCGCATCGGGGGAGCTGCGGCCGGTGCGGGCATCGTCGAGCATATGCTCAAGCTCGGCGACGGTCCGGCCGTTGCGGCTGACGTTGCCGGTGAGATGGGGCGCGGCCGGCAGTCCCTCAAGCACGCCGAGGACGGGCGGCTTCTTCTGCGCGAGCAGGCGGGCGCGCTGCCTCGCCGCATCAGCATCGGGAGCGGCGCGGAGGAGTTCGACCGGCGGGTTCTCGAGACCGGCGCCGGCGAAGCGGTCGCGCGCCAGGCGCAACGGCTCGAACGCCTGCGG
>JAIVIZ010000108.1 GCA_020200315.1 Sphingomonadales bacterium | reverse complement strand
CGCGGCTGCGCAGGGCATAGGCGCTGGCGGCGCTCATGCCCGTGACGCGGCACGCCTGAATAACCAGTCCGGTTTCGGCGAGCGCGGCGAGAAAGGCCGCGCGACGCGCCGCCGTCCAGCCGTCGACGCGCAGCTGTCGAGTCGCACTGAACGAATCGTCGAGCTCGGAAGCGGTGCCGATCGGCGGCCGGTCCGAGGGCGCGTGGCGGCCGTCGTCGAGGATGACGGGCGGGGTAGCGGAGGGGCTGGGAGAAGTGTCGCGGGCCGGCTCCGCGAACGGCGTGGGCTGTTCCATGCGACTCGCAATAACCGGGTTGGTTCGTGTAGGAAAGAAAAGATTCCGCTTATAATGTGAGCGTCACAGCACAATTCCTTCCGCCCTTAGTAGGTCGCTGAACGTCATATGCTGAACCCTCTCCGCATCGCAAATATCCGGGATCGCCCGCCGCTTTTCGGCCTGTGCACCCTTCCGTGCCTCCATGCTTATCAGCGGAAGCACCAGAGTCTTCGCCAGAGCGATTACCGATAGGTCATTCAAATTGATGGTGTGCTCTCGATTCCGATTTCGTTCGGATATGAAGGCGTCATAAGCGGTTTGCATCCGGCTGGTGTGTTTGATGTAGCCTTGCCAATCCCAGTCGTCCGTTCCGACTTCGAACATCAGAGCAGCTGCATTCGAGGCAATGCATTCGCCAATGGGAGGAGGGATGTGAGTCAACTCCTCATAAACCTCTGTCGTTGTTGCGAATGTCCTAGCAACGATGAGGGCTTCCACTTGCTTCCACATGCTGGCGTGGATGTCCTGCGGCATATGTTGTGCCGGATTACTCAGGCCAGACATATCAAGGCAGTATTTCGCCATTAGGGTCGAAATTCCCGCCGAATATCGTCAAGGTGGACGAGATTTTTGATGTCGAGGAAGCGGGCAGCACTGTCGTTTGTGATTGCCTCGCGGCTCCACGCTTCAAGCACAAGGCCGGTGTAAAGATTGCCATGGCTGTTGAGAAAGCGGGTGCCGTAATAAGGCGCGATACCGCCGCGCGACCGAAATTGCTCTTCTCGCGCTAGGAACTCAGGTCGCTTCACGTTCCAGTAGTAATCAGCGTCAACGTAGCCCATGCCGATTAGCCGGATAAGCATAGCGTGCTCACTTACCCGAAATGCACTTGCCAGACTCTCTAGAGAGTCGTCGCCGATCTTAGGCATGGGCGCGTTTGGCTTGGCCCACCGTTCAGCCATGGCAGCGGCCGGAATGAGAAATGCTGCGGCGAACTCATCACACCAACGTTCAACAGCCTTCGGCGGCGTGTCAGCGTCCCTGGCAGACGGGGGGCCACTAATGGCGCTCTGACGGAGCAGCATGTGCCCAAACTCATGTGCGAGCGTGAACGATTGCCCGGCGGGAGCCTCTTTGCCGTAGACAATAGTCGGTAGAGGAAACTCAGCGATGCTAATCCCGCGAGCGCCGTAGTTGCCAAGGTCAGTTCGCCGCAGAACAAGCACGCCGAGACGCTCGAATGCAGCCCGAATGAGCGAGGGGAGGAGCCTTTTGTCGCTCCCCTTCAACTCAAGCTGCTGCCAAATTGTGAAGCCGGCGGCTTTCCGTGCCTCTTCTGCCAGGCGTTCAGGATTGCTTTGCACGGTAGCAGCAAGCTGCTGCGGGAAAGTCGGAGGCTCGTCGCCGAGCATCTGATATAGATCAATCGCATTGAGCCGTTTCGATTCCGCCCAACGCTGAATGTGCCACAGTTCACGGTCATTGGGGTGCGGGGCATCTCGGTGCAGTCGATAGTCAGGGACTAGCGTCGATTCTCGCAGCTTGGGACGAACCGGAAGGAAAAACTCAAGAAAGCTGCGACCATAAAACTCCGCGAGCATCCGCGCCTGACGCACTGTGGGCGCGCCATCGTCGTCCTCCCAGGCAAGGATGTTCTCGGGTTTTGTCTGAAGCCTCTGCGCGGCATCTTCGACCGTCTTACCTCGCCACAGTCTTGCCCACCGGAGGATGTCTCCGTTGTAGGGCAGACGAGGAGCGGCTTCCGCGTTCATGATAGCACCCTATCGAAAACGAACTGCAGGGGAAGTTGGGGCCGCTTCCGCCCGTGCGATTGTTCGCTTGCGTTGCAAACGGGAATCACGTGGGTCAAGAGATAAGGGGGTTCGAGGATGAGGCAGCCGGGTTGAGACAAGGCCCTCACCTGCGCCACCGCAATCTCGCCCACATCGTCCGCCCCGTCCCCCGTCGCCGCCGCGACTTCGCTTCCGACCAGGCTGTCCCCGATCGCCAGCAGGACGAGGCCGTGGATGACGCGGCCATCGGGCGGGTGTCGCCTGCGGCGCGGAAGTTGGGATCGCGGCGAGGGTCTGGTGTTCCGGGAGCGGCCGATCATGCTCCTCCTCTTGGCGAACAATTGCAGGCGTGGTAAAGCAAAGCGATGCGCCACGAAGCCGGCATTTGGGACATCGCGGAAGCGGAGGCGGCGGCCGACGCCCGCGCCGAGGCCGACGTCCGCGCGGGCCGGGTCGTCCCGCATCAGCGCGTCGCTTCGTGGCTGAAAGATTTGGCGGAAGGCCGCCGCACGCCTCGTCCGCGCCGCGACGATTGACGCATCGGGTTGTTGGGACGGACGAGGCTCTGTCCAACATCGACGAAATCTACGGCTTCATCGCTGCTTTCAACCCGTCCGCTGCCCGCCGGCTTGCTGATCGGCTGCTCGCCGCCGGTATTAGCCTGTCCGAGTTCCCGGAGCGCGGGCGCGCGGTCGCGCCGGGCCTGCGCGAGCTGACCCTCGTGTGGCCATACGTCCTGCGCTACTCCGTAGCGAACAAGCAGGTCATCGTTCGGCGGATTCGTCACGGCGCGCGTCAGCCCGACTGATCACCGCCCCGATCTGCGCCACCGCGATCTCGCGCAGCTTAGCTCCCCGAGGCGGGCGGGGCGAGGGTGCCGAGCCAGGCGACCAGCCCCAGGACGGATAAGGCAAGGGTGGATTCGAGAGCGACGCTCCATCTGATGGATTGCATGGCCGCGGTGGCGTCGCTGGTGCCAAGCGACGCTTCGACGGCCGGCGTCAATCTGAACCGGTTCCATCCGGCAAGGCCGAGCATCCCAACAAAAATGAGCAGCTTGAGGATGAGCAAACGGCCATACAGCGATCCCGGCAGAGACGCGATATTCCCCACCCCGACCAGGACCCAGCTGTTGACGAGGCCGGTCAGGATGATCAGCCCAACAGCCAAGGTGCCGGCGGTTGAAAAGCCCGCCAGCGCCCGATGCGCGAGCGCCATGCGCTCCTGCCGATCGTCGCTGCTTACGCGGACTCGCGACAGGAGTGTCAGCAGCCCGGCCAAGGCCCCAATCCAGACTCCGGCGGCAAGCAGGTGAACGATGTCGGCCGTCAGATGGATCTGGCCAATCGCGCCTTCGTCCGCGGCGCCATGGCCGGTCCATGCGAGCGAGCCGAGGGCGATCGCACCGAGACACGACAACGTCGCCCACAGGGCGCTCGGGCGCGATCGCAGCCAAAAGCCGATCGGCAAGGCGGCGAGGAGCGCGGCGACGCGAACCTTGCCCGCGGTTCCGATCGCCGTCCCGTCGAGCAGGGCGCCGAGCGTTTCCCGGTCAAGCTGAAGGACGGGAACATCGCTCATGGCGGCGGCAAGCAGGAGCAGGCCAAGCACCGACAGTGCGACGCCGGCCAGCGCAAGACCGACCACCACGCGCGACGACATGACGTTACCGCCTGCCCGCCGTTCAGCTCCACGCAGCGTATAGAGGCAGAACAGCGGCAGGCCGAAGACCAGCATCAAGTCCAGATAAAGGGCGAATCGGACCGCAATCAGCGCCGCGGCCGAGTCCACTTATTATCGGACCTGGAAAGCGAAGGCGCCCGCGACCCGGTGCGTATCGGCTGCAACCGCATGCCATTTGACCTGATAGCTGCCCCTGGCGAGCGGGCGCGCCCCGACCAACTGAAGCGTCTTGCCGTCAGCGCCGACGGAGGCCCTGAAGCCGGCGATCTTCATCGGCGGATGGTGCGGCAGACCGGGATGACCGGTCATCAGCACATCTCCGCCACTCATCGGCGCCAATAGCCGTTCGCTGAAGGTCAGCGAAACGCGGTTCGTACCGGCGACCCCGCTGTTGGCGCGGGGAGAGGTGCCGACGAGACGCGGGTGCGCTTCCGCCGCCCCGCCAACCAGCAGGGCGAGAGCGAGTGCCGGGAAGGCGATGACGTGCCTGAATGACATGGGACGGTCCTTTAGAACGAGCAGTCGCCGATGCCGCCCGACCATTTCAGGCCAGGCGGCATCCGGTAGGACGGCATCAGTATCCGTAGTAGCCATAGTTTTCATAGCGGCGGCGCCATTCATCCCGCTGGTGCTGACGCCGATGCTGCAGCTCGAGCTGATAGTGGTCATAGTCGTGCTGATACTGCAGCTGGCGGTGGAGCTGTGCGTGCTGCCACGGATCGAGGCCCTGGGCATGCGCCAGCGCATGCTCTTCGTCGATTTGGTCATGAGCGTCGCCATGCTCGTCGTCGAGGTCCTCATGCTGCTGCTCGTGACGGCCGTAACTGGAATATCCACCGTAACCGTAGGAGTCACCGTAGCCGTAGGCGGGGTACCCATAGCCATAGCCATTGCCATAACCGGACCCGATCGAGATCGTGAGTCCGCGGTGGGCGGACGCGGCGGACGGCACCAGGGCAGCAAACGCCGCGGCACTGCATAAAAGTATAGTCGACCTGATATTCATCGAACGATCCTCTCGCTGATAATGACGAGGGAAGTAGGGGGATCACGGTGGATGGCGCCTGAATGCTTACTTTATCCATCGTTCATCCCGGACCTGGGCTGAATCGCCCCCAGCACCGCCGCGATCTGCGACACCGCGATCTCGCGCACATCGTCCGCCCCGTCTCCGGTCGCGGCCGCCACCTCTCGCCCGACGAGGCTATCGCCGATCGCCAGCAGGACGAGGCCGTGGATGACGCGGCCCATCGGGCGGGTGTCGCCGGCGGCGCGGAAGTCGGCGAGGATGGCGGCGACGGTCTCGGTCACCGGGGCGAGCGCGTCGCGCTGGCGGGTCAGAGCGATCCAGCCGATCAGCTCGCCGACGCGCTCGCGGGCGAAGACGTCGAACATTGCGTCGACGACGTCCCGCTCACTGGCTTCGCCGCGACGGCGGCGGCCGATGGCGGCGGTGATCGCGGCCGAGACGGTGCGGGCGATATCCTCGGCCAGCGCGGCGTGAAGGCCGGCGACCGAGCCGAAATGGTGGAGAAGGTTGGCGTGGGTCCGGCCGATGCGCTCGGCGACCGCCTTGAGCGTCACCGCCGCGACCCCTTGGTCGACGAGCAGCGCGCGGGCGGCGGCGACGGCGGCGGCGCGGCTTTGGTCGGGGGTCATGCGGGTGCGCATCGTGGGAATCCTATTGACATTATTGTCAGCAAGGCCGATCTTCCAGTCAAGCCCTGGAGCCTAGACATGACCGCCGCAAGCCGCACCGTCACCCCCGCCGACCTCAGCATCACGCCGCGCGACCGGCGCTTCGGACGGGAAGGCGGGACTCCACGCTGGTGGCATGGCGGGCGGCCGGCGGCGAGCGCGCTGTACAATGCGCTGTCGGCGACCTTCCCCCTCGGCGAGGCGTTCTTCGTCGAGAGCGTGCGCAACTTCCGCGAGGGCGCGCCCGAGCCGCTCGCCAGTGAGATCCGCGCCTTTACGAAGCAGGAAGCAATCCACAGCCGCGAACATGCCGCCTTCAACCGCCGCGCGGCGGACGCGGGCTACGACCTTGCGAAACTGGAGCGGCGGGTGCGCGAGCGGCTGGACCTCACCAAGTCCAAGCCGCCGATCGTCAGTCTCGCCGCGACGATGGCGCTGGAGCATTTCACCGCCATCCTGGCGCACGAGCTGCTGGCCGATCCGCGCCATCTTGCCGGCGCGGAGGCGGAGGCGGCGGCGCTATGGCGCTGGCATGCCGCCGAGGAGATCGAGCACAAGGGAGTCGCCTTCGACACCTGGCTGCACGCGACCCGGGGCTGGCCGCGCCGCAAGCGGTGGGAGGTCAAGGCGAAGGTGATGCTGTTCGTCACCCGCAACTTCATCGTCGACCGGACGGCGGGGGCGCTGGAGCTGCTGCGGCAGGACGGGATCACCGGGGTTCGCGCCTGGTCGTCGCTGCTGTGGACGATGTGGGTTCGGCCGGGAATGATGCGCAAGATTTTTGGGGCGTGGGCGAAGTTCTTCCTGCCGGGCTTCCATCCGTGGAACGAGGACGACCGCGATCTGATCGCCGGCTTCGACAGTCCACCGGCGCTCGCCGCGGCGGAACGGAAAGCGGCCTGAACCTCAGGCCGCCAGCGCCTCCACCTTCTCGGCCGCGGCGAGATCGAGCCGGAGCAGGCGCGCGGGCGCTTCCTCGCCGCGCGCGCAGCTGAAGCGCGGCGCGATGAGGCCGGTGCTGACGAAGCCGAGCCTTTCGAGCACGCGGCCCGACGCCGGATTGTCGAGGAAATGCGACGCGCCGAGGGCGGGGAGGCCGAGCGTCGCAGCGATCTCGACCAGCGCGCGCCCGGCTTCGGTCGCATAGCCGCGGCCCCACTGGGCGCGGGCGATCCAGTAGCCGAGCTCGACCCGGCCAGAGGCGCGGCGGCCGAGACCGCAAGAGCCGATCAGCTGCGGCGGCCCATCGGTGCGCGCGAACACGAGGAAGGAGGGAAGGACGGGATCGCGCGGCGCGGCGAGGTGCGCCTCGGCATCCGCGAGCCGATAGGGCCACGGGGCCGTGGTGAGATGGCGGACGACCTGCCGGTCGGCGATGGCGCGGGAAAGTGCCGGAGCGTCTTCGGCCCAGCCGGGTCTCAGCAACAGTCTAGGCGTTCTGGCGAACATCGCTCTTCTCCCCAGTGCGATGCCCGAAAGGGGCCTCGCGTGACAGTGTTGGGAGAAGAAATGAGAAAGGGAGGGGAGGGGGCTTCCCTCTTCTCCCTTGGTAGCCGGTGATCCGGTGACCGTTGGGCTGCCCCCTTCCCGGGAGCAGTCCGTTATCGACCGATCCCTATTCCGCTGCCTGCGCCTCCGCCGGCATAATGGCGTCGACGCATGCAAATTTGCGGCCTTGGCGCCCGTCCTTGAACGAGACGCGGCCGTCGGTAAGCGCGAACAGGGTATGATCCTTGCCCAGGCCGACGTTGGTCCCCGGGTACCAGCGCGTACCGCGCTGACGAACGATGATGTTGCCGGCGAGCACGGCTTCGCCGCCGAACTTCTTGACGCCGAGGCGCTTCGATTCGGAGTCGCGTCCGTTGCGGCTCGAGCCGCCTGCCTTCTTATGTGCCATGAGGTGTTACTTCGCCTTGGGGGTCTTCTTGGCCGCTGCCTTAGCAGGCGCAGCATCTTTTGTCGAGGCGTCGGGCGAGGCTTTGACGGCCTTCGGCGCTTTGGCCGGCTTCGCTTCGGCGGCAGGCGCGGCAGGCGCGGCAGGGGCCGCAGGCGCGGCCTCGGCCGGAACAGCCGCAGCAGGAGCGGCAGCGGCCTTGGCCGGAGTCTTCTTCTGTTCCTTTTGATCGCCGATCGACACGATGCGCAGGATCGTGTGCTGCTGGCGATGGCCCTTCTTGCGCCGGTAGTTGTGGCGGCGGCGCTTTTTGAAAACCGTGACCTTGTCGGCCTTCGCCTGGGCGATGATCTCCGCTGCAACAGTGAGGCCCTCGAGCGGCTTCACATCGCCGCCTTCGCCCGCGAACAGGATGTCGGTGATGCTGATGCTGTCACCGGCGTTGCCGTCGATCTTCTCGACGACGATCTTGTCTCCAGGGGCAACCCGATACTGCTTGCCGCCCGTGCGCACGACTGCGAACATTGGCTCTTCTTTCTCGTCACGAAACTGGACCGCGGCGGGAGCCCCGCGCGGAAAGGCTGCCGCCTACGGGGCAGGGCAGAGGCTGTCAACCGGCGCCAGCGGGCGCGAATTGCTGTTGCAATGCAACAACAGCCGGCAGCGAAACGGCGCGCTACAAGCCTGCGATGCTTGTCTTAAGACGGCAACAGGCAGACTTCTCTTAACCATATGGCCGACCCGGCCCGCCGAGGGGGAACGACAATGACCAGCCGACTTTCGCGTGCGATCCTGCTCGCCAGCTTTTCTCCGCTCGCTTTCGCCGCGCCCGCGGCGGCCCAGCAGAACCAGGGCGCGGTCAACGAGAATGTCGCGCCCGCCAATGCTCGCGGCGAAACGCCGGATCAGTCGACGATCGTCGTCACCGGTACGCGGCGGACCGATCGCACGGTCGCCAATTCGCCGGTCCCGGTCGACGTCATTTCGGCCGACAGCCTGCAGTCCAACGGCTTCACCGACACCAACAAGGCGCTGACGGCCGAGGTCCCCAGCTTCAACTTCCCGCAGCCGTCGATCACCGACGGGACCGACGTCGTCCGCCCGGCGACGCTGCGCGGTCTCAGCCCGGACCAGACGCTGGTGCTGATCAACGGCAAGCGCCGCCACACCTCGGCGCTGCTCAACATCAACGGCTCGGTCGGTCGCGGATCGTCCGCGGTCGACATCAACCTCATTCCCTCGATCGCCCTGTCGCGGGTCGAAGTGCTGCGCGACGGCGCGGCCGCGCAATATGGATCGGACGCGATCGCCGGCGTCATCAACTTCCAGCTGCGCAACGCGCGCAGCGGCGGCCGCTTCACCGCCACGTTCGGCGAATACAATACCAATGTGCAGGGCATACAGGGCTATACCCGTGTGCAGACCGGGGCGGCCAACACGCCTGTTCTGGCGCCCGACGGCACGCTGGCGCTCAACCACACCGGACAGGACATTCACCGCATCGACGGGCTGGTCGAGACCTTCGCCGGAGTCGTCGGCCTACCGGTTTTCCGACAAGGCTATTTCGACGTGGCGGGCGAAGTACAGCTGCGCGACGGGACCAATCGCACCGGCGCCGATCCGCGCCGCCAGTACAATCTCATTGCCGGCGCACTCGATCCGCGCGAGCTGACCTTCAACCGGTTCAGTCACAAATACGGCGATCCCTCGACGACCGACGGCAAGCTGTTCGTCAACCTCGGCGCGCCGATCAGCGCGGGGATCAATTTCTACGGCTTTGGCAGCTTCAACAGTCGCGCGGGACAGAGCGGCGGTTTCTACCGTCTTGCCAACGACGCACGCAACGTGCCGGCGATCTATCCCGACGGCTTCCTGCCGCTGATCAACACCGACACGAAGGACCATAGCGCGACCGTCGGCCTGCGGGGCGACCTTGGCGGCTTCCGCTGGGACCTGTCGGCCCAGACAGCGCGCGACCGGGTCAACTTCGAGATCACCAGCAGCGTCAACCGCTCGCTTGGCAGTGCGTCGCCGACCCGGTTCGATTCGGGTGGGCTGACCTATGGTCAGCAACTGCTCAATCTCGACGTCAGCAAGGACATTGGCCTCGCCTTCACGTCGAAGACCACCATTTCCGCCGGCGCGGAGTATCGGCGCGAGATGTTCCAGATTCGTCCGGGCGAGCCGGCGAGCTATGCCAACGGCTCCGCCGGTGGGGCGCCTGGCGCGCAGGTATTCCCCGGCTTCCAGCCGCTGATCGCCGGCCAGCGCGTGGACACGCGGCACAAGCGCAACAACAAGTCGCTCTACGCCGAGATCGACAGCGATTTCACAAGCGCGTTCAACGTCCAGGGCGCGCTGCGTTACGAGGACTATAGCGATTTCGGTTCGCGGCTGAGCTGGAAGCTGGCGTCGCGGTTCGAGCCGGTTCACGGCTTCGCTATTCGCGCTTCCGCCTCGACCGGACTGCGCGCGCCGTCGCTGCAGCAGCAATTCTATGCGGCGCAGGCGACCAACAACGTCAACGGCGTGCTGCTCGACACGGTCACGCTGCCGGTCAGCAACCCGGCGGCGATCGCGCTCGGCGCAACGCCGCTCAAGGCCGAGCGCTCGATGAGCTACTCAGCGGGGCTGGTGTTCAGCGCCGTGCCGCGGCTCAACGTCACGCTCGACATTTATCAGGTGAAGATCAAGGACCGCATCGTCGTCACCGAAAACCTGTCGGCGACGCGCACGGCCGGTGTTCCGAGCGGTGGCAACCCGGGGTTCGCCATTGCGCAGATCCTCAACGCCGCAGGGTTCAATACGGTCAATGCGGCGCGCTTCTTCGTCAACGGCATCGATACACGCACCCGCGGACTCGATCTGGTCGGCACCTATCGCTTCCCGCAGGGCCCGATGGGCAGGCTGTTGCTGACCGGCGGCTTCAATTACAATAAGACCAAGATCACGCGGAATGCCGCCGCACCTGGCTCGCTGGCGACGGTTCCCGGTGTAATCCTGTTTGGCCGGCAGGAGTCGACCCGGCTTACGCAGGGACAGCCGCGCACCAAGATCAATGCGTCGGCGGATTACGACTATAGCATTTTCGGCGTGACGGTTCGCGCGACCCGCTACGGCAAGGTGCTTGCCGCCGGCACGGACCTGTTCGGCGACGTCAATTTGGCGGCCAAGACGATCACCGATGCGGAAATCCGGGCCAAGCCGTTCGGCGACACCGTGACCTTCGCGATCGGCGGCAATAATCTGTTCGACGTTTACCCGACCAACACGCCGACGGGCCGGGCGATCGACCCAGCGACGATAACCGCCTCCAATCCGACAGGCTCGCTCCGTAATTACCCGGCGACCAACTATGTCGCGCCGTTCAGCAACTTCTCGCCATTCGGCTTCAACGGCCGCTTCCTGTACGCGCGCGTCGCGGTGAAGTGGTAAGGAGAGGAGGGCGGCGGTAAGCGCCGCCCCTGCTCTGCTGGTCTAGTGCCGGTGCTGGGGCCGGAGGCGGTAGCGGGCGCCATCGAAGCCTTCGAACAGTCCAGCGATGGCCGGGTGATCGATTTCCTCACCATCCTCGTCGGGCACGAGATTCTGCTGGCTGACGTAGGCGACGTAGCTCGTCTCGGCATTTTCCGCGAGCAGGTGGTAGAAAGGCTGGTTCTTGCGCGGGCGAACGCCCTCGGGAATTGCCTCGTACCACTCGTCGCTATTGGCGAATTCCGGGTCGACGTCGAACACCACGCCCCGAAAATCGAGCAGCCGATGCTTGACGACCGCGCCGATGGCGAAGCGGGCCTTGGGAATGAACAGCTCGTCGTGGGTCATGAGACGTATGTAAGCGGCCCGAAGAAGAGGGCAAGCGCTTCAACGCGGCAAAGGTTCAGCCGCGCAATGGCCTAGGCAAGCCGACGGAGCGCTGCTAGAGGCGCCGCGACCGACCGGCCTCGATGTCACTAGCTCGACCAGGCCAGCCAGATCGCGGCGGTCCAGGAGAAGTCGCCGCCACCACTCGCGCTGGCATCGACCGGACTATAGGCTTCCTGAAAACCCGAATGCTCGATCAATGCGAGCGTGTCCGCGCGCATGCGGCGCGCCTGGGCGCTGTAGCCGCACTCGTCGAGGCCCGTGCCGATCATATAGTTGACCACCGCCCAGACCGGCCCGCGCCAGTAGCGGACCATCTGAAAGCCGGGCTCGTCGGGATCGAGGCTCGGCATCAGATAGCGCACGCGGTCACCGATCCGCTCGAAATGGGTCAGCATCGCCGCGTCTTTGTCCGGCCCGTGCAGCCCCGCGTAGAAGCTGAGGAACGACGCGCTGGTGACGAAGCCCGAGAAGCGGCCGGTCAGCAGATCGCGCGAGCACCAGCAATGCTTTTCCCCATCCCACAGCCAGTCGATCCCGGCCTCCGCCCGCGCGACCAACTCGCGCAGTTCGGCGGCCTCGGCCGTGCGGCCCAATTCCTCGGCAAGGGCAAGCAGATCGCGATTGGCGCGCAGCAGGATCATCGACATGCCGACGTCGGCGACGCGGAATGGGCTCGCCGCCGCGATCGCCCGATGGTCCCAGCCGAGCGCCCGGCCGAACTGCACCAGCGCAAGGTAACGGTCATATTCGAGCTTGGTCGGCCGTTCCTTGGCGTCGAGATGGCTGGTGTCCCTACGGACATAATCGCCGACGTTCGAGATATCGATCGGCTCGCCCGGAACGTCCCACTCCGGCGAATTGTCGCGGCCGGTTTCCCACGGATGTACGGTCATGACCACGCCGCGTCGGTCGGGATCGCGCACGTCGCGAAACCAGCGGTGCCACGCCATCAGCCTTGGGAACAGCGCCTCGAGACGAGGCCGGTAAAGGTCCGATTCCCCCGCGCTTTGCGCCGAGTTCCAGAGGCTGCGGAGCGTGGTCGCGGCGACCGGCGGCTGGGTAATGCCCGACGTAGCCGGGGTCCGCCCGGCCGCCCACACCGAGGGACCCGGGAAATAGCCGGGATCGTCCTGCCAGAAGACGATGTGCGGCAGGAATCCGTCTTCCCACTGCGCGCGGAACAAGGTTTCGAGTTCGGTCCACGCCCGATCGCGGTCGAAACCGTCGAAGCCCAAAGCGACGAATGCCGAATCCCAGTTCCACTGGAAGGGATAAACCTGGCCGTTCGGCACGGTGTAGCCGGCGCGGTCGTTGGCGCGAAGGATCGCGCGGGCGCGGCCGTCGAGGTCGGTCGGCATTGCGGGACTTCCGTAAGGGGGCGCGGCGGAGACGGAGCCGCGCCCGGGAGGATCAGAAGTTGAAGGTCACGCGGCCGGTGATCCGGCGGGGAAGCACCGGACGGCCGACGAAATAGGCACCGCCGCTGGTCTGATTGACGTCCAGGCGCGGCGAGCCTTCGGTTACCGCATCCGTGTCGAACAGATTGAAGACATTGACGCCAATGCGCGCGGCGCTGTTCCCAAGCCTGATCTTGTAACCGGCGTCGAGATTGACGACGTTGAAACCCTTCAGCTTAATTGCATTGTTCGCGGCCGTGAAATCATTGCCGGTGTAGTTGGTGAACAGGGAAGCGTCGAACCGGCCATCGTCGTAATATAGACCAGCGTTGTACAATATGTTGGGTTGCCGCTCCAGCTCGTTGCCGACGAACGCCGATGTCGTTCCGTTGGCCATGAACTGGGTATATTCGTGGTGCTGGAGCGTCAGATTCCCGTCGAAGCGAAGGGCACCGATCAGCCGAATGCTGGCGGTCGCTTCAAGACCGTAGGATTCGGTCGCCACCAAATTGACCTGCTCGGTGAAGCCGCCGCCGGGCGCATTGAGGAAGTTCACCTGCCGGCGGTTCTTGAGATTGGTGTAAAGGCCGGCCAAGGTCGCCGTGACCCCCGGTGCATGGTATTTCACCCCCACTTCGGCCTGCTTGATGATCTCCCCCGTGTAACTCTGCGTTCCGGGTGAGCCCCCGACCGTCACCGGAGTCGGCAGCGGCGGTGTAAACTGGACCGCCCGGATTTCGGGGAAGAAGTAGCCGCGCGAAGCATTGGCGTAGAGGTTCAGACGCGGCGTCAGCTTGTAGAGCGCCCCCGCGGCGATCGCCCATTCGGTCGTTCCAACCGATCCGCTCAGAAACGCGCCGTTGCCGTAACTGACGTCGCGCAGCGCCCTGGACAGGTTGGGCGTGGTCGTGTCCGTAACGAAGGTGCTGACCCGCTCGCGGCGTATGTCTCCGGCGAAGTGCTCCACGCGGGCGCCGATGTCGAACAGGAAGCGCCCAGCGTCGATCTGGTCGGCGGCGTACCCGGCATATCGTTTCGCCCTGGCGCGATTGTTGACGTAGTTGGCGACGCTTGCGTCGAGCACGCCGCCCTGCGAGATCACCGTCACCGCTCCGGTGGTCGGATTGCGAACGGTTAGGTTGATGAGCCTCGGCTGATTATTGAATTCGGCAAGGATACGCGTCGTGACGTTCACGTCCCGCGCCGTTGCATTGCCATAGAATCCGCCCAGCGTCACGGTATGGCTTGCGCCGCCGGTAGCGAATTCCTTGGTCAGGTTAAGCTCGGCCGTAAAGTCATGCACCGGTCGGTCACGGTCGGTGAAGCGGTTGGCGAACAGAAGATAAGTGGCCGGTACCGTGCTCCCGTCGTTTGCAAAGGTGAAGCTCGCGTTGGCGAGGGTTATTCCGTTGAGTTCTGGGATGGATGTCCGTCTCGCCGGATTGCTAATAAAGCTCGCGAGCGTTTCCGGCACATTCACGATGCCATCGCCATCCGACCACAGACCGAATCTATGCTTGTACTGCGAGTATTTGGCGCGGCCGTTGATGCCCCACCCGCCACCGAATTTCTTGTTGAAGGCAAGTGCGACCTGTCCACCACGGGTTTTTACCCCATCAGTGATATCCGTCTGGAAGCGCCCGTTGGGCGTGTTGTAACCGATGCCCGCTACCGCCGGAGTCTGAACCGAATTCACGATCTCGCCATCGTTTCCGCGAATTCGGTTCCGGGTCATTCCATCGAGCGGAATCGGCAGGTAGAATTGCGCCTGGTCGTTAATCCACTGGCCGAAGAGAGTGACCGAGCCCGACCCGTCGTTGAAACGGTATTTGAGGTTGCCGCGAACCTGGTAGCCCTTGGTGTCCAGCCCGGTTCGAATCGGACCGTCATCCCGGCGGTAAAAACCGGACAGCGCATAGTAAAGATTTCCGCCCAGCGGGCCGCTGATCGCCGCATCGCCGCGGTAGCGGCCGCGCTCGGCCGCTTCGAGCTGGATGACCCCGCCTTGCGTATCGCCTCCCGTCTTGCTGATGTAATTGATCAGACCGGCGACCGAGCCGGGCCCGAACAAATTCGAAACGCCGCCACGCACGAATTCGAGCCGGTCGAGACCAAGATCATTGCGATAATAGACGTCATAGGCGGAGGAGTTGAGCCCGAAGGTGCTCAGCACCGGAATTCCGTCGTACATCAGCGGCGTGAACTGATATTGCCCTCCCGAAGGCAGACCGCGCACGAAGACGTTGGCCGCGACCTCGCCGCCGCCGGCATCGGCCTTGATCGTCGGAATCGAGTTCAGGATGTCGGCCTGACTGGTTGCCGTCAGGCGAGCGAGCGCGCCTTCACCCAGGGTGGTGACGGCAAGCGGTGTATTGAACCCGGCGCGGCGGACACTGGTGCCGGTAACGATAATCGTATCTCCGGCGCTGGTCGGTCCCGCTGCCTGGGCGCCGACCCCGGCCGGCGGTGAAGCGGCCGGTGCAGCCTCGGTCGCCTGAGGCGCAGGCGGTGAGGGTGGCGGGGCTTTATCCTGCGCCATTGCCGGTGTGGCCAGCGCGGCGGATGTCAGTAGCGCGGCGCGAAGCAGATGCGTGTCGAACCTCGTCATGTAGCCCTCCTCTGCGATTCGCGCTCTGTGGCGCGGGGAGGTCCGCGATCGTCGATCCTCGGCCCCCTCTATCTGGGAAGACTGACCCTTACGCGAGCGGTGCGATAGTCTGCCGCCATGCAACGCTCCGTTGCACATTGCGAAACGATGATTTAGTCTAGTTCGGGGGAGTAGTGCGTGCTGGATCTCGGCGACCTGATGGTCTTCACGAAAATCGTCGAGACCGAAAGCCTGACCAAGGCCGGTCGGCTCCTCGGCATGCCGAAATCGACGGTGAGTCGCCGGGTCACGCGCCTCGAGGAGCATCTCGGCGCCCAATTGCTCCATCGAAGCAGCCGCGCGGTGACGATCACCCAGGACGGTGCCCTGTTCTTTGAATTTTGCCTGCGCAGCATCGGCGTGTTGCGCGATGGCGAGCGGGCGCTGCAGAGCCAGGCCTGCCAGCCTCAGGGCGTTGTGCGCATTGCCCTGCCCTATCTCCTGGGGCAGGAACTTGTCTGCCCGCTGCTCGCCAGCTATCTCGAACTCTATCCCGATGTGCGGCTGGTGACCGTGCTCAGCGACGACGCCGTCGGTCTGCTGCGTAGCGGGTTCGACGTTGCGCTCGCGGTCGGGCCGCTCGCCGATTCCGGGCTGGTGGCGATCAAGCTCGGCGAGAGCCGCTGCGGCGCCTTTGCCGCGCCTGGCTTCACGGAGCGGAACGGCGCACCTCAGTCCCCGGTCGAATTGCCCCGCTTCGACCTGCTCGCCGCCGGCGCCATCGAACGGCGTCAGAAATGGACGCTCAGGCGGGACAGCGAGGAAGTGGCGGTCGAGTTCACGCCGAAGCTCGTCTGCAACGACCTGTTGTTCCTGCGCGATGCGGCGCTCGCCGGATTGGGCGTGGCGAACTTGCCTGCCTTGCTGTGCAAGGAGGATCTGGCCGCGGAGCGGCTGATCGAGATCCTACCGGGCTGGTCGACGCCCGACATGAGCTTCTTCGCCTTGTTTGCCGATCCCAAGGCGGTCCCCGTGCGCGTTCGCAGCCTGATCGACTTTCTGGTGGAACGGTTGCGCGCCAAGCTCGCCTGATGTTGCACAAAGTGGAACGGATCGTTCCACGCATTGCGCCTATCGCTCGGGGCGTCGGCCGTTCAGCCTTCAACGCCTAAGGGCCGTCGTGAGAACCGCTTGAGGGAGAGCAGATCTGATCGCCATGTCCGCTCCGATGCAAGCGGCGGGAATCGCCGAGGCGCACGCGCTCGGATTGTTGCGCCAGCTCTTCGAGCGGGCGGTGGACGCGGTCTCGGCGGAAACGGCCATGCCGCGTCAACTGCCGACGGCCCCACACGGCCGCCTCGTCGTGATCGCCGTCGGCAAGGCAGCAGCCGATATGATGCGGGTGACGGCGCAACGCGCATCGGGACCGATCGAAGGTTTGGTGGTAACCCGCTACGGTCATGCGGGGCCCGAGCATCGCTGGCCGGGCGTCGAACTGATCGAAGCGGGTCATCCTTATCCCGACGACAACAGCGTCCGGGCCGCTTCGGTCACGCTCGAGATCGCGCGCGGACTGCAGGCCGGCGATCATCTGCTCCTGCTGCTGTCCGGCGGCGGGTCGGCACTCCTCTCCGCGCCGGTGCCGGGCGTCTCGCTCGCCGACAAGCAGGCGGTCACGCGCGCACTGCTTCGTTCCGGCGCGACCATCTCCGAGATCAACTGCGTTCGCAAACACCTCTCGCGGATCAAGGGCGGCCGGTTGGGAGTCGCCGCCGGCGCCGCCCATGTTACGGCCTGGATTATCTCGGACGTGCCTGGCGATGATCCTTCTTTCGTGTCATCGGGACCGACGGTCGCCGATCCTACCACGCTGCAGATGGCGCGGGACATCGTGGCCAAGTATCGGATGGACGTCCCCGCCTCCGTTCGGGCGGCGCTCGACGATCCCGCCAATGAGACGCCCGCACCCGACAGCCTGGGCCTTGCCGGCGGCGAGGTGCAGGTTATCGCCCGGGCGCGGGGAGGCGACGGTTACGGTCGTCAACCCGAGCGGACGCGGCGGCCGCAATCTCGAATATCTGCTCGGGCTGGCAATCGCGCTCGACGGTGCGCCCGGGATTTGGGCGCTCGCCTGCGACACCGATGGCATCGACGGGACCGAGAATGCCGCCGGCGCCATCGTCCGCCCCGACACGATCGCGCGGGCGCGGGCGCAGAAGCTCGACCCGCAACGCTTTCTCGCCGAGAACAACGCCTATCAATTTTTCGAGAAGCTCGGCGACCTTGTCGTGACCGGACCTACACGCACCAACGTCAACGATTTTCGTGCCATCCTGGTCGATCTCGGATGAGCCTCGATCGCGATCGCTACCCTTGGGTCCTGATCGGCCTGCTGTGGGTCGTCGCGTTCCTGAACTCGGCCGACCGGTCGATTCTGGTGGCGGTGATGCCGCAGTTGCGCGCCGAATTCGGCCTGACCTCCACCGAACTCGCTCTCCTGAACTCGGTATTCTTCTGGATCTATGCGGTGACGGCCTTTTTGGCCGGACGCCTCGGCGACAGCGTCCGCCGCACCCGGGTGATCATCTACGGCCTGATCTTCTGGAGCATCGCGACCGGTTTCGCCTCGCTTTCGACCGGCTTTGCTATGCTGCTCGGCTTTCGAGGCCTGGTCGCCTTCGGCGAAGCCTTTTACTATCCGACCGCAACGGCGTTGATCGGCGACTGGCACCGGCCCGCGATGCGCAGCCGAGCGTTGTCCATTCACCAGACCGCCGTGTTCGCCGGAGCCGGGCTCGGTGCGCTGTTCGCCGGCCTGCTTGCCGACAGGATCGGCTGGCACGCGCCGTTCGCGATCTTCGGCGCACTCGGGCTGATCTACGCCGTCGTCCTGTTCCGTACCCTGCGCGATGCGCCGATCCGCCGCACCGCAGCTGAAACAGACAAGAAGGAGCCGATCGGCGTCGTGCTGCGTATTCCACCGGCGGTCATGCTCTGCGTCGTCTTTGCGCTGGGCACCGGCGCCTCAACCGGAGTCACGGTGTGGGCGCCGACCTATGTCCACGACGCGCTCGGCCTCAATCTCGCGGGCTCGGCGCTGTACGGCAATGCCAGCATCACGCTAGCGGGGTTCCTATCGGTGCCGTTCGGCGGATTGCTCGCCGACACGCTTGCGAAGCGCACCCCGGTTGGGCGCTTCTACACGCTGGCGATCGGGCTCGGCTCGGCCGCGGTGCTGCTCGTGCCGTTGCTGTGGGCGCATACCGCGCTGACGGTTGCCGCCGTGCTGCTCGCGACCAGTATCGGCAAGGGCCTGTTCGACGGCTGCATCTACGCCGCGATGCACGATGTGGTGCCGCCGCATGCACGCGCGACGGCGGTCGGGCTGATGACGATGATCGGCTTCGTCGGCGCCGGCATTACGCCGATCTTCGTCGCTCAGGCGGGCGAGCGCTATGGCATGGCAGCGGGCATGACTTCGCTTTCCAGCTTGTACTTGATCGCGGTGGTGATTCTGCTGGCGATGCGTGGGCCGACCCGCCGCGCCGTGCTCGCCAACGCGCATGAGGTGGCGATGTGAAGGCCGCCGCGCTCGTCCTCAACGCGCCGCGCGAGCTTGGCTTCGAGCCGATCGAAGGCTGCGCCCCCGGCGAGGGCGAAGTGCTCATCCGCACTCTCTTTTCAGGCATCAGCGCGGGGACGGAGCTGTCGCAATATCGCGGCACCAATCCGTTCATGCACCGGCGCTTCGACGAGCAATCGCGGCTGTTCGAGACCTCCGACGCGCCCAGCTGGCCCTATCCGGTGCGCAATCTCGGCTACGAGGAAGTCGGTGAGATCGTCGAGGTTGGCGGCGGCATCGACGACCTGCGCTTTGGCCAGCGGGTGTTTGGAACGTGGAACCATCGCACCCATCATATCGCCACGGCCGACTACGCCCGGGAGCGGCTCATGCCTGACGATGCCGATCCCCGGATCGGTATCTTCTCCCATATCGGCGCCGTCGCGTTGAATGGAGTCCACGACGCGCAGATCCGGATCGGTGACCTCGTCGTGGTGTTCGGGCTCGGTGTGCCAGGCCAGATCGTCGCCCAGGCGGCGCGGGCGTCGGGGGCAACGGTCATCGGCGTCGATCCCCTCGCCGACCGCCGGAAAACCGCGCTGAGGCTCGGCGCCGACGAAGTGCTCGATCCCACCGCCGGTTCGATCGCCGAGACGATCAAGGCCCGGACCGGCGGGCGAGGCGCGGATATCTGTATCGAGGTCACCGGCGCTCCCGCTGCACTCGCCGAGGCAATCCGCACGGTCGCTTACTCGGCGCGCGTGGTCGCGATGGGCTTCTTCCAGGGCGAGGCGCCGCTTCCGCTCGGTGAGGAATATCATTTGAACCGAGTCCAGCTGATCTCTTCCCAAATTTCAGGTGTGGCTCCGGAATCGAGCTATCGCTGGTCGAAGCCGCGGCTGTGGCGCACCGCCGTCGAGCTGCAGCACCGGGGCGTGCTGAACCTCATCCCGCTGATCAGCCATGTCGCGCCGTTCGCCGAGGCGCCCGCCTTGTTCGCCCGTCTCGACGCCGGCGAGCCGGGACTGCTCCAGGCCATGCTGGCGTTCCCGGCATGAGCCGGCTGCGCGTCGGTTTGCTTGCGCGGGCAGGCGTCCATCTGCTCGTCGAGAAACCGATCGCGCTCGACCAGCAGGCGGCGAACTCAATGGTCGAAGCGGTCGAGTCGGCCGACGTCGTTGGAGCGATCGGTTTCATGTACCGCTTCGGGGACGCCGTGCGACGCTGGCAGGACAGCGACACCGGCCGGGTCGGTCTATTCGCCGGCAGCTATCATTGCAATGCGCTTCATTCGCCGTGGTGGCCGGTCAGGGCCAAGTCGGGCGGACAGATGCTCGAGCAGGCCATTCACCTGATCGACCTTATCCGCCTGTTCATGGGCGAGCCGGACAGCGTCTATGCCCGCGCCGCCAATCTGTTTCACCGCGAAACGCCCAACTATGACGTCGAAGATGTGTCGGCGATCCTGTTCGGCTGGGACGATGGCCGCATCGCGACCGTGAACGCCAGCAACATCGCGGTGCCGGGACGCTGGCACAAGGACTGGGCGCTGTTCGCCGAGCGCGTGACCGGCCGCTTCACCGGCTGGAACGATGCTGTGCTGACCCCTACCATCGGCGAAATCGCGGACGAAGTGATCGCCGGCACCACCGACCCGTTCGTCGCCCAGCTTGCCAACGTAGCGGCCGCGATCCGCGATCGCCGACCTCCACAGGTCCCCCTGCGCGAGGGAGCGGCAACGCTCCGCCTCGCGCTCGCCGCCCGGAGCTCGGCCGAAGCGGGGCGCGAGCTGAGAATCGCATCATGACCGCCGAACTCGACGCTCCCTATCCGCTCACGAGCGAGCAGATCGGATGCTACGCCGAACATGGCTATATCAAGCTGAAGCAGGTGCTTTCCCCGGCTTTGATCGAGCAATTCCGTGGCATCATCGGCGATCATGTCGCGCAGCGCGCCGTGGCCGCGGCGCCGCTTGTGGAGCGTTCGACCTACGGAAAGGCCTTCCTGCAGATCGGCAATCTGTGGACCGAATCCGAGACGATCCGCACCTTCGTCTTCGGCAAGCGCCTCGCCCGGATCGCCGCCGAGCTGATCGGCGCGACCGGCGTTCGCATCTATCACGATCAGGCCCTCTACAAGGAGGCGGGCGGAGGCATCACGCCGTGGCACGCCGACCAATATTACTGGCCTGTCTCCAGCGACAAGATTGTCACCGTCTGGATCCCGCTTCAGCCGACCCCGCGCGACATGGGCCCGCTATGCTTCTCCGAGAAGAGCCATCGCTTTCAGCTCGGTCGCGACCTCGAAATTAGTGACGAAAGCGAGCTGACACTGAGACAGGCGCTCGACCGTTTCCGCGTCGAGAATGGCGGCTTTGATCTCGGGGAAGTCAGCTTCCACGCCGGCTGGACCTTTCACCGCGCCGGCGCGAACAGGAGCGAACGGCCCCGCGAGGTGATGACGATCATCTTCATGGACGAGGCGATGCGTCTCGCCGAGCCGGCCAACCGAAACCAGGTCAACGATGCCAAGCGCTGGTGTCCCGGGATTGCTCCCGGCGAGGTCATCGCGTCGCCGCTCAACCCGGTCCTCTACTCCACCCTGCCCTGATGGAGGTCAGCAATGCATGACGGATCTCGCCTTGATTACGAGCAAAACGGCTACACGATCTTCCGAAATGTGCTCGACCCAGCACTGATCGCGGAGGCCGGGCGGCATATCGAATGGTTGATGGACCGCAATCCGGACGTGCGGCCGGAGCGGCTCGGCAACCGGTTCGTCGGCGAGGATCCCTTCTGGCTGCGGATGGTGAGCGATCCCAGGCTGCTCGATATCGCCGAGCAGTTCATCGGACCCGACATTGCACTGTTCGCCTCGCACTATCTCTCCAAACCGCCTTACGACGGCCAGCCGGTGCTGTGGCATCAGGATGGCAGCTACTGGCCGCTCGACCCGATGGAGGTCGTCTCGCTGTGGCTCGCCGTTGACGATTCGACGCCGGAGAATGGCTGCATGCGCGTGATCCCGCACACCCAGCATTTCGATCTGCAGGCGTTGCAGGAGCGCAAGGATGTCGCGAACGTGCTCAACTCGGGGATGGACGAAGGTCTGGTCGACGAAAGCGCGGCGGTCGACGTTGTGCTGGCCGCGGGCGACGTCTCGATCCATCACCCGAACGTCATCCACGGCTCCAATGCGAATCATTCGCCCAGGCGCCGCTGCGGGCTGACCATCCGATATATTCCGGCGAGCACGCGGATCGTCAGCGCCGAGCCATGGCCTTCCGCCTTCCTGCTTCGCGGGAACCCCACGCCCGGCGTCAATCAGTATTTGCCCTTACCGCGCTACGAGGCGGAACGGCACATGGCATTCAGCGGCTGCGAAACTTGGGCGGGGGCATGAAATTTGCCTTTCCGGACCTCGGCATCGTCCTCGACGGCATCCGGCCGCTGATCGACGGCGCCGTCCCGCCACATGGCGATCCCATCTTGCATTCGGACTCCATCGCGTGGCCGCTCGACCGTGGCCGGGCCGTGCTCGAGATCGAGCGTGGCGATCCGCTATGGCTCCGCTTTCGTCTGGAAGCCGTGGACGGACCCGTCGACAGTCTCGGCCTCCGCTTCGAGCGCATCACGGGGGTCAACCGCTATCTCCGCAACGGCTATCAAAGCTGGGATGGCAGCTTCTTCGTCGAGCCGGGCACGCCCGTGGGCGACGGCCCGCCGGCCAAGGCGCCGACGCTCGGGTTCGCCATGACCGCGCTGCTCCCCGAGGCGCGCGAGGGCGCGGTCGTGCTCGGCTTCGCCCGCAATGACCGATTTCAGGGTCGCTTCCGCTTCGGCGGCACGCGAGCGGCGCCGACGATCGATGTCGAGACGCTGTGGGACCGGGTCGCGCATGATGGTTCGGTGGAGGCCGAGCCGCTGGTCTTGTTCGAGGGCCATGCGGTGGAGGAGAGCCTGCGCCGCTGGTCGCGGATTCTCGTTGCCGAAAGCCCGCTGTCACCGCGCGTGCCGGACCGGCGGATCACCGGCTGGTGCTCCTGGTACAATCTATATGCCGCGATCGACGAACCCGCGATCCTCGACCATCTCACCGCGGCGACGGAGTTCCGCGACCGCCACCAGGTGCCGCTCGACGTCTTCCAGATCGACGATGGCTTTACGCCTGAGATGGGCGATTGGCTGGAGGTGAAGCCGCAGTTCCCGCGCGGGATGGCGCCGCTGCTGGCCGACATCCGCGCGGCGGGGTTCACGCCCGGCCTGTGGATCGCCCCCTTCATGGTCGGCAACCGCAGCAGGCTGTTTCGCGACCATCCCGATTGGGTCGTGCGAGACCGCACTACCGGCGGGCCGCTCGCACAGATGACATTTTATGGCGAGTTCCGCTGGCACAAGCGGAGCGAGGAATATTATATCCTCGACATCACGCACCCCGACGCGGCGGCCTACATCCGGAACGTCTTTCGCACCTGGTCGCGCGAATGGAATGTCGGTTACTTCAAAACCGATTTCATGCTATTCGGCAGCGAGCACGGGCCGGATCGCGCGCACTGGCACGAGGAAGGGCTGAGCCGCATTGCGATCTGGCGGCGAATGGCGGCGCTGATCCGTGAGGAGATCGGCGAAGCGCTGTGGCTGGGGTGCGGCTGCCCTCTCTGGGCCTCGGTCGGCTATGTCGACGCGGTGCGGATCGGGCGCGACGTTGGCGTGACGTGGGACGGCGAATATTCGGCCGCCAGCCTGCTACGCGACCAGCCGACGCGCAACCATGCCGCGGGCCTTCTCTGGCAGGCCGATCCCGACTGTGTGCTGCTTCGCGACCGTTTCCATCATTTGAACTACGATCAAGTCCGCACACTCGCCTTGTTTGCAGGCCTCTCGGGGGGCGTTGTAATGACGAGCGACAAGCTCGACCAGATTCCGGAGGAGCGTGCCCGGCTGTTCGCAGCCCTGCTCGCGGAGCCAATCCGAGGCTGCGACTTTCCGGAGCTCGGCCGCGAATCCGATCTGATTGTGCAGGAAGCGAGGCTCGGATCGGGCGCGCGCCTGATCAACCGGATCAACATCGGCGAGCGGCCGCTGACACTCGCGAGTGAGACAGTGCCGATCCTGCCGCATTCATCGCGATTGTCCGACCGGATCGGAACGCTGGCATGAACGAGCCGGCGGTCGTTGCCGGCGTAGAGCTGGGCGGGACGAAATGCATTGCGGCGATCGCGCGCGGGCCGGCGATTCTCGACCGGTTGCGCGTGCCGACGGGCGCCCCGGGGCCGACACTCGCCGTCCTTTCGGACTGGCTCGCCGCCCGGTCGATCGAGCACGGTGGCATTGCCGCGCTCGGCATCGGCAGCTTTGGCCCGGTGGCGCTCGATCCTACCCACAATCGCTTTGGAACCATCATCGCCACGACCAAGCCCGGCTGGTCAGGGGTCGACGTGCGCAGCCCCTTCGCCGCGCGCTTTGACGTGCCGGTCGGCTTCGACACGGACGTGACCGGCGCTGCCTTGGCCGAAGGGCGTTGGGGCGCATCGCAGGGTTGCGCCGTGCACGCCTATGTGACGGTCGGCACGGGAATCGGTGTGGGCATCATCGTCGACGACCGGCCTGTGCATGGTCTTCTGCACCCGGAGATCGGCCACATCCGCGTCCGGCGTACACAGGCCGACTCTTTTCCGGGCATTTGCACGTTTCACGGCGATTGCATCGAAGGCATCGCCTCGGGCCCGGCGATCGCGGCGCGTACCGGCTACCCGGCCGGTGAGCTCCCGGCCGATCACCCCGTTTGGCAGCAGGTCTCGGCCGAGTTGGGCGAAATGATCGCAATATTGATCCTGACCCTATCGCCGCAGCGGATCCTGCTGGGCGGCGGGGTCATCATCGGGCGGCCCGAGGTGCTGGCGGCAGTCCGCGCCGCTTCGCTGACGCTGCTCGGCGGCTTCGGGCCCGGCGAAGAAGCGGGCATGCTTGCCGGCGTCATCCGTTTGCCCCACTTCCGCGACGATGCGGGGCCGCTAGGCGCCATTGCACTCGCTTATGCGGCGATCGAATGTTCGACCGGAAAGGCTTCATAACGGCCGCAACACGCGCGAGCTCTTCCCGTTTGTAACGACGAGCGTGTCGGGAGCCTGGCCCCGTTCGACCCATGCTTCTATCGCACCGCGGATGTCGTGGGTTCGATCGGCGCGAGAGGCCGGCGCGTCCGCGGATTGGCCGAAAGCATAGGCACTCGTCCCTCCCTGGCAGTGGCCCATGCCGGGCACCATGAACAGTCGATAGAAAGCGGTCGTTGCCTTCCTGCCGCCATTCGCGCGCGCGCTTGCGCGGTATGAATCCAACGCAAGTCCCGGTGCGATCAGCGAGTCCGCCCAGCCGAAATAGGCAATGATCTTGCCGCCGCGCGCGTGAAAATGACGGAGATCGGCGGGCGCATCGAGGATCGCTGCCGCGCGAACCGCTGCTGCCTTGTCGCGCCTGGGATCGAAGGCTGCGATGCGCCATGCGGGGTCGTTTCGGAGCAGATAACGAAACGCTTGTTCGGCGAACTCCAGCTGCGAGGCCCCGGTTTGAGTCGGCACGATCCAGCTGGACCAGCTGTCCGGTCCGGCGGCCGCCGTCGCGTCGTAGCCAAGCCGCTGGATCAGCCGGACGGAGGCGACCTGAGGGCCGGTCAGGCAGTTCGGACCATCTCCGTCGCGGCACAGCAAACGTTCCGGGTCGAAGTGGCACAACCGGGGATCGGCGGCGATGCCGTGCTGCACCGCCCGCGCCGGACAGGTGGCCAGCGCCGCGCGCTCGACCGCTGGTAGCTTGTCCGCGGGGATCCATGCCCCCGGCACGGTCCGCAGATGATGCTGAAGCGTCGCAAGGCGATAGAATTGCTCCGTCCACGGATTGGCGGCGGAGCCGGCGATGATCCCGCTCCAGTCGGACGGATAGCGGGCCGCCGCCATCAGCGCCTGACGGCCACCGTTCGAACAGCCGGCGAAGTAGCGGTGTGCCGCCGGGCGGCCGTAGAACGCGCGAATCAGCGCACGGGCAGCGTCGGACGTCACCTTGATCGAGCGGTAGCCATAGTCCGCCACGGCGATCGAGTTATCGAGTGCCCAGGCGGCGCTCATCCGGTCGTCGCGGTGCCCGGAGTCGGTCATGGCTGCTGCATTGCCCCGCGCCGCTTCGGCCGCGAGTGCGTCCGGGAAGATCATCCCGCCGAAACCGCCGGTTCCGATCTGGTAATAACGCCCGTTCCAGTCCGCCATCGGCAGCCATAGCTCGAAGCCGACGCGCGAGCCGGGCACCGGATGCGCCTCGGCGACGATTCGACAAGCCGGCGGACTTGCCTTGGCGACAGCTGCCAGTCCCGCACTGATGATGCTGGTTCGATCCAGCCGAAGCCCAGCCATTGCTGCGCATCGGTCCGGCAAAAGAGCCGGTGTCGCCGAGGAACGGCCGAACAGCAGCAGGGGAAGCAGGAGAGCGGCGGAAAGGGCAGCCGCCCGGCTCAAGCCGCTTGCTCCTCCCAGGCGAAGCCGAAGGCCTGATGACGCGGATCGATCCCGGCGAGCATCATCCCTTGCCCGCGCGACGTATGCCGATCGTTCAGTGGTTCGTCCTCGGGATCGCGCATCTGAATCAACAGCGTCGTTCGCGGCTCGTCCGAGACGTTCACGCCCGAACCATGAACCAGCAGATAGGACATGAAAATGGCGTCCCCCGCTTTGGCTGGAATGGGTGTCGCACGTTCGATCGGGAAACGATCCTCGGGGGCATGATGATCGTCGCCGATCGCCTCGATCGGTCCCAGCCGGTGACTCCCCGGGTAGACACGTAGGCACCCTTTTTCCTCCGGCGCATCGTCGAAGTGAATGATGGCCGCGATCATCGAATGGCGGGCGTGAGGAAAATAGGGATAATCCTGATGCATTGGGAAAGGCGACCCACGCTCGGGAGGTTTGATGAACATCTTGTTGTGGTGAAGCTCGACGTTCGGACCGACGATGCTCTGCGCGATTCCGGTCACCCGCGGGTCCACCAGCAGTCGGGTAAAGGCGGCCGATCGAAAGTGCACGTCATGGCAGTGCAGGATATGGGTATCGCTATCCTTGACGCTGCTCCAGGTTGCGTCATTGTCGCCCTGCCGCTCGGCCAGTGCGTGAAGCTCGGCGCGATAAGCCGCTGCTTCGCCGGCGTCGATCAAGCCGCGGACATGGACGTAGCCGTTGTGTTGGTAAAATTCACGCTGCGCTTCGGACAGGCCGTTACTTGTCATTGGAGCCTCCATCTCCTGTCATCGTAAGAGGGCTAAGCCTCGAGGCAATTGTCTAAACCGAGGGGCGCTGGTATAAATCGGTGCATGGCTTCGCTCGATTGGCCGCTCGCCACGATCCCGGACGTGCGGCTTGCCGGCCGCTTTCCACTCGCCGACATGGGGTTCGCCACCACCTATCGGGGACAGGCGCACGCGCTGCACCTGCATGATTATGCTGGACGGATGCGACTGGCGAACACCGAGGTAACGCTGGAACCGGGCGACGCAACGATCAGTCCGCTGGGTCTCGCCAGCGCCTACGATCTGCCGGCGCCTGGATGGCACTGGTGCATTCACTTCCGCGAATGCCAGGCGGACGGAAATGCGCGCATGGAGCTGCCGCTGCACCTCCGGCTCGGCGCGGCAGCGACGGCAGTGCGCGAACGCATGGCTCATATCGGAAGGTTGCAGGAACGGGCGGGAGAAAGTCCGCTGGCGAGCGCTTCCGCCGCGATCGCCCTACAAGACCTGCTGCTCTGGTTGGCCGAACGGACTGTGATCGCCGAACGCGGGAACTCGGCGGCCGAGAAGGTCGCGCTGCTCATCGATGAGCGCTTCCACGAGTCATTAACCATGCCGGGGATCGCCCAAGCGGCGGGTTGCTCTCAAGCGACGCTCGCCCGGCAATTTCGTGCCCGGTTCGGCATCACCGTATCGCACCGCCTGATCGAGCGCCGGACCGCCCATGCTCGCTATCTGCTCGAATCGACCGACCTGCCGATGTGGCGTATTGCCGAGCGCGTCGGCATCCCCGATCCGCAGTATTTCAATAAGACCGTCCGTCGGCTACTGGGCGCCAGCCCTTCGGCAATCCGCGCGAGCGCGGCGGGCGCTCCGGTCATCGACCCCGATCGCTAGTCGGCGGTCAGCTACTCCGACGACTACTTCCCCCGAGCGATTCTCCGCCCCCCCGAAGTGCTTGCAAATTAATGATGCGGGAATAACGACGCTATAGGAAAGCCGCGTCGGCCGCCGACTTCGGTGACCGCTAACCCATGCAATGGATCCCCGGAGCATTGGAATAGCCGGAAACGTTAGGAACCCTGGTGTCCGTTAAGAAATCGCTGGCTTGGATGGGAACGGCGCAAACGGCCTCTTTCCTGGTCCAGTTCGCCGCCTCGGTGGTGCTGGCACGGTATCTGACGCCCCACGAAATGGGCGTCTTCGCCATCGGCCTCGCTACCGTCGGCTTGCTCTCGCTGCTGCAGAGTTTCGGCCTTCAGCCGCTCATCGTTCGCGAAAGCACCCTGACCCACGCAATCACGACGACGGCGTTTACGGTCAATGCCCTGTTGGCGGTATTGCTCTCGCTCGCGACACTCGCCAGCGCTTATCTTGGATCGTCGTTTTTGCGCGATGAAGGCGTTCGGCAAGTCCTTCTGGTCCTCTCCGTGTGCCCCCTGTTCGGCATCTTCTCGTTCCTGCCTGGCGCGCAATTGGAACGACATGCCCGGTTCAAGGAAATCGCCTTGATCAGCGCGTCATCGGCGATGATCGGAGCGGTAACGACGGTCGTCCTGGCCATGCTGGGCTTCAAATATATGAGTCTAGCCTATGCGAATGTAGTGAGCAGCGCTGCCCTCGCACTGATGTTCATCGCGGTCGGAAGAAGCTATTGCAGCCTTCGGATGGGACTTGCGGACTGGCGCCGCGTGTCCGACTTCGGCGCGCAGATGTTTGCCGTGACCGGCATCACGACCTTCTCTCAGCGCCTAAGTGAGGTTCTTCTGGGTCGAATCCTGAACCTTGCCGCGCTCGGATTGTACAATCGCGCCAGCGGGTTGAACAATATGTTGTGGGGAAATATCCATTCCCTGCTCAGTCGCGTCGTCCTGGTCGACTTCGCTCGCCTGCGACGCGAGGGGGAGCCGCTGCGCATAAGATATATGCAGACCGGCGCGATGATCACCGCGGTGCTGTGGCCGGCTTTCGGCGCCTTGGCGCTCCTCGCCAAATCCATTATCGTCATCCTCTACGGGACGAGGTGGGTGGGGGCTGCGGCCCCGCTGAGCTACTTGGCGATCGCATCCATCATCCTGGTCGCAACAACCATGGCGTGGGAAGTCTGTACCGTAACCGGCAACATCCGCCTGCAAACGCGGCTTGAGGCCGCCCGGGCAGCGATTTCGGTACCCCTATTCGTCGGCGGATGCTTCATCAGCCTGGAAGCCGTTGCCTTCACCCGAGTGATCGATGCCGTGGTTGCCTATGCGCTCTATCGGCCTCACCTCAACAGAATGACCGGCACAGCTTTTTCCGATTTCATCGAGATCTACCTGCAGAGCGCTCTCCTAACCGGTTGCGCTCTTGCGCCGCCGGCGATTTGGCTTGCCTCGGCACCCGATGGGACGCCGTCGATCGCGTCTCTCGCTCTCACAAGTTCGCTGGGGCTGTTTTTATGGGGGGCGACGCTTTTCGCATTGAAACATCCTCTCGCGGTCGAGCTGACGAAGACGGTCCGCAATCGCTTCCCCCGGTTCGGACTTGTGAGTCCAGTCAATGAGATCTGAAGATTCGAACACGGTGGCCGACGACGCCTCACGCCAGGATGCGAGAGATATGTTCGGTTTCGTCATCATGTCGCACAGGGCACCGGAGCAGTTGCTGCGGCTGACGCGGACTTTGAATCTGCTGTACAACGGGCCACCGATCGCCTGTCACCACGATTTTGCCCAATCGCCACTCGATACGTCAAAATTCCCCTCGAACGTTCGGTTCGTCGAACCATCGATCACTACTGCGTGGGGCAAATGGTCGTTGGTGGAGGCAAGCCTGGCTGCTCTGCGGCTCCTCTACTCATCCGCGGAGCCGCAGTTCTTCTTTTTGATCAGTGCAGCCGACTATCCGACTGTGGGGGCTGATCAAGTCCGCTCGGACCTGCTTCGCGCCCAATCGGATGCGTTCATCGATTCATTTGCGCTCGATGCTGCGCTCAATTCCAAGGGGGAAGACGGGATTGAGATTGGCGACCAGCACCTCGCGCATCACAGGGCGCCACATAATTTAAGGCTCGAGCAGGAGCGTTACCTGCGAGCGCAGGTCAAAGTCCCCATTCTGAGGATGCGGCCCCCACTTCACTCAACGACGAAGGAGCGGTATCCCAGGCTGGGACGCCTAACATTTGCCCTGCCATTCGACACGCCTTTCAGTCCGTTCGATGCCAACTACAGCTGCTACGTTGGAAGCCAATGGTTCACGGCGAACAGCAAAGCCGCGGCCCATCTCCTTTCGCCGTCAGCGAAGGATCGTCATCTCATGCGCTATTACCGTAACCGGGTTATTCCGGACGAAAGCTATTTCCAGACAGTCCTTCGCAATGCCGCCGACCTGAGGGTAAAGAATCGAACCTATCGTTATGCATTCTGGCATGGCGCGCATCCGATCGATCTCGATGAAGAACATTTCCAATCGGTTGTTGATTCCGGCGCGCACTTCGCGAGGAAATTCCGGCCCGGCGATCCCGTACTCGACATGATTGATCGTTATTTGGGCGTTCAGTCTGCTTGAACGAATTTCAGAAAAGCGAGATTGGGGCAGCTAAGTGTCGGCGTTGTACTCCGGCTACCTGGTCGCCGCCTACGAAGCGCAGACGGGTCCCTTCAAAACATTGTGGTAAGTTCGCTCCACACTCCTCGAAGCCGCATCCCACGAATAGGCTTCGCTCGCTGCCTTGCCGAGCAGCAGCCGTCTCTCGCGAGAAGATATTAGGGAGGTGATCGACGCAGCGCAGCAGTCGACGGAATTGGCGCTCAGAATGCCGGCCCGTCCATCGCCACCAATGATCGAGCGCTGGGCGTGTCGGCGCTGACGACCGCAAGGCCGGACGCCATTGCTTCTAGCACGACATTTGCCGAATGCTTCAGTCATGCTCGGATTGAACAGGATGTCCGCGCTTGCAACGGCTCGCGCCAGCTCCTCATTCTCGAGGTGATCTGCCATTACGACGTCGGCAAGCGAGCGGAATGCGCCGGCAGCCGGGCCGTGGCCGACCACGAGCGCTCGAACGCGCTCCCCGCGGCTTGTAAAAGTCGGAGGGCCGCTGCGAACATGTCGACGCCCTCTCTGCGACCAAACGCCCAAAAAACAGAACCGGTCACGTTCTCATCCCAGCCCTGAGCGCGCCGCCACGCCTCGTCGCGCCGCGACGGTGAGAACAGGCTTCGGTCGACGCCCCTGCTCCACAGAGTGACAGGAGAAATGCCCCGAAACACGTCGGCCCGGAGGAGCGGTTGCTCATCCGGGCCGATCATGCAGCGGCAGCTTGACGCCGTCGCTTGTCCGTTAGGCGAGCGCCTTAGCCGCGCTCACCCTTCGCCGGCGGCGGCGGTGGCGGCGGCGGTGGCGGCGGAACCGGGCACACGTCGGTCGCCAGGATCACCGAGCCGTCCGGGCAGGTCTGCGTCGCCGGGGGTGGCGGCGGAGGAGGCGGAGGCGGCGGCGGCGGCGGGGGTGGCGGCGGAGGCGGCGGTGGC
>JAIVIZ010000107.1 GCA_020200315.1 Sphingomonadales bacterium | reverse complement strand
ACGTTGCGCGCAACCCACGAGTGAATCGCCTCGGGCGGCTTCAACACCAGATAGAGTTCCTCTCCTTCTTCCTCGCCGACCAGAGCAAGGGAGAGCAGCTCGCCCCCAAACCCGTTGAACTCGGTGTCGAGGAAATAGCGCATGGCCGCCACTCAGCGAGGTAGTGAGGCGGAGCAATCGTCGGTCGGAAGCGCCCGTTCGCGCCGGCAGCGCTCCAGCATCTCGCGAGTCAGCCTGCCCCGCTCGGCATCCTGCTTGCGCAACTCGCGCCCACGCTTCTCATCGGCTTCCGACTGGCTGGTCGTCGCCGCGTCGACTCCGGCCGAAACGGCCTTCACCGGCAGCGTCGCGACATCGACGGCGGTCTTGGCGATAGTTTCGACGATACAGCCGCCAGGAATGAGCAGCAGGACAGGCGCCAAGGCGCGGAGAGGTAAGCGCATCGGGTCACCATGCCCGCCGCGCCCGCGCGCGTCGATGCTTTTCAGTCGAGCCGCATCGCTTCGGCGGCGAGCGCCTCGGCCTCGACCAGCAGCGATTCGTCGGCGGAGCCCGGCGGCAACGCCTCGCGGCCGACGATGACCATCAGCGGGACGGCCATCGGCGTCACCCGGGTGGCCCGGACGTGGATCATCGTCTGCTGCGCCCGTTCGACCAGTCGGGCGAGACGGCCCAGCTCAGTCATTCGCGCCCGCGCGTCGTCCCAGGCGGCGGTGAGGAGCAGATGCTCGGGCTCATATTTGCGCAGCACGTCGTAGATGAGGTCGGTCGAGAAGCTGACCTGCTTGCCGGTCTTGCGCTTACCCGGATGCTGGCGCTCGACGAGGCCGCCGATCACCGCGACTTCGCGGAACGCACGCTTGAGCAGGTTGGACTGTTCGACCCAATCGACGAACTCGTGTTCGAGGATGTCGGGGGAGAGCAGGGGCGCGGGGTCGTCGACCGGCTCCAGCCCGTAGCAGGCGAGCGCATAATCGTTGGCGACGAAGCCGAGGGGCTTGAGGCCAGCGCTCTCCATTCGGCGCGTGATCAGCATGCCGAGCGACTGGTGCGCGTTCCACCCTTCGAAACTATACATGACGAAAAAGTGGCGGCTTTCATGGGCGAAGGTCTCGACCAGCAGCTGATCGGGCTCGGGCAGGATCGAGCGCTTGGCCTGCGCTTCGAGCCATTCGCGGACATCGTCCGGAAAGCGCTGCCAGTCCTCCTCGTTGCACAGGAAGCGGCGGACGCGGTCGGCGAGGTGGGTCGACATCGACATGCGGGTGCCGCCGTAGGTGACGATCCGCGCCGACTTGGACGAGGCGTGGACGATGATATCGCTGTCCTTGAAGCGGTCGATCTCCAGGCTCAGCCCGGCGAAGAAGATGTGATCGCCGATTGACAGAGTCGAGGCGAAGCCCTCCTCGACCCGCCCGAGCATGCGACCGTTCTTGAAGCGGACGTCCATCATCGGGTTGTCGACGATGATCCCGGCGTTGAGGCGGTGCTGAAGCGCTACGGCCGGCTTGGTGATGCGCCAGCGGCCGGGGCCGTCTGGGACGAGGCGTCGGAACTTGTCATAGGCTTTGAGCGCGTAGCCGCCGGTGGCGATGTAGTTGAGGACTCGCGCGAACACCTCGTGAGTGACGCCTGCGTAGGGCGCGGCGCTTTGTATTTCGGCCAGCAGCTCCGCCTCGTCGAATGGGCCGGCACAGGCGATCGCCATGATGTGCTGGGCAAGTGTGTCGATCGTGCCGGGGCGGAAAATGTCAGGGTCGAACTCGCGGTCGTCGATTGCGTCCAAGGCGGCGCGGGCTTCGAGATATTCGAAGCGGTTGCCGGGCACGATCATGCCTTTCGACGGCTCTTCGAGGCGGTGGTTGGCGCGGCCGATGCGCTGTAGCAGGCGCGAGCTGCCTTTCGGGGCGCCCATCTGTACGACGAGATCGACGTCCCCCCAGTCGATGCCGAGGTCGAGGCTGGCGGTCGCGACCAGCGCGCGCAGGCGGCCGTCGCCCATCGCCGCCTCGACCCTGCGGCGAGCTTCCAATGCCAGGCTGCCGTGGTGGATGCCGATCGGCAGATGCGCCTCGTTGACCGCCCACAGGTCCTGGAAGATCAGCTCGGCGAGGCTCCGCGTGTTGCAGAACACCAGGGTCGTCTTGTGCTCCGCGATCAGTTCCATCACCTGCCGCGCAGCGTAACGGCCCGAATGGCCGGACCATGGCACGCGGCCTTCGGGGATGAGGATGGTGAGGTCCGGCTCCGCGCCCGGGTCGCCCTCGACCAGCCGCACCAATTCGGCATCGCCATCGGGCGCGAGCCAGCCCCGATAGGCTTCGGGATCGGCGATCGTGGCGCTAAGCCCGACGCGGCGGAGGCCGGGGCTGAGCTTCTGCAGGCGCGACAGCGACAGCGACAGGAGGTCGCCGCGCTTCTCGCGCGCGAAGGCGTGGATTTCATCGATAACGACGGTTTTGAGATCCGCGAACAGCAGATCGCTATCGGGGTAGCTCAGCAGCAGGCTGAGCGACTCCGGCGTGGTCAGCAGGATCTGCGGCGGCCGCGCGCGCTGGCGCGCCTTGCGGTCGGAGGGTGTGTCGCCGCTGCGCGTCTCGACCCGGATCGGCAGGCCCATCTCCTCGATGGGACCGAGCAGGTTGCGCTGCACGTCGACGCCGAGCGCTTTCAGCGGGGAGATGTAGAGCGTGTGGAGGCCGTCGCGCGGGGCCTCGACCAAATCGGCCAGGGTCGGCAGGAACCCGGCGAGCGTCTTGCCTGCGCCCGTGGCGGCGACGAGCAGCGCATGGACGCCATCGTGCGCGGCATCGACCATCGCCAGCTGATGCCGTCGCGGCGCCCAGCCGCGGCGCTCGAACCAGCTGACAATGACTTCGGGAAGCCTAGTCAGTCTCGGTGTCCGTTCCGGACCGGGCGCGGCCTTCCTCGTGTGCGTAGAGATCGCGGGTGGCGCGCTCG
Organism: Sphingomonadales bacterium; assembly: GCA_020200315.1. Taxonomy (GTDB): domain Bacteria; phylum Pseudomonadota; class Alphaproteobacteria; order Sphingomonadales; family Sphingomonadaceae; genus Sphingomicrobium. The sequence goes on along the minus strand of JAIVIZ010000107.1, from coordinate 8,741 downwards.
CTTGCCTCGACGCTCGCTTCGCCCGAACGGCGCTTGCTGCTGCGGAATGTCGCCCACAGGAGCACCGCGCCGAGAATGACGATGCCGACGCCGAACAAGAACTCCAACGAGACACCGGCCACATTCATCGTTCGATCCTTCGCGGTTGCGGAACTCGCGCGCCGCTTCTCCCGTATAGCTCGCGATGCCCCGTCTGGGTTCCTGGATCGAGCCTTTTCCCGAAGGCATCTTCGTTAAGCCGGCGAATGCGTGGGTCGACCCGTCGCAGCCGAAAGAGCGCGCGCTGATCACCCACGGTCATGCCGATCATGCGCGCGGCGGGCATGGAGCGGTGTGGGCGACGCCCGAGACGCTGGCGATCATGGACGTGCGCTACGGGCAGCAATCGGCCCAGCCGGTCGCCTATGGCGAGAGCGTGCGCATCGGCGAGGTCGAGGTGAGCTTCGTTCCCGCCGGGCATGTGTTGGGCTCGGCCCAAATCGTGCTCGATTATGCCGGACAGCGGGTGGTGGTCTCGGGCGACTACAAGCGGCGGCCGGACCCGACCTGCGCACCGTTCGTGGTGACGCCGTGCGACATCTTCATCACCGAGGCGACGTTCGGCCTGCCGGTGTTTCACCATCCGGACACCGGCAGCGAGATCGACCGGCTGCTCCACCGGCTGCACGCCGAGCCGGGGCGGTGCGTGCTGGTCGGCGCCTATGCGCTCGGCAAGGCGCAGCGGGTCATCGCCGAGTTGCGCGCGCGGGGGCATGAGGATCCGATCTATTATCACGGCGCGATGGAGCGTCTGTGCAATCTGTACGAGGAACTCGGCGTTCCGCTTGGCGAACTCCGCCCTGTGGCGGGGGCGAAGAAAGAGGAATTTGTGGGCCGCATCATTCTCTGTCCGCCCTCCGCGCTCAACGACCGCTGGTCTCGGCGGCTGCCCGACCCGGTGACGGCGATGGCCTCAGGCTGGATGCGCATCCGCCAGCGCGCGCGGCAGAAAAATGTCGAGCTGCCGCTGATCATCTCCGACCATGCCGATTGGGACGAGCTTACCCAGACGATCCGTGACGCGTCCCCGAGCGAAGTGTGGATCACGCATGGCCGCGAGGATGCGCTGAAGCATTGGTGCATGCTCCACCAAGTGAAGGCACGGGAGCTGCACCTTGTCGGCTATGAGGATGAGGATGAATGAGAGTCCAGAAGCTTGCAAATGGTGCGAAGCGGACAGGCAGGGCCGACGTTTAGCGATATACATTGCGCTCAGCATGTCGCACTGAGCACTTGTCGGTGAACCAGTCACAGCTGAAGTTGATGGCTTCTGTGCCGACCCGGAAGTAGCTCTGCTCGCCCCGTCCGGTTAACCCATGCAACCCATGATCGAACACGAGTTTGCGAGGCACCGCGTTGCGGTAGTCCCGGCAAGCCATGCTGATCGCATCTCCATCCCGGTATTCACGAGCGTCACATTCGGCAGGCCATTTGAATGGGCCTTCGCGCAACACGAGTGGTGAATATCGCGCAGGGATGTCCATCGTCAGAATCACGGGAAGAGGGCCGAAGAGCACGGGAATTGCTATGGCCCACGCCAGGATAGAGCGGGTCCTCGCCTTACCATCCTCCATCCAAGTACCGATGAGAAGTATTCCACCGATCCACAGGAACGGGCACAGGATCATGGCCCACTTAAGTATTAAACTTGCTGGTCCACTAACTATGCACCGCACGCATTCGTCGAAGAAGGGCACCATTAAGCTCCAGTAACGCCACGGCTACTTAGACCGGGGAGATTACCGTCAGCTTATCGCCGGTCTCGAATCAGCCAATGTCGGGAATAGGTCGCATGCGGTTGTTAGTGCGCCGCCTCGACGGGGGCGATTCCGCTGGCTTGCAACTGATTGTTGATCGTCGTCATGAGGCGGTGCAGGCCAGCCTCGTCCTTCGCCTCCGCCCGCGCGACAAGGACGTCCTGCGTGTTGGATGCGCGGAGGAGCCACCAGCCGTCGGCGGTGTTGACGCGGACGCCGTCGGTGGCGTCGACGCTTGCACCGTCGGCCTTCAGCCGCGCCGCGACCTCGTCGACCACCGCAAACTTGCGGGTTTCGTCGACTTGGAAGCGCATTTCCGGGGTGGCGACGGAGATGGGCATCTCGCTGCGCAACTGGGTCAGCGACTTGCCGCTTTCGCTCACCGCGCCGATCAGCCGCACTGCGGCGTAGAGGGCGTCGTCGAAGCCGTACCAGCGGTGCTTGAAGAAGATGTGGCCGCTCATTTCGCCGGCGAGCGGCGCGCCGGTTTCCTTCATCTTCGACTTGATCAGGCTGTGGCCGGTCTTCCACATCAGCGGCTTGCCGCCCATTTCGGCGATACGGTCGAACAGGGTCTGGCTGGCCTTGACGTCGGCGATGATGGTCGAACCGGGGAGTTCCTTGAGCACCGGGGCGGCGAGGATCATGAGGAGCTGGTCGCCCCAGATCACGCGGCCCTCGCCATCGACCGCGCCGATGCGGTCGGCGTCGCCGTCGAACGCAATGCCGAAGTCGAGGTTTTTCTCGGCGACGAGCTTCTTGAGATCGGCGAGATTGGCCTCGACGGTCGGGTCCGGATGGTGGTTGGGGAAATTGCCATCCACGTTGGTGAAGATAGTGAAGTGCTCACCCGGCAGGCGCTTGACGAGCTTCTCGAGTACCGGCCCGCCCGCGCCGTTGCCGGCATCCCAGCCGATGCGATAGGCGTTGCCGGTAAAGCCCTCGACGAGCCGGTCGACATAGGCGTCGATCACGTCGGCTTCGGTGACCGTCCCCTTGCCCTCGCTCCATGCACCTTCGCGGGCACGGCGGCCGAGGTCCTGGATCTCCGCTCCGAACACCGACCGGCCCTTGAGCAGCATCTTGCAGCCGTTGTAGTCGGCCGGGTTATGGCTGCCGGTGACCTGCAGCCCGCCGTCGACGCCGAGCGTCGCGGTCGCGTAATAGAGCATCGGGCTCGGCCCCATGCCGATCCGCACCACGTCGAGCCCGCCGGCGGTGAGGCCCTCGATCAATGCGGCTTCGAGTTCGGGCGAGTGGGTGCGCCCGTCGCGGCCGACCGCCACCTTCTTGGTGCCTTCGGACGTGGCGAGCGCGGCATAGCTTCGCCCGAGTGCGCGGGCGTCGGCGGGATGCAACGTGTCGCCGACCACGCCGCGCACGTCATATTCGCGCAGGATCGACGCGTGAAACTCATGACTCATTGTGTGAAGGCCCCGTAAGTGGATGTCAGCCGGCGGCAGCCACCGGCTGCGGCGCACCGTCCATTTCTGGAGCGTCAGCCGCTGGAATCTGCAAACCCGCGATCATCTCACGCAGTTCCTGCCGTGCCGCGATATGGCCCATGCCGACATCGCCGATCTGAGCGAGGTCGAGCAGGGTCAGGCCTTTGGGGAACAGTTCGCGGTAGATGACCCGCTCGCCAAGGCCTGGAATGACCCGGAAGCCGACGCGCCGCGCAAGCTCGTCCATCGCCGCGCCGACGCGGTGAAGGTTGTGCGACTGGATATGCTGCAGGCGATTGCGCAGCACGACCCAGTCGACGCTCTTGCCGGTTGATTTGGCGCGCTGCGTGCGGCTGTTCCAGATCAGCTCGGCATAGAAGCTCGGGCGGGTGATTTTGAACGTGTCGGGGTGGACCTGACCGATGAGGTCGAGATCGACGAAACTGTCGTTCATCGGCGTGACCAATGTGTCGGCCTTGAGGATGGCGGCGCGGGCGACCGGATCGTCGCGGCCGGGCGTGTCGATCACCAGCACGTCGCACTGCCGGGCGAGCCGGGCAATCGCGGCGTCGAGGCCTTCGACGGCCTGATCATCGAGCACTTCGTAGGCAGCGACCGGCAAGGCATCGCCGGTGCGGCGCATCGTCGCGTCGCGGTTTTCGAGATAGCGGGTGGTGGTGCGCTGGCGGCTGTCGAGATCGAGCGCGCCGACGCGATGCCCCGACGCAGCGAGCGCGATGGCGGTATGGACCGCCGTCGTCGACTTGCCCGTGCCGCCCTTTTCATTGGCGAAAACGATGAAATGCGGTTGGCTCATTGCCGCCCCGGCCCCTCACATCTAAAACCCCATGCGCTGTAGGGGAGGCGAAGAATCCTTGCAAATCATCCGTGACTTAGCGGGGTTGGAGCCGGCGCTCGCCGCATGGCGGGAGGCAGGCGAGCGGCTGGCGCTGGTGCCGACGATGGGCGCGCTCCACGCCGGGCACATGGCGCTGGTCGCCGAAGCGCGGCGGCGGGCGAAGCGGGTGGTCGCGACGATTTTCGTCAATCCGCTGCAGTTCGGCGCCGGCGAGGACCTCGACCGCTACCCACGGCAGGAGGAGGCGGATGCGGCGCTGCTCGAAGGGGGCGGCTGCGACCTGCTTTGGATGCCGGACGTGGCCGACCTTTATCCGCCGGGCTTCGCGACGGCGATCAGTGTCTCCGGCATCAGCGAGCGGTGGGACGGGGCCGCCCGGCCGGGCCATTTCGACGGAGTAGCTACGGTCGTTGCCAAGCTGTTGCTGGGCGTGCGCCCGAACATCGCCCTGTTCGGCGAAAAGGATTTCCAACAGCTTGCAGTGATCCGGCGGTTGGTTGCCGACCTTGGCCTGACCGTGGAAATCGTCGGCGTGCCGACCGTGCGGGAGGCTGACGGACTGGCCCTCTCCTCGCGCAATGCCTATTTGTCGTCCGACGAGCGCCACCGGGCGGTGGCGCTTCCGCAGGCGCTTGAGAGCGCACGGGAAGCGATCCGCTCAGGCGACCCGGTCGACGTTTCGGTCGCCGCGTCGATCGCGGCGCTTACCGCCGCAGGCTTCGGCCGGGTTGATTATTTTGCGTTGGTCGATGGCGCCACGCTCGCACCTCTCGATCAACCCGCGCCCGGCGCCCGGCTGATCGCCGCTGCGCACCTCGGCTCGACGCGGCTGATCGACAATCTAGCGCTGTGAACTCTGGTAGCCGGCGCGTTAACCTTTTGTTTGCCGTTGCCGTCCGACAGTGCGGTCATCAGGGGAACTGGGGGACACGAACATGGCCGCAATCAGTCAGAAGGGCGCCGATTTTCTGCTTCGCAGCCGGCTTGCCGACGCGGAGCGGGGGGATGTCGAAGCGCTGTTCGACCTCGGCGTGATCTACTCGACGGGGCGGGACGGCGTCGGCGTCGACCTTATCGAGGCGCGTAAATGGTTCAACCTCGGCGCGCTGTCGGGCGACACGCGGTCGCAGCAGTGCCGTGCCGAGATCAGCTATGAAATGACCGCGCGCGAGATCGCCGAGGCGCAGCGTCAGGCGCGGGCATGGCTCGGCGCCGGGCAAGCGGGGCAGCGCGACGCGGCCTAGCTTCTCCTCCCCGGAACGGGGAGGGGGACCGCTCAGCGTAGCCGAGTGGTGGAGGGGGCTCTCCACTAGAGATGGTCTTGAGTTGCGATCCCCTCCGTCAGCACTTCGTGCTGCCACCTCCCCGTTGCGGGGAGGATTACTTCACCACCACCGTAACGGCCCGGCGGTTCTGGGCCCAGGCGCTTTCGTCGGAGCCGGTGGCGACGGGACGTTCCTTGCCCCAGCTGGTGACCAACAGCCGCGCCGCGGGCACGCCCTGACTGACGAGATAGTCGCGCGCGGTATTCGCGCGCCGCTCGCCGAGCGCCATATTATATTCGCGCGTGCCGCGCTCGTCGCAGTGGCCCTCGATCGAGGCGCGCGCGGCGGGGTTGGCCAGCATCCACTTGGCCTGAGCGCCGAGTGTTTTTTGCGAGGCGGCATCGACGTCCGACTTGTCGGTCCCGAAATAAATGGTGTCCGATCCCGCCTTGGCGACGAGATCGGCCTGCGATCCGGGCAGCTCGACCAGGCCGACATTATCCTCGTTCGTGGTGGAAGCGGCGGGCGCTTCTGTTGCCGGCGGCGGGGTCTCCGTCACCGCGCGGTCGCGGCGGGCGCAGGCGCCGGTCGCGAGCAGCGCGGCGGCGATGGCGAGGTTAAGGGTGGTGCGCATGAAATTCTCCTTTAGCGCTGCAGCGGCGACCAGCTCGGGTCGCTGCCGTCCTGGGGCGTGGGCAGGCGGCGCGGATCGCCGCCGTTGATGTTGACCGCGTAGAGGCTCGTCTGGCCGCTGCCCTGGCGGGTGCGGTTGAACATGACGAACTGGCCGTTGGGGGCCCAGCTCGGGCCCTCGTCCTGCCACGCGTCGGTCAGAATGCGCTCGCCGCCGCCCGACGGACTCATCACCCCAATGCGGAACTGGCCGGTGATCTTGGTGAAGGCGATGAGGTTGCCGCGCGGGCTCCATACCGGCGAGGCATAGCGGCCGCCGCCGAAGCTGATCCGCCGCTGGTCCGATCCATCGGCATTCATGACGTAGAGCTGCTGCGTGCCGGAACGGTCGCTTTCGAACACGATCTGGCTCCCGTCGGGCGAGTAGCTGGGCGAGGTGTCGGCGCCGGGCGTGCTGGTCAGGCGGCGCGGCGTGCCGCCATCGGCATCGACCACGTAAATGTCGGTGTTGCCGCCCGATGCCATCGAGAAGACCACCCGTCGGCCGTCGGGCGAGAAGCGCGGAGCGAAGGTCAAAGCGAGACCCGGAACGAGGCTGCGTTCGCTGCCGCTGGCGACGTCCATGATCATCACCCGCGGGCGTCGTCCGGCGGTCGTCATGTACACCAGCCGGTCGCCGCGCGGGCTGAAGCGTGGGGTGGTGACGGTCGACGAGCCGGTGGTGAGGAAACGGTGGCCGGAACCGTCCGAATCCATGATCGCGATGCGCTTGACGCGCCGGTTCTTGGGACCGGTCTCGGCGACATAGACGATTTTGGTATCGAGGAAGGCGCCCTCGCCGGTCAGCCGGGCGTAGATGGTGTCGGCGCATTTGTGCGCGGCGCGGCGCCAGTCGGTCGCGGCAACGGCGAAGCCCTGATGAGCCAGCTCGCGGCCGGCGGCGATGTCGTAAAGGTAACAGCCGACCGTGATTCTGTCGCCGCCCCGCGCCTCGACGTAGCCGGCGACGAGTTGTGCCGCGCCGGCGCTGCGCCACCTGGCGTAGGTGGGCGCGCTGGCCTCGGCGAAGCTGTAGCCGCCGATGCCATCGGGTCCGAGCGGCGTGAAGCGGCCGGTCGAGCGAAGGTCGGACGCGATCACGCCGGCGACCTGCCGGCCCAGCGCTGTCGTGCCGCCGGCGGGTGTGTCGGCGGGCGCGGGCGTGGGCATCGGCGGGACGGCGATCGCTGCCTGCGCGTTGACTCCGCCGACGACGTTGACCTCGATCGGCGGAGCGTCCTGCGCGCTGGCGGAGGAAGCAAGCAGGGCGGCGAGGAGAGCGAAATATTTCATGCGATTCCTCATGGCAGCGAATAGGTCATGTTGAAATTGCTCCAGCCGCCATTGGACGTCTGGTAGAGTTCCTGCGGCAGCCCGGCCAGCGGCGCGCAGCCCGTGAAACTGGCGACGGCAAGATCCTTCACCCGCTCCTCATATTTGGAATTATCGTCGTCGACACCGCTGGTCGAGACGACTTCCGGCGGGCGAGTAAGGCGGCCAGCGCGGTTGAGGATGAGGTGAAGCTTGACCTTGATCTTGCTGGCGCCTGGGCCGGGATTGATCTGGCGGTCGGCGCACGGCTGGACCTGACGGCGGATGGCCTGCTGGATCCCCGCCATAGCCGAGGGGCTGATCGAAGGCGCTGACGACTTGGCGGCCGCGGCCGCAGGTGCTTGGGAATCGGCGATGCCCTTGAGGAAATCGGCGCCGATCCGCGAGATGTGAGCGGGAGCAGCTGGAACGGGCTTAGCGAGTATCGGACGCTGCGGCACGGGCCTGGGGGCGGGTGACGGCGCGGCCCGAGGAGCAGGAGTCGGCATGACCTGCGGGACGGGCATCGGCTCGGGCGGCGGCGCAGTCGGCGGCGTTGCGTCCTGCGCCTGCTCGGGTGCCTGGCTCGGCGGGAGCGGAGAGGCGAGCGGTGACGGAGCCGCCGCCTTCAGGCCGACCTCGTCGACCAGCTCGACTTCCATCGACGGCGGTTCGGGCGGTCGGGGGACGTGCGCCAGGCTAAGCGACAGCGCGGCGATCAGCGCGGCGTGGAAAGCGATCGCCGCGCCGGTGCCGGCGATTTCGGCGCGATCGACCGTCATTGCTCGCCGACCGACACGAGCGCCACGCGGTTGAGGCCGGCGCGATTGAGCTCGCCCATCACCAGCATCACCCGGCCATAGTCGAGGCCCTTGTCGGCGCGCAGATAGATGCGGCGGCCCTCGGACGGGGCGGGCTGGGCGGCGATGGTCGCGAAGCGACTCGGCAGGGCGGCCTCGGCCACCGCCGCATCGTCGATGAAGATCGCGCCCTGCCGGTCGATGGTGACGGAGACGGGCTTGGCCTGCTGATCGAGCGGTGCCGCGCGGTTCTGCGGCAGGTCGACCGGGACGCCGGCGACGAGCAGGGGCGCGGTGACCATGAAGATGATCAGCAGCACGAGCATGACGTCGACCAGCGGCGTGACGTTGATCTCCGCCATCGGTGCCCGGCGCCTCCGGCCGCCGCGCCGCGCAGGGACGCCCATTGCCATCAGCTAAGTCTCCAGCTCGCGGCTGAGGGTGGCATGGAACTTGTCGGCGAAGCGGCCGAGCCGTGCTTCGAGCCGGTCGAGGCCGTGGGTCAGGCGATTATAGGCGATCACCGCCGGAATCGCCGCGAACAGGCCGATGGCGGTCGCGAACAGCGCTTCGGCGATCCCCGGCGCGACGAC
>JAIVIZ010000014.1 GCA_020200315.1 Sphingomonadales bacterium | reverse complement strand
GACGGAGCAAACGGTGACCGATGAACTGAAGGGCGATTTGAGCAAAGTTCCGGCGGTCACGCTCGGTTTCTGGCTAATCAAGATTCTCGCGACGACCCTCGGTGAGACCGCGGGCGACACGGTCAGCATGTCGTGGGGCCTTGGATATCTGATCGGCACGGCGATTTTCGGGGTGGCGCTGATCCTGTCGGTATGGGCGCAGATCGCGGCCCGAGCCTTTCACCCCTTTCTCTATTGGGCGACCATCGTCGCATCGACGACCGCGGGCACGACGATGGCGGACTTCGCCGACCGTTCGCTTGGTGTAGGGTATCCGGGCGGCTCGCTGCTGCTGCTCGCCTGCGTCCTGGCCTCGCTGTTCGCGTGGCATCGAACCCTCGGGACGGTGAACGTCGGCACCGTTTCGACTCCGCCCGCGGAAGCCTTTTACTGGCTGACGATCACTTTTTCGCAGACGCTCGGCACCGCCCTCGGCGATTGGGTCGCGGACTCCGGTCCGGGCTATGTCGGCGGCGCGCTGTTTTTCGGAGCGGGCCTGGCGGTGCTTGCCGCGCTCTATTACGCCACCAGCGTCAGCCGCGTCTTCCTGTTCTGGGCGGCGTTCATCCTCACCCGCCCGCTCGGCGCGACGGTCGGCGATTTCCTCGACAAACCGATCGCCAAGGGCGGGCTGGAATTCAGCCGGCCGCTCGCTTCGGCTGTGCTCGCCGTGGTGATCGTGGCCCTGATCGTCATCCTGCCGCAGCGCCCGGGGCGCCATCCGCAAACGGCTTAAGGCACGACCGGCAACATCACCGAACTCGCCGTCGCACCGCCGCGCCAGATGCTCTGCGTCGCCTTTCGGTAATCGGTGGCCTTGGCGTAGAAGATGTTCGGCACGAAGCTCTGCGGATTGCGGTCGTAGAGCGGGAACAGGCTCGACTGGACCTGCACCATGATGCGGTGACCCGGCAGGAACACATGATCGACGTTGGGCAGCGCCCACCGGTAATGCTCGACCTTGCCCGGCGTCAGCCGCGTCGGCTGCGCCAGGCTCTTTACGTAGCGCCCGCGGAAAATCTCGATCCCGATCGGCAGCTGATAGCCGGCCATCGACGGCTTGCTGCCCTGATCCGCCCCTTCCGGAACGTCGTTCGGGTAAACGTCGACCAGCTTCACCACCCAGTCGCTGTCGGTGCCGCTGGTCGCCGCGAACAGATCGACTTCGGGAGCGCCCATGATATGCACCGGCTGGTCGAGCGGTGTGGTGGTCCACTCCGCGACGTCCGGCCGGCCCGACACGAACCGCTGGTCGCGCACCAGCCACGGTTTCCACTGGTCACCAGCGCCCATATCGATCGGCCGCGGGATGAACGGCACCGGATGGGCCGGGTCCGAGACATAATCGTCATGGCCCGCAGCCTCCGGACGATTGAACCCCGCGCGTCCGTTCGTGCCGAGATAGAGCGGCTTCTGGCTCCCCATCGGCCAGCGCGGGCTCGCCTCCCATTTGTTGATGCCGGTCGCATAGGTCAGCACCGGCGGAGTATGCGGGTCGGGCGCGCCCTTCAGCCAATGGTCGAAAAAAGGCTTCATATATTGCGTGCGCCACTCGCGCGCCGTGTCGCCGGTGAAGTTCAGCGCGCCGAGTTCGTAGCCATAATGATTGGCCCCCGAATGGCGCCACGGACCGATGACCAGCGTCACCATATCATTGTTGACGTCCTTGGGCTCGAGCGCACGATAGACCGCGGGCGCGCCATAGCTGTCCTCCTGATCCCACTGTCCGACCTCGAGCATCGTCGGCACCGTCAGCGGCCGCGCGGCGAGCCACTTGTCGACCGCCTGCAACGACCAGAAGTCGCTGTAGGCGGGGTTTTGGAACAGCTTTTGCGCGAACGGATAGCGGTCGATGCCGAGCGAGCGGGCATAATCGCCGGTCGATCCCGCCGCGAGAAAGCGCGAATAATCGTCGCCGCTGCCGACCGGGACGGCCGCGCCGCTCTCCGCCTTCGCGGTCGTCTGGCCGACGACATAGTCGAGATTGGGGTTGCGAAAGGCGCCATTGTGGAACCAGTCGTCTCCACGCCACCCGTCGACCATCGGGCTTTCGGGCACGACCGCCTTCAGCGCCGGATGCGGGTTGATCTCGGCCGCGAGCGTGGTGAAACCGAGATAGCTCGATCCGATCACGCCGACCTTGCCGTTGCCTTCGGGAATGTTCTTCACCAGCCAGTCAATCGTGTCATAGGCGTCGGTCGATTCGTCGATTCCGGTCGCGTTGAGCGGCCCGGCGATCGGCCGGTTCATGACGAACACCCCTTCGGAGTTGTGGATGCCGCGGATGTCCTGATAGACGCGAACATAGCCGTCATTGACGAACTCGGCGTCGATCGCCGGCAGCACGTCGACCAGCCGCAGGCTCGGCGTCCGCGCGGTCGATGCCTTGGCGTCATAGGGCGTGCGCGACAGGAGGATCGGGCCGTTCATAGTGCCCTTCCTGAACATGATGACGGTGTACAGCTTCACCCCGTCGCGCATCGGCACCATCGCCACCCGCTTGACGAAATCCGCCTCGGGCCGGACCTGATCGTAGCTGGCGACGACATCCGGCATCATCGGGCTCACTCGCGCCGGCGGCTGAGCGAAGGCACTGGCAGCGGTGGTGAGGAGAAGGGTGGCGAGGAACGGCGCGGAGCGCGAGGCGATGTGCTTCATGGCCGGAGATTAAGAGCAGCGCCGGCGCGCCGCAAGGCGCGCGTCAATTTCAACCCTAATACATCCGCGTTTTCGGCTCGATGTACTGAATTTCGTCAGTCAGCGTGTAGCTGTGGACTGGCCGGTAATCGATCCGCACCGCGCCGCCCTTGCCACCCCAGCCTTCGAACCAGGCGATCGAATGCTTCATCCAGTTGGCGTCGTCACGCTTCGGATAATCCTCGTGCATGTGGGCCCCGCGGCTTTCCTTGCGGTTGGCGGCGCAGTGCATCGTCACCACCGCTTGCCCCAGCATATTGTCGAGTTCGAGCGTCTCGACGAGATCGCTGTTCCAGATCAGGCTGCGATCGGTGACGCTGACGTCCTGCATGCGAGCGTAGATCGCGTCGATCTTGGCTTCGCCCTCGGCCAGCGTCTTCTCGGTGCGGAACACGGCGCAGTCGGCCTGCATCGTGCGCTGCATGTCGAGGCGGATGGCGGCGGTCGGCGTACCCCCGCTGGCGAAGCGGAAATGATCGAGCCGCTGCAGCGCCAGTTCGGCGCTGTCCTTCGCCAGCGGCTTCCGCGCTGCCTGAGGCTTGACCACCTCGGCCAGCCGGTGACCCGCTGCACGGCCGAACACGACGAGGTCGATCAGGCTGTTGGAGCCCAGGCGATTGGCGCCGTGCACCGACACGCAGGCCGCCTCGCCGACCGCGAACAGGCCCGGCACGACCGCATCGGGGTTGCCGTCCTTCAGCGTGACGACCTCGCCGTGGAAGTTTGTCGGGATTCCGCCCATGTTGTAGTGGACCGTCGGCGTCACGGGGATCGGCTGGCGCGTCAGATCGACGCCGGCGAAGATTTTCGCGGTCTCGCTGATGCCCGGCAGGCGCTCGGCGAGGATCTTCGGGTCGATATGGTCGAGGTGAAGGAACATATGATCCTTCTGCTCGCCGACCCCACGGCCCTCGCGAATTTCCATCGCCATCGAGCGTGACACGACGTCCCGGCTGGCGAGGTCCTTCGCGCTCGGCGCATAGCGCTCCATGAACCGCTCGCCTTCGGAGTTGGTGAGGTAGCCGCCCTCGCCCCGCGCGCCCTCGGTGATCAGCACGCCCGCGCCATAGATGCCCGTCGGGTGGAACTGCACGAACTCCATGTCCTGCAGCGGCAAGCCGGCGCGGAGCACCATCGCATTGCCGTCGCCGGTGCAGGTGTGCGCCGACGTCGCCGAGAAATAGCAGCGGCCATAGCCGCCGGTCGCAAGCACCACCGCCTGCGCGCGGAAGCGGTGGACCGACCCGTCATCGAGGCATAGCGCGACGAGGCCGCGGCAGACGCCGTCCTCCATGATCAGGTCGAGTGCGAAATATTCGATGAAGAAGTCCGCGTCGTATTTCAGACTCTGCTGATAGAGCGTGTGGAGCATGGCGTGGCCGGTGCGGTCGGCGGCGGCGCAAGTGCGCTGCGCTGCGGGTCCCTCGCCCATGTTCTGGGTCATGCCGCCGAACGCACGCTGATAGATTTTGCCTTCCTCGGTGCGGCTGAACGGCAGGCCGGCGTGCTCCAGCTCGTAAACCGCGGCGGGCGCCTCGCGGCACAGATATTCAATCGCGTCCTGGTCGCCAAGCCAGTCGGATCCCTTGACCGTATCGTACATGTGCCAGGTCCAGTGATCCGGCCCCATGTTGCCCAGGCTCGCCGCGATCCCGCCCTGCGCGGCCACGGTGTGACTGCGGGTTGGAAAGACTTTCGTGACGCAGGCCGTCTTCAGCCCGGCCTCGGCCGATCCCATCGTCGCGCGGAGGCCCGCACCGCCGGCGCCGACCACGACCACGTCATAGACGTGATCGATGATCTTGTAGGCTGCGCTCATGGGTGCGTCCCGAAGGCGATCTTCGCCAACGCGAACAGGGCGAAGGCACTCCCTAGAACGGCGGCAAAGACAAGGATCAGGTGGGCAGCGAACCGATTTCCGTCATCGTGGAAATAGTCGTAGATCCATGACTTGGTGCCCTCAACCGCGTGAATGAAGTTGAGGATGATGAACAATGCCATCGGCACGGCCCCGGTCGGCGCGCGCAGCCATTCGCCGATCGTCTTCTGGTCGAGGCTCGGCAGCCACAGGATCGAAGCGAGGAACCATATCGACAGCCCGATAAGCGCGGCGCTGGTCATCCGCTCCTTGATCCAATGTTCACCACCGACCCCGGCCGAACCGAGGCCGCGCACCTTGCCCAGCGACGTTGCGCTCTCGCCGAGGCTCATGCCCGTACTCCCAGAATATAGGCCCACAGCGCCGCGGTCGCGATCAGCGATCCGATGATCGTGGCGATCGCCATCCGCTTGTTGGTGGCGAGTTCGAAACCGGCGCCGATGTCCATGACGAGATGGCGCAGGCCCGAAAAGAAGTGCTGGAAGAACGCCCAGGTGAGGCCGATCAGCACGAACAGTCCGATCGGGCTCGTCGCGACGCTGGCGAAGGTCGCATAGTCCTCGGGACCCTCGGCGATCGACATCAGCCACCAAGTCAGCAGCGCCAGACCGGCGATGGTCAACGCGCCGCCGGTGACTCTGTGCAGGATCGAGACCAGCATATGCGGGCCCCAGCGCCAGATGCCGAGATGGGGCGACAGCGGACGCGACGGATTGTGGGACGGCGCGGATGACATGGGCTTGCCTGACGAAAATGGATGCCGCGTCCGCTTAGGCAGCGGCTCGACGCGATGCAAGATTGGCAGGGGCTAACCCGGTCTTAACCATTGCCGGGCAGAACGGCGGCACAGAGTTTTCAGAGGAATCGACATGAGCGCGAACCGTGGCAGCGAGAACAGGCCCTACGACTTGGCCCGCGGCCTGAAGAAGTTTGATGCGACCGGCGATCTTCCCGCCCGTTCGGCAGCGTTGTGGTCCCGTATTGGCCCGGCCGAGCTCGACATCGCGCGTGGCTTCTGGGTCAGCTACCGCGCCGCCGCCGATCTCGGCCGCGACATCGATGACGCGCAACTTGAGCAACTGATCCAACAGCTGCTGCCATACATGCGCGACAAATATCTGCGCATCGGCAATCCGGCGTGGGCGGAAGAAGCGAAGAACCACGTCGATCGCGCCATGGGTACCGGCACCAATCTGTCGACTCTCCTAGCGGGAATTGCCGGCGCGCTCGACGCCGCTCGGCTGGCCATTCGTGACGTCGCTCAGGATCCCGAAGAGGCTTTCGGGTTGTTCGCTACGCTCCATCAGGGGCTGATGCTCGAAACGGACGTTTTGCTCTACCATGCGATGGGCAAGGCGCGCTCTGAGAGCGGCGCCGACCAGGCGCGGCAGGCGAGCGAGTTCAACCAGAAGGTGCTCGGCGTCGTCCAGCGCTGCACCAGCGAGAGCGAGCAGCTGCGCCAGCAATCGTCGCACACCAGCTCATCCGCCCGCGGCATGCTCGGCAAGACCAGCGAAGTCGCCGCCGCCGCCGAACAATCCGCCATCGCCATGCGCGAAGCGGCGCAGACCGCGGCCGGCCTCATCCGCGCCATCGAGGACGCCCGCAACGAGGTCGAGGTCGCCGCCGATGTCGCTACCCGCGCCGGCGGCCAGGCTAGCCAGGCGGTCAAGGTCAGCCAGGCGTTGTCCGCCCACGTCGAGGCGATCGAATCGATCCTCGGCCTGATCCGCGACATCGCCGGCCAGACCAATCTTCTCGCCCTCAACGCGACGATCGAAGCGGCCCGCGCCGGCGATGCCGGCCGCGGCTTCGCGGTCGTTGCGCAGGAAGTGAAGAGCCTCGCCAGCCAGACCGCCCGGGCGACCGACGATATCACCGCCAAGATCACCGCGATCCAGCAGGCGACTCGCCAGACGGTCGAGGCGAACAGCTCGATCCAGGGCACGGTCGAAGAGGTCCAGACCTCCGCCGACCGTATCCGCGAAGCGATGGAGCTCCAGGCCCAGACGGTGACGATGATCACCGCGGCGGTCGACGAAACCGCGCTCGCCGCCGACTCGATGAGCTCGACCATCGCCGCGATCCGCTCGGACACCGAAAACGTCGCGCGAGACATCGATCAGGTCGAGCAGGGCTTCGGCCGCTTCGTCGAGGACATCGCCGACTTCCGCTCCGCCACCAGCGAGTTCGTCGCGAGGTTCGCGGCTTAACTCCTCCCCAGTATGGGGAGGGGAACCGCTCGGCGCAGCTGAGCGGTGGAGGGGGCTCTCCGCGCGAGGTCGTCTCTGACTGCGATCCCCCTCCGTCAGTGCTTCGCGCTGCCACCTCCCCGTATCGGGAAGGATCCGCTAGAGCGTTCCCATGAACATTCTCCTCACCGGCGCCAGCCGGGGCATCGGCGCCGCGACGCTAGACCTTCTGATCGGGGCGGGTCACCGCGTCGTCGGTCACTCGACCAAGGGCGAGAACGGCCTTGCCGCTGCCGATTTCAGCGATCCCGGTGCGCCGCGCGCGCTGTGGGAGGCGGCGCTTGGGGAGCTTGGCACGATCGACGTGCTGGTCAACAATGCCGGCATTTTCGAGGCCATCGCCGATGATGCCGAGGATGAAGCGTGGCACGCGTCCTGGGCGCGCACGCTCGGCGTCAATCTCCAGGCCAGCGCCGACCTTTGCCGGCTCGCCATCGCCCACTTCCGTTCCACCGGGCACGGCCGGATCGTCAACGTCGCCAGCCGCGCCGCCTATCGCGGCGACTCGCCCCAGCACTGGCATTATGCCGCGTCGAAGGCCGGCATGATCGGGATGATCAAGTCGATCGCACGCGGCTATGCGCGGGAGAACATCCTCGCCTTCGCCGTCTGCCCGGGCTTCGTCATGACCGGAATGGTCGAGGATTATGTCGAGAGCCGGGGCGGCCAGCAGCTGTTGGCCGACATCCCGCTCGGTCGCGTCGCCGATCCGCGCGAGATCGCCGAGACCATCCGCTGGCTGGCGATCGACGCCCCGCCGAGCGCGACCGGCGCGGTCATCGACGTCAACGGAGCAAGCTTTGTCCGCTAATATCCTCCCCTGCATTTGCAGGGGAGGGGGACCAGCGAAGCTGGTGGAGGGGCTCTCCGACGCGCCAGAAACCCCTCCACCATCCTTCGGATGGTCCCCCTCCCCGAGAAATCTCGGGGAGGAAAAATGAGCTGGCGCGTCACGCTCGCCTGCACCCGCGCCGAAGCGGAGGCGCTGCCGGAGAGCGGCGACCTCTTTCCCTACGCGGACTCGCCGCCGGTGATTGTCGCCGATGAGCCCAACCCGTCGAAGCCCGATGACTGGCGCCTGCACGCCTATTTCGCCGAGCAGCCGACCACCCAGGAGCTGATCCTGCTGCGCCGCCTTGCGGTGGGCGCCCAGCCCGAGGTGGATCATCTCGGCGAGGATGATTGGGTGACGATGAGCCAGGCCGGGCTCGAACCGATCCGCGCCGGCCGCTTCTTCGTCCACACCCCGACCCATGCGGGGACAGTCCCCGCGGGGACTGTCCCCTTCGAGATCGACGCCGGTCTCGCCTTCGGCACCGGCCAGCATGCGACCACCGCCGGTTGCCTCGAAGCGCTCGATCGGCTGGAGAAATCAGGCAAGCGCTTCACCAACATCGCCGACATCGGCACCGGCACCGGCCTGCTCGCCTTCGCCGCGCTCGCGCTGTGGCCCGAGGCGCGCGCCATAGCGACCGACATCGACCCGGTCGCGATCGACGTGACACAGGACAACGCCCGCATCAATGCCGTCCCCATCGGCCACGCGCCGGGCGAGCTATTGCTCGCGGTCGCCGACGGCATGGACCACCCGATGCTCGCCACCCGCGCGCCCTTCGACCTGCTCATCGCCAACATCCTGGCGGGACCGCTGATCGAACTTGCGTCGGATTTCGCGAAGGCGTTGGCGTCGGGCGGAACAATCATCCTCGCCGGCCTGCTCGATACGCAGGCCGACGCGGTTGCCGGGGCTTACGAAAAGCTCGGCCTCACCCTCGCCGAGCGCGGCTCGGGCGAATGGCCGGTGCTGGTGGTCGGCGGCGCATAGCTCAGTGGTTGGTGCGCGGTTTGAGTCTTATGCCCGTACCTGATGCCCCAATCGGAGAATTGACAACTATGTCGATCGGCTTGCCCTCTAAGAGCTCCGGCTGACAGACTTTTCCCAAGGAGGGAGAAATCTCATCGCTTTTGCAGCTCGAGCGTACATCCAGATACCAGCTCCATTCATCGGTTTCTGGCCAGTGCGCGAGGGCAAGCCACGCCTCCTGAACTCTCGCATCATCGTCTAAGGCAGGTATCAGTTTCGAGATGAGCTGCTCGGGGCGTTGGGAAGGTTCCCCCAGAGTTAATTGTGTATCCTTTTGCACAACTCGGCGGACTGGCTTCCCCAGGATGACCGCCAAATCACTTCGGCTCCACTGTACGCCGTAAGCCGATGCCGGATTTAGAACTGCACCGCTGTCCTGGACAATATCAAGCAACACGGCACCCGACATGGCTACGAACCCAGTTCCAACACCAAAGCATTCGACAAGTCTCTTCTCAGATGAAAAAATTGCCGGCAATACTAAGCCGTCAGCGGATCCCACATTCATAATGGAAAGCACTTCATCTTGCTCCAACACTCGATGACCTACTTCTTGAGGTGCCTCAGGGGTGGCCACAAAGAGGTTCTCGCGCAGCAATTCGCGGTTGAAGACTGATCGCAACGACGGATCAGTCGCCGCGCCAACAAGCAACCTTTCCAACTCGCTATTGGGGATGAATGGAGACGCCCCGGGCGCCTCCGCAGCATTGTCTCCTCCCGAGGACAAAGAGTCGTCACTCTTGGGGGTCCGGCCCGGAAACAACCACTTCAAAATCATTGAAAACCCCCTAAGCCTCCGCCACGATCTGCGCCCATTCCGCCTCGTTGATGACGCGGATACCGAGTTCTGCGGCTTTCTTGAGCTTCGATCCCGCGCCGGGCCCCGCCACGACCAGATCCGTCTTCGCGCTGACGCTCCCCGCCGCGCGCGCGCCGAGCCGTTCGGCCTGCGCCTTCGCCTCGTCCCGGCTCATCGTTTCGAGGCTGCCGGTGAAGACGATCGTCTTGCCGCTCCACTCCGTTTGTTGCGCCTGCGACTGGAACGGCTGGGGCCGCACCTCGGACAGCAGGTCGTCGAGCGCGGCGCGGTTGTGCGGCTCGTGGAAGAAATCGACCAGCGCTTCGGCCACGACCGGCCCGACGCCTTCGACCGACGATAGCTCGCCTTGCGCATTGTCGCCGATGGCCACCTCCCGCAGCCGCTCGATGGTCCCGAAACAGCGCAGCAGGTCTTTCGCGGTGACGATGCCGACGTGGCGGATGCCAAGGCCGAACAGGAACCGTGCCGGCTCGGGCTCGCGCTTCGCGTCGATGGCGGCGAGCAGATTGTCGACGCTCTTCTCCTTCCATCCCTCGCGGCCGAGGAGGTCGGATCGGTGTGTGTTCAGGCGGAAGATGTCGGCGGGCGCGTGCAGCCAGTCGAGTTCAGCGAACTCGACGATCGTCTTCTCGCCGAGCCCCTCGATATCCATCGCCGCGCGCGAGACGAAGTGCTTCAACCGCTCGATGCGCTGCGCCGGGCAGATCAGGCCGCCGGTGCAGCGAACGTCGACCTCGCCTTCCTCCGCGACCGCTTCGGACGCGCATTCCGGGCAGTGGTCGGGGAAGCTATAGGCCGCGCGCGGCTCGTCGCGGGTGAGGTTCTCGACCACTTGTGGAATGACGTCGCCCGCGCGCTGGATGCGCACCCGGTCGCCGACGCGCAAGCCCAGCCGGGCGATCTCGTCGCGGTTGTGGAGGGTGACGTTCGCGACCATCACGCCGCCGACCCCGACCGGAGTCAGCCGCCCGACCGGCGTCAGCTTGCCCGTCCGCCCAACCTGGATGTCGATCGCCTCCAACGTCGTCTCCGCCCGCTCCGCCGGGAATTTGTGCGCCAGTCCCCAGCGGGGTGCCCGCGCGACCTGGCCAAGCCGCTCCTGCCAGTCCAATCGGTCTACCTTGTAGACCACCCCATCGATATCGAACGGCAGGTCGGCGCGCGCCTGCTCGATCGCCGCATATTGGGCGAGCGCTTCCTCGACGCTCCCGACCATCCGCAACAAATTGCTGACCGGAAAGCCGAAGCCGGCGAGGCGCGCCATCGCCGATCCCTGGGTGTGGCCGAGCGGCTCGCTCAGCTCGCCCCAGCCATGCGCGAGGAAGCGCAGCGGGCGTGCCGCGGTGATGCTGGCGTCCTTCTGGCGGAGCGACCCGGCGGCCGCATTGCGCGGGTTGGCGAAAATCTTGCCGCCGCTCTCCGCCTGCCGCTGGTTGAGCGCGGCGAAATCCGCCTTCGCCATATACACCTCGCCGCGCACTTCGATCAGCGCCGGAGCGCCCGCGATGCGTTGCGGAATGTCCGCGATCGTCCGCGCATTGGGGGTGACGTCCTCGCCGATCGCCCCGTCCCCGCGCGTCGCCGCGAGCACCAGCGCGCCATCCTCGTAGCGCAACGAACAGGACAGACCGTCGATCTTCGGCTCCGCCGTCAGCGCGACCGGCTCTTGGGGCGCGAGGCTGAGGAAACGCCGCACCCTCGCAATGAACTCGGCCACCTCTTCGCCCGAAAAGGCATTCTCCAGACTGAGCATCGGCCGCGCATGCGCCACCTTGGCCAGCGGCGAGCTCGGCGCCGCGCCCACCGCCCTCGAAGGAGAATCCGCGCGCACGAGATGCGGAAATACTGTCTCGATTGCCGCGTTCTCGCGCACCAGCGCATCATAGTCGGCGTCCGTGATCTCCGGCGCGTCGCGGTCGTGATAGAGGCGATTGTGCCGGGCGATCTCCTTCGCCAGCCTCATCAGTCGATTGGCCGCGTCGGCTTCGCTTATGCTCATCCGAACAGTTCGGCGAGATAATTTTCGAGTGCCGCCCAGCTGCGCCGCGCCGCCGCCTCGTTGTACGCGACTCCCTCAATCCCGATCGCCTTGGCATGCGGATTGGTGAAGCCGTGGGCGACATGCCCATAGGCGTGAATCTGCCAGTCGCAGCCCGCGTCGGTCAGCTCCTTGCCCAGCGCCACGACCGCATCGGACGGGACCATCGGATCGTCCCAGCCATGAAAGGCGATGACCTTGGCCGTGATCTTCTCCTGCGGCAGTTGCGGCGGATCGAACAGCCCATGAAAGCTTGCCAC
>JAIVIZ010000013.1 GCA_020200315.1 Sphingomonadales bacterium | reverse complement strand
GTTCAAGACTGTGCGCGCTTGCCCAAGTGCCGCTTCAATCGCATCAGCAATACGCGGGTCGGGCCTGCGAAGCTCGGCGTAGTTCACGCCAATCGTGTCGTATTGCTCAGTCATCTGATAAGTTTCGCTTTGTCGTTGAACGTGCGCAAAAGGTCGTCTCGGACCCGCCGTCTTTGCGAGAAGCGCAGCGACGAAGCAATCCAGCGGCGTGAAGGCTGGATTGCTTCCCCCGGCTCAAGGCCGGCGTCGCAAGGACGAACGATAGCGAGTCAGAAATTCGGCCGAATGTGCCGCGAACCTTCGTTCGCCGATCGCCTCCCGCAACCCTTGCATCAGCCGCTGATAGAACCACAGATTATGCTCGGTCATGAGCATTGCGCCCAAAATCTCACCTGACCTTACGAGATGATGGACGTAGGCGCGCTCGTAGGTCGTGCAGGTCGGGCACGGGCAGCCGGGCTCGAGCGGATCGCGGTCCTCGGCGAAGCGCGCGTTGCGGATGTTGATCGGACCGTCGAGGGTGAACGCCTGCCCGGTCCGCCCCGACCGCGTCGGCAGGACGCAGTCGAACATGTCGATCCCCCGCCGCACCGCCTCGACGATGTCGTCGGGCTTGCCCACGCCCATCAGATAGCGCGGGCGCTCGGCCGGCAGCATCGCCGCCGCGAAATCGAGCACGCCGCACATCGCCTCGTGCCCCTCGCCGACCGCCAGGCCGCCGACCGCATAACCGTCGAAGCCGATCTCGATCAGTGCGTCCGACGAGCGTCGGCGGAGAGCCTCGATCATCGAACCCTGCTGGATCCCGAACAGCGCCGCTCGCCCGGCATGCTCCTCGCCGCCGTCGAACGCCTCGCGCGAGCGCTTTGCCCACCGCATCGAGCGGAGCATCGAGCTTTCCGCCTGCTCCGGCGTCGCCGGGAACGGCGTGCATTCATCGAACGCCATGACGATATCCGCGCCGAGCAACCGCTGCACCTCGATCGACCGCTCCGGCGTCAGCATGTGCAGCGATCCGTCGAGATGCGACTTGAAGCGGACCCCCTCCTCGCTCTTCTTGGTCAACTCACCCAGACTCATCACCTGATAGCCGCCGCTGTCGGTCAGGATCGGCCGCTCCCAACCCATGAAACGGTGCAGTCCACCGAGCCGCGCCACCCGCTCGGCCCCGGGGCGGAGCATCAGATGATAGGTGTTGCCGAGCAGGATGTCGGCCCCCGACCCGCGCACTCCTTCCGGCTTCATCGCCTTGACCGTCGCCGCGGTGCCCACCGGCATGAACGCCGGCGTTCGGATCGTGCCGCGCTCCATCGCGATTGCACCCCTGCGCGCGGCGCCGTCGGTTGCGGAGATCGAGAAGGCGAACCGGGGCATGCCGCTCCGTATCCGTTCGCACCGAGCGAAGTCGAGAGGCGCGAGCGGCATCGCTCCTCGACTTGGCGCGATGCCGGCGGTTAGGGGGAGCCGGTGCTCGATCCCTGGCTCTATCTTGCGCTTACCGCGACCGCGATCCTCACCGGCTTCATCGATGCGATCGCCGGCGGCGGCGGGCTGATCATGATCCCGGCCCTGCTGTTCGCCGGCGTGCCGCCCTTGAACGCGCTGGCCACCAACAAGCTCCAGTCGATGTTCGGGACCGGCGTGGCGTTCGGCAACTTCATGCGCTCGGGCCTGGTCGACTGGCGCGAGCATCGGGGCACGATCGTTGCCATTTTCGCGGGCGCCTCAATCGGCGTGGTGCTGGTGCAATCGATCAGCGGCGGCGCGCTGAAGCTGATCATTCCCGTACTCCTCTTGGTCAATGCGATCTATGTCATCGTCTCGCCGCGGATGAGCGATGAGGACGCGCACCATCGGCTGGCCGCTCGTGGCTATGTGCCGGTTGCCGGGGGAATCGGTTTCTACGACGGGTTTTTCGGGCCGGGAACGGGAAGCTTCTTCGCCACCACGCTGGTCGCGCTGCGCGGCGTTGGCCTCACGCGAGCGACGGCGCAGTCCAAGCTGTTCAATTTGACCAGCAACATTGCGTCCGTGCTGGTGTTCGCGCTCGGCGGACGGATGTGGTGGAGCCTCGGCCTGTGCATGGCGGCGGGCGCGATGACCGGCGGCTATCTCGGCAGCCACACGGCGATGAAGTTCGGCGCGAGGCTGATCCGGCCGCTGCTCGTCCTGCTTTCCCTCGCACTCACCGCCCGCGTGCTGTGGAGCTATTTCGCGGGGTGAGGCAAAAGCAGCGAGGCATCGCCGTAGCTGTAGAAGCGATAGCCGCTCGCGATCGCGTGCCGATACGCCGCTTGCATCGTGTCGAGCTCCATCAGCGCGCTGACCAGCATGAACAGGGTCGATCGCGGCAGGTGGAAGTTGGTCATCAGACCATCGACCGCGCGGATTGGCGTGCCCGGCGTGATGAAGATCGCGGTGTCGCCCTCGAACGGGTGAATCCGGCCACGGTCGTCGGCGGCGCTTTCGAGCAGGCGGAGCACGGTCGTGCCGACGGCCACGATCCGACCGCCGGCGGCGCGAACCGCGTTGATCCGATCGGCGGTCGCCGGATCGATGCGGCCCCACTCGGCGTGCATGCGATGGTCGGAGGTGTCGTCGGCCTTCACCGGAAGGAAGGTGCCGGCGCCAACGTGCAGCGTCAGCGTCTCGCGGCGGACCCCGGCGGCGTCGAGCGCGTCGATCAGCGCGGGCGTGAAGTGAAGCGCGGCGGTCGGGGCGGCGACTGCGCCGGTTTCTCGGGCGAACATCGTCTGATAATCGACCGCATCGTCCGCATCGGTCGGCCGCTTGGAAGCGATGTAGGGCGGCAGCGGCATGGTTCCGGCGCGCGCCAGCAGTTCCTCGACCGGCTCCGCCCCGTCGAACTTCAGAAGCACCGCGCCGTCCTGGCCGCGCTCGACGACATACGCAGCCACCTCGTCGGCGAAATCGACCCGGTCACCGGCCCGCAACCGTCGCGCATTGCGGACGAACGCCCACCACTCGCGCGGCCCCGCTCGCTTGTGCAGGGTGACGCCCACCCGCGCCTCACCGCGCCTGCCCTCGAGCTGGGCGGGAAGAACGCGCGTGTCGTTGAACACCAGCATGTCGCCTGCTCGCAGCAGCGAAGGCAGGTCGCGCACGGTGTGGTCGGCGATCCGCTGGCGCTCGACGAGCAGCATCCGCGCGGCATCGCGCGGGCGGGCGGGGCGAAGGGCGATCCGGTCGGGCGGGAGATCGAAGTCGAAAAGATCGACGCGCATTATTTGGACGGCAATGCCTCGGTAGACGGCGCAACAGGCGCAGCCACAGGTGTTGGCGTCGCAACCATCGGGGCCGGCGGCAGTGCCTCAGCGGAGATGGACGCGCCGAGCGTCGCGTGAACGATTTTGGTCGGCTCAGCCGGCGGTTCGCCCGGAGCGATCGAATCGACTACAGCCATGCCTTCGATCACGCGGCCGAACACAGTGTATTTGTGGTCGAGTGCGGCCTTGGGGCTGAACATGATGTAAAATTGGCTGTTGGCGCTGTCCGGGCTTTCCGCCCGGGCCATCGCGACGCTGCCGCGCAGGTGCGGCATGTCGCTGAACTCCGCCTTGACATCGGGCAGCGGCGATCCGCCCGAACCGTCGCCCTTGGGGTCACCCCCCTGGGCCATGAAGCCCGGGATCACGCGATGAAACGTCAGCCCATCGTAGAAATGCTGCTGCGCCAGGGTCTGGATGCGGCGCACCGCCTGCGGAGCGACATCGGGTCGTAACTGGATGACAACCCGCCCGCCGTTGGACAGTTCGAGCGTCAGGCGATTGGCCGGGTCCGCCGCGACAGCGGCAGGCGCGACGATGCTGACCGGTGCCGGCACTGGCGGCGGCGCCGCGGCAACGAGAGCAAACAGGGCAAGCGGCAAAACGAACGACTTCACGATTCTGTCTCCCGTGCGGCGGGCGTCAACGCGCCGCGCCAAGATATTGAGCGACGTCGGCGGCGACCGCCGGAGTCACGAATTTGTCGATGCGCCCGCCATAGCGGGCGATCTCCTTAACCAGCCGTGACGCGATCGGCTGCAGCGACACGTCGGCCATCAGGAAGACCGTTTCGATGCGGTCGTTGAGCTGCTGGTTCATGCCCGCCATCTGATACTCATATTCGAAATCGGCGACCGCCCTCAGCCCGCGGAGGATCAATGTGGCGCCCTGCGCTTCGGCGAAATCCATCAGCAAGGAGTCGAATTCGACCACACCGACCTCGCCTGCCATATCGGCGACCTCGCGGCGGACCATCGCCAGCCGTTCGGCAAGCGAGAACATCGGCGACTTGGAAGGGTTGGTGGTAACCCCGATCACCAGCTTATCGACGAGGTGCGCGCCCCGTCGAATGATGTCGAGATGGCCGAGGGTCATCGGATCGAAGGTTCCCGGATAAACGCCGATGCGCATGGTCAATGATCCCGCTCGACGGCGAAGCGGGCGATCGCGCGCAGCAGATCGGCTTCCGCGCCATAGTCATGAAGATGCTCGATCGCCTGATCGGCTAGCAAGGCTGCCTGAGCGCGCGCGCGTTCTTCACCGAGCAGCGAGACGAAGGTCGCCTTGCCCGCCGCGGCGTCCTTGCCGACCCGCTTGCCGGCCGCGCCCTCGTCGCCGTCATGGTCGATGAGGTCGTCGGCGATTTGAAATGCAAGGCCGACATTGCGGGCATAGCCGCGGCACGGCGTGCGCGCCTGATGGTCGAGCCCGGCCATGATACAGGCCGCCTCGACTGAATACTCAATCAGCGCGCCTGTCTTGAGTTGTTGCAGGCGGGTAATGGCGCCGAGATCGAGCGATTGGCTCTGGGCAACAATGTCCATCATCTGCCCGCCTGCCATGCCGTCCGGTCCCGACGCCCGCGCGAGATCGAGGACCAGCTCGGCGCGCACTGCCGGGTTCTCGTGGGTCGCGGGGTCGGCGAGAATCTGGAAGGCGAGCGCGTGGAGGCTGTCGCCGGCAAGCACGGCCGTTGCTTCATCGAAGGCGCGATGGACGGTCGGCTTGCCCCGCCGGAGGTCGTCGTCGTCCATGCACGGCAAATCGTCGTGGACCAGCGAATAGACGTGGATCGCCTCGATCGCGGTCCCCACCCGCAGCGCACGCTCGCGATCGATATTGAATAGCCGCGCCGTCGCCACCGTCAGCAGCGGGCGCAACCGCTTGCCGCCGCCGATCGCCGCATGGATCATCGCCGCATAAAGCGAGTCGCGGCCGTCGCCGGGCATCGCCAGCACGCGCCGGAACAACGCGTCGACCGCGGCCGAGACGGTGCGCGCCTCGGCATCGAGATCGGCCGATCGTTCAAGCACCTCAATCGTCATCGAACGGGCGAGTCCCGGTCGGCTGGCCGTCGGGGCCGAGCGAAATCTGCTCGATCCGCGCCTGCGCCGCCTTCAGCCGCGCCTCGCAATGGCGCTTCAGCGCATCGCCGCGCTGGTAAAGATCAATCGACTGGTCGAGCGGCGCCGCGCCCTGCTCAAGGGTGCGCACGATCGTTTCGAGTTCCTTGAGGGCGTCCTCGAAGCTTAGCGAGGCGGTGGGATCATCAGCCATGCCGCAGTCTGTCCCTCGCCGGAGCCGTTTTCAAGGCTTTGCGCCTCAAGCCCGTTTGAATGGGTCCTTGATGCCCGGAACGATCTCGTCGGACGTGTCGGGTTCGCCGGCTTCCGCGGCGACAAGCGCCGCCTCGGCGTCGCGGGCGTGCTGATCGCGTTCGGCGCGAAGCTCTTGAATCAATGCCTCCCGGTCGCCTTCCAGCCGCGTGTCGGTCGGAGGCGCCGCGCCGGCTGCTTTGGCCGCCTTGGCGACGGCCGCATCGAGCTCACGCTGCGAAGTGAGGCCGAGCGTCACCGGGTCCTTCGGCTGGATATTGGCCATGTTCCAGTGACTGCGGTCGCGGATCGCCGCGATGGTCGTGCGGGTCGTCCCGATCAGCTTGCCGATCGAACCGTCGCTGACATCGGGATGATTGCGGATGATCCAGACGATGCCGTCGGGCTTGTCCTGCCGCTTGCTGACCGGCGTGTAGCGCGGTCCCTTGGTGCGGCGAATGGGATCCGGCTCCTTGTGCATCTTCAGGCGATGGTCGGGGTCGGCCTGCCCCTTCTCAATCTCTTCATGCGTCAGCTCGCCGGCGCGGATCGGATCGCGGCCGGTCAGTTTGGTGGCCGCGGTGTCGTCGGCGATTGCCTGCACCTCGAGAATGTGGAGGCCGCAAAATTCAGCGATCTGCTCGAACGACAACGAGCTGTTATCGACCAGCCAGGCGGCGGTGGCATGGGGCATCAGGGGCTGGGCCACGAGGGTCTCCGGGGATGAAGCTACAAAAACGGCCGCCCCTTGCGGAGCGGCCTGGCATAGCTGTGGTTTACGCGGGTGACCCGGCGAGGGCAAGCCGATCCTTGACTTTGGCATTTGGCGGCAGCATATCCGACAAATGGCAACGGCTCTTAGTCTGGACACGCTCGCGAAGGCGGACACTACGGACCGTCGCGTAGCCGTCTACCAAGGCCTGCCCGTGAATATGCTGCGCGCCTTACTCAAGCGCGACGACATCAGCATCGCCGATCTCGCCCGGGTGATCGCCCCCCGCAGGACGCTCGAGCGGCGCCTGAAGGAAAATGAACGTCTCAGTCGAGACGAGAGCGATCGCCTTGCACGGTTCCTGCCGATCCTAGACCTGTGCACTTACACGTTCGGAGACGACGAACGAGCAATGCGCTGGCTGCGGAAGCCTATGCGCGTGTTTGGCGGGGTCGCGCCGCTGGATCTCCTCGCCACCAGTGCCGGCTCCAGAGAAGTCTACGAACTGCTTGAACGCGGTCGTCACGGGATGCTCGCCTGAGTGAAGTTGTGGCGAGTTTCGGACTATGCCTCCCTGGACGGACGCGGCGGCGAATTGTTCAATGGCCGCTGGCACCACGCCGGACATCGCGTGGTCTACACAGCTGAGCATAGTGCCCTTGCTCTTCTCGAGACCCTTGTCCGGTACGAGGTCGAGCAGACGCCACCACCCTATCAACTCCTCGAAATCGATGTTGCCGATCAGCTTCCTGCCGTGAGCTTCACCGACGACGTAGCGCCGGCCGATCAGGATCTCTCGATGGCGTGGGGCGATGCCTGGCTTGAGGCGTTAGCCTTCCCACTCGCCCGCGTTCCCTCCTCGCTCGCACCGTTCGCGTTCAATTACCTAATCAACCCTGCCCATCCGGACTCTAGGCGCATCAAGGTTGTTCGCCATGCCCGCTACGCATGGGACGCGCGCCTTTTTTGCTAGCCGACCGTCAGGACGATCTTCCCGACATGCTCGCCCGCCTCCATCCGGGCGTGGGCGGCGGCGGCATCGGCGAGCGGGAAATTGCTGTCGATGATCGGCTTGAGCCGATTCCCTTCGACATAGGGCCACACGGTCTTGGCGATCTCGTCCGCGATCATCGTCTTGAAACCCACGTCGCGGGGCCGAAGCGTCGAGCCGGTCAGCGTCAGCCGGCGGCGCATCACGTCGACGATCGGGATCTCCGCGGAAACACCGCGCTGGACCGCGATCGAGACATGACGGCCATTCTCGCCAAGGCATTTGAGATTGCGGGCGACATAATCACCGCCGACCATGTCGAGCACCACTGCGACCCCCCTGCCCTCGGTCCAGCGCTCGACGCCATCGACAAAGTCGGTCTCGTGGTAATTGATCGCGTGGGCCGCGCCGATCTCGACCGCGCGGGCGCATTTCTCGTCCGATCCGCAGGTGACGATGACCTCAAGTCCGAAGAGATTGCCGAGCGCGATCGCCATCGTGCCGATGCCGCTCGTGCCGCCATGCACCAGCACGACATCCCCGTCGGCCGCGAAGCCCCGCTCGAACAGGTTGATCCAGACGGTGAACAAAGTCTCGGGCATCGCCGCCGCTTCGGCCAGTCGAAGCACTTCGGGGACCGGAAGGCAGGTTCCCGCCGGGGCGACGCAATATTCGGCATAGCCGCCGCCGGCGACGAGCGCACAAACCCGTCGTCCGAGAAGTTGCTCCACGCCGTTTCCGGTGCTGACCACCGTGCCGGCGATCTCCAGGCCGGGGATGTCGGAGGCGCCCGGCGGTGGCGGGTAGGCGCCCTTGCGCTGCAGGATGTCGGGTCGGTTGACTCCGGCGGCGGCGACCTTGACGAGCACCTCGTCAGGGCCGGGCTGCGGAACCGGCCGCTGCGTCGGGCGAAGCACCTCCGGACCGCCGGGCTGAGCGATCTCGATGGCGGTCATTGTTGCCGGAATGTCGCTCACGCCGCCTACCCCTGAAGCTGGTCGCGGCGCTTATTGACACCGGGGCCGACCGGGTCAACGCTAGGCTGATGGATTTGGACGATCTCTTTTCGAGCAAACCCACCGATCCGCTGATCGAGCTTGCCCGACAGGACCTTGGGCCACTGTCAGTCGCGGAACTGGAGGCGCGGATCGCCGCGCTGCGCGAGGAAATCGACCGCGTCGAGCGGCACCTGACCGAGACGGCGGCGCACCGCGCCCAAGCCGATGCGCTGTTCGCCAAGCGATAAAACGACCGGCGCACGCGCCACGTCGCCCTTGATTGGGGCCTCCAACTTCACGACATTGTCCGTAATAGCCGCGCCGCGTCCTGGCGCGACCTAGGAGTTCTCCATGCCCAGTTTTGCCCGGGACCTCGAGCAGACGCTTCACAACGCACTCGGCGAGGCGAGCAAGCGCCGCCACGAATATGCGACGCTCGAACATCTGCTGATCGCGCTGGTCGACGACGAGCATGCCTCGAAGGTGATGACCGCCTGCGGGGTCAATCGCGACGATCTGCGCGGGACGGTCAAACACTATCTCGACAATGAACTCGGCGCCCTAGTCGCCGACAGCGCCACCGACCCGACGCCGACCAGCGGCTTCCAACGCGTCGTCCAGCGGGCGATCCTGCACGTGCAGAGCTCGGGCCGGGACGAGGTGACCGGCGCCAATGTGCTCGTCGCCCTCTTTTCCGAGCGCGAGAGCTATGCCGTTTACTTCCTTCAGCAGCAGGACATGAGCCGGCTCGATGCGGTGACCTACATCAGCCACGGCGTCGGCAAGGGCGAAAGCGCGGCCGAAGCGACACCGCCGAGCGGCGCGGAGGAGAAGAGCGAGCAAAAGAGCGACGGCAAGAAGGAAAGCGCGCTCCAGCAGTTCACCGCGAATCTCAACGACAAGGCCAAGGCCGGAAAGGTCGACCCGCTGATCGGCCGCATGGCCGAGGTCGACCGCACGGTGCAGATTCTCTGCCGCCGGTCGAAGAACAACCCGCTCTACGTCGGCGATCCCGGCGTCGGGAAAACCGCGATCGCGGAGGGCCTCGCGCGCAAGATCATCGAGGGCGACGTGCCCGAGGTGCTCAAGCCCGCCGTGATCTACTCACTCGACATGGGCGCGCTGCTCGCCGGCACCCGCTATCGCGGCGACTTCGAGGAACGGCTGAAGTCGGTCGTCAACGAGCTCGAGAAAATGCCCCACGCGGTGCTGTTCATCGACGAAATCCACACGGTGATCGGTGCCGGCGCGACCTCCGGCGGCGCGATGGACGCCTCCAACCTGCTCAAGCCGGCACTCTCCTCCGGCGCGATCCGCTGCATCGGTTCGACCACCTACAAGGAATTCCGCAATCATTTCGAGAAGGACCGGGCGCTCCTCCGCCGGTTCCAGAAAATCGACGTCAATGAGCCGACGGTCGAGGATACGATCAAGATCATTGCGGGGCTTCGCTCATCGTTCGAGCAGCACCATGCGGTCCGCTACACGCCCGACGCCATCAAGTCGGCGGTCGAGCTCAGCGCGCGCTACATCCACGACCGCAAGCTGCCCGACAAGGCGATCGACGTGATCGACGAGGTCGGCGCGATGCAGATGCTGGTGCCGCCCTCGCGGCGCAAGAAGATCATCACCACCAAGGAGATCGAGCAGGTTGTCGCGACGATGGCCCGCATCCCGCCGAAATCCGTCTCGACCGACGACAAGCGCGTGCTCGAGCACCTCGAGGCGGACCTCAAGCGGGTCGTGTTCGGTCAGGACATGGCGATTGAGCGGCTCGCCTCGGCGATCAAACTCTCGCGCGCCGGCCTGCGCGAGCCCGACAAGCCGATCGGCAACTATCTCTTCTCCGGCCCGACCGGCGTCGGCAAGACCGAGGTCGCGCGGCAGCTCGCCTCGGTCATGGGCATCCCGCTGCAGCGCTTCGACATGTCCGAATATATGGAGCGCCACTCGGTTAGCCGGCTGATCGGCGCGCCTCCGGGCTATGTCGGCTACGACCAGGGCGGGCTGCTCACCGATGCGGTCGACCAGCAGCCGCACTCGGTCCTCCTGCTCGACGAGATCGAGAAGGCGCATCCTGACCTGTTCAACATCCTGTTGCAGGTGATGGACAACGGCAAGCTGACCGATCACCACGGCAAGACCGTCGATTTCCGCAACACGATCCTGATTATGACGACCAATGCCGGCGCGTCCGACATGGCGCGTGAGGGGATCGGATTCGGCGCGTCCAGCCGCGAGGATGTCCAGGAGGACGCGATCAAGAAGATGTTCACGCCCGAGTTCCGCAACCGGCTCGATGCGGTGGTGCCGTTCGCTTATCTCCCGCCGGCGGTGGTCGCGCGCGTCGTCGACAAGTTCATCCTCCAGCTGGAGCTGCAACTCGCCGATCGCAACGTCCATATCGAGCTCGACGACGAGGCGCGCGAATGGCTGACGACGCGCGGCTACGACAAGCTCTACGGCGCGCGGCCGATGGGGCGGCTGGTGCAGGAGAAGATCAAGCAGCCGCTCGCCGAGGAACTGCTGTTCGGCAAGTTGGTCAACGGCGGCGAGGTCAAGGTCCGCATCAAGGACAATGCGCCCAGCTTCGAGATCACCCCGGCACCGCCGAAGGCCGCTAAGCCCAAGTCGAAGGTCGGCAAGAGCAAGCGCGCCAAGGCCGACGACGAAGCGCCTGCGGTGGATTAAGCGCAAACGAGGAAACGGAAAGGGCCGGGACGACCTCCCGGCTCTTTTTGTACCGTCGGACTTCTGTTTCAAGTGGTGGCAGACGTATGAATGAGTGAGATCACGCGCGACCTTTAGACAACCGCGGATCGAAAGCTGGCCAGCGACGGAGAATCCGTGATCGCAGCCAGAATAGCGGCTATATCGGCTTGTATGCTCGCTTGATTGTTAATCAGTGAGCCATATAGTGCGTGGAATGTGGGGAGTCATATAGTATGGTGAAACACCTGCTGATCGCAGTCACGGCCTTGTGCATCGTGGCCCCGTCCTATCAAGTTTCTGCCAAGACTGTGCTACTTGAACCGTTGCGTGAAGTACGCGTTGACAGCACGACATTGTCTCGGGAGGCTAAGCTATATCGACGCGGAGACCTTCTCGTTCGGACGTTTTTCCGAAAACCATCAACCATCATAGTAGACGAAGATCGTGTGATCGAATGGAACGGCGTTAAGTACACCATAGCGAAAAACACCAAATTGTCGGAACAGTCAATATCGAGGGGGGACGGGACCCAAAGCTTTTAGTAACCAACGGGGATGTTGGTAGCAAATTCGAAGGCGCGATCTATTGCGGTCCGTATGATGATCATATAGGGCCATTTTCGGATAAACCGAGCCGACGTGCGACGGTAGCTCCTTGCCTAATCGACAAGGATAGAGACGGCGTATTCGAAGCAGGAACATTCCTCGACGGCATCGGCTGGGAGGAAGGTCCGGCTGAAATCCAGCCACTCGCGTATACAATAGCCCAGGGTGCTCTAGTCTCAGAGGACAGAATAGAACTCCTCCTTCAGGACGTAGATAGTGCTTACATTGTGACTCGAACAATTCTCTACCTTAATGGCAAAAAACGAGCGTCT
>JAIVIZ010000106.1 GCA_020200315.1 Sphingomonadales bacterium | reverse complement strand
GATACTTACCATGCGTGATGCGCCCGACTGCAGCCCCGTTGAGCCAGTCCGGTGCGTCGCTCATTTGAAAGCCAGACAGACGGTCGCCTTTCTGCTGAAACGTCATTTCGAACGATTCGGGCGGCAGTACTTCACCGGAAACAGCGGCCGGCGCGCGCTCGCAGAGGTAGATGCGCTCCAACCAAGTATCTTTGGAGGAGAGCAGGAGCGCAAGCATCAAGATCATGCGACCGCTCCATAACGGGTAAGCATCAGCCACCCGCTTACCATCACCACGAACAGCAGGCTCAACGGCAGGAACACCTTCCACCCGAGCCGCATCAGCTGGTCGTAGCGATACCTCGGCACGGTCGCCTTCACCCAGCCGAAGACGAAGAAGAAGAAGAGCATCTTGAGCAGCAGCCACAGGATGCCCGGCACGAGGTAGAGGAAGCCGATGTTGAGCGGCGGCAGCCACCCGCCCCAGAAGAGGATCGCGTTCAACGCGCACATCAGGATGACGTTGGCATATTCGCCGAGCCAGAAGAGGGCGAAGCTCATCGACGAATATTCGGTCTGGTGGCCCGCGACGAGCTCGCTCTCCGCCTCGACCAGGTCGAACGGCGTGCGGAACGTTTCGGCCATCGAGCTGATCAGGAACACCACCGCCATCGGGAACAGCAGCGGGTTGAAGCCGAAGCCGTTCAACAGGCCGAACAGCTTATGCCCCTTTTGCGCGAGCACGATCTGGGTCAGGTTGAAGCTGTCGGCGTAGAGCACCACCGTAATCAGCACGAAGCCGATCGCGACTTCATAGCTGACCATCTGCGCGGTGGCGCGGAGCGCGGCGAAGAACGGATATTTGGAGTTGGACGCCCAGCCGGCGATGATCACGCCATAGACGCCGAGCGAGGAGGCCGCGAGCACATAGAGCACGCCGACGTTGATGTCCGCGACGACGACTCCGACGCTGAACGGCACCACCGCCCACACGATCAGCGCGGTGGTGAAGGTGATGATCGGCGCGATCAGGAACAGGCCCTGATTGGCGCTGGTGGGCACGATGGTTTCCTTGAGGAACACCTTCAGCCCATCGGCGAAACTCTGCAGCAGGCCGAACGGGCCGACGACGTTGGGTCCCCGCCGAAGCGCGATCGCCGCCCAGATCTTGCGCTCGGCATAGATGATCATCGCCACCGCCAGCATCAGCGGCAGCGCGATGACCAGGATGCCGATGATCGTGGCGAGGAACCAGGCCCCGCCGAAGGGGAGGCCCCAGTGTTGAAAGAGGGTGGTCATAATTCCTCCCCGGTACGGGGAGGTGGCAGCACGAAGTGCTGACGGAGGGGCCCCTCGGCATGAGCCTCGCTCCCGTCACGGGCCCCCTCCACCATGCTGCGCATGGTCCCCGTCCCCGTTTCGGGGAGGATTTGCGCATGCACCCTCACTCCGCCGCCTCCGCGAACTGCTCGCCGTGGACCAGTTCCTCCGAACAGCGGTGCATCGTCGGGCTCGCCCGGCAAATGGTGTTGGTGAGGTAGAAATTCTTGATCGGATAGCCGACCGCGCCCGACACGTTGCGGTCGAGGATCAGCGGGACCCACGGCAGGTCGATCAGCCCGTCGCGCGCCAGCGCCGGCGTGTCGGCGTGCATCGCGGTGCGGAGCTGGTCGAAACGGTCGAACGGCAGCGGCTTGCCCAGCAGATCGCTCACCGCCCGCAAAATCGTCCAGTCCTCGCGCGCATCGCCTGGCGGGAAGGTCGCGCGTTCCGAACGCTGCACGCGGCCCTCGGTGTTGACGAAGGTGCCATGCTTTTCCGCATAGGCCGCGCCGGGCAGGACGAGATCGGCGCCGGCCGCGCCCTTATCGCCGTGGTGACCGATGTAGACAGTGAAGGCGCTGGCGAAACGGTCTGGCGTGACTTCGTCGGCGCCGAGCAGAAGCATCAGCTCGGGCGAGGCCTTCTGGATGTCGGCGATCCCGCCCGGCTGGGCATAGCCGAGCAGCAGCCCGGCCATGCGCGACGCGGCGGTGTGGAGGACGTTGAAGCCGTTCCATCCGTCTCGCACGAGATTGAGACTGCTCGCGGCCGTGAGCGCCGCGCCGAGTGCGCCCCGAGCGAGCGCGCCGGGGCCGACGATCATCGCCGGCTTGCCCGCATCGGCGAACGCCGTCGCGGCGGCATCCGGGAGGTTCTCGATCAACGACAGGTCGTTCCCGAGCCAGTTCACGCGATAGCCGAGATCGACTTCGGGTCCGATCGCGAACACGCTCGCGCCCTTCCGCGCCGCCTTGCGAATGCGCGTGTTGATCAGCGGCGCTTCCCAGCGCGGGTTGGTGCCGACCAGCAGGATCGCGTCGGCGCTCTCGATGCCGGCAATCGTCGAATTGAACGCCACCGCCGACAGGCTGGTGACGTCATAGTCGAGCCCGGTCTGCCGCCCTTCGAGCAGCTTCGACCCCTGCCCGGCCAGCAGCGCCTTCGCCGCATACATCGTCTCGGCATCCACGAGGTCACCGGCGATGGCCGCAGCCTTCGCGCCGGCCGATTTCAGCTTGTCGGCTCGTTGACGTCCTCGTTGATGCGCGGGAGGATGCGCATCACCTGCCGCTGGCGCACGTCGAGCCGGATGCTGGAGCCGACCGCGTCCATCACGTCGATCGCCGGCACCTTCTTCAGCTCCCACGGGCGAAGCTCGAAGATCTGCGGCCGCTGGAGCAGCGCCCCGACCGGGCAGACGTCTCCTAGATTGCCACTCAGCTCGCTGGTCAACGCCTGCTCGAGATAGGCGGTGATCTGGCTATCCTCGCCACGGTAGAGCATGCCGATCTCGGGCGTCCCCGCGACCTCGTCCGAGAAACGGATGCAGCGCGTGCACTGGATGCAACGGGTCATCGCGGTTTTGATCACCGGCCCCATATATTTGTCCTCGACCGCCCGCTTGTTCTCGTCGAAGCGGGAGTGGCCGCGGCCATAGGCCATCGCCTGGTCCTGCAGATCGCACTCGCCGCCCTGGTCGCAGATCGGGCAGTCGAGCGGGTGGTTGATGAGCAGAAACTCCATCACCCCCTCGCGCGCCTTCTTGACCATCGGCGTATCGGTGCGGATCGTCTGGCCATCGGCAGCAGGCAGGGCGCAGCTCGCCTGTGGCTTGGGCGGGCCGGGCGCGACCTCGACCAGGCACATGCGGCAATTGCCGGCGATCGACAGCCGCTCATGGTAGCAGAACCGCGGAATTTCCTTCCCCGCAAGCTCGCACGCCTGCAGCACGGTCGCGCCCTGCGGAACCTCAAGTTCAATGCCGTCGACGGTGAGTTTAGGCATCGTGTCCACCGGCTCCGCTGCGGCTATGAAGGTGCAGAGCAGATGCGAAGGCCACCGGCCCGAAGAAGGACGCAATCGCGCCGCCCCAAAACCAATTGGAGCCCAAAACCACGCCGAACATCATCTGGAATGTATACAGGATCGCTTGAAGCGCGCTCAGGATTAGTCCCGCTTGTAAAATTAGAGATGTTGCGCGCTTCACTCCGCCGCCTCCATCATTGCCCCGCCCTCGCGCTCGGCGATGCGGCGTTCGAGCTCTGGGCGGAAATGCCGCACGAGGCCCTGGATCGGCCAGGCCGCCGCATCGCCCAGCGCGCAGATGGTGTGACCCTCGACCTGCTTCGTCACGTCGATTAGCCGGTCGATCGTGCCGGGGTCGGCGTCGCCGGTGCGCAGCCGCTCCATGGTGCGCCACATCCAGCCGGTACCCTCGCGGCACGGGGTGCACTGGCCGCAGCTCTCATGTTTGTAGAAATAGGAGATGCGGCTGATCGCGCGGACGATGTCGGTCGACTTGTCCATGACGATCACCGCCGCCGTGCCAAGCCCCGAGCCGAGCGCCTTCAGCCCGTCGAAGTCCATCGGCGCGTCCATGATCTCGGCCGCGGGCACCAGCGGCACCGACGACCCGCCCGGGATCACCGCGAGCAGATTGTCCCACCCGCCGCGAATGCCGCCCGCATGGCGATCGATCAGCTCGCGAAACGGGATCGACATGCTCTCCTCGACGACGCACGGCGTGTTCACATGGCCGCTGATCTGGAACAGCTTGGTGCCTTCGTTCTTGGGGTTGCCGAAGCTCGCAAACCACGCCGCGCCGCGCCGCAGGATGGTCGGCACGACGGCGATGCTCTCGACATTGTTGACCGTGGTCGGGCAGCCGTAGAGGCCGGCACCGGCCGGGAACGGCGGCTTGAGGCGCGGAAAGCCCTTCTTGCCTTCGAGACTTTCGAGCATCGCCGTCTCTTCGCCGCAGATATAGGCGCCGGCGCCGCGGTGGACGAAGACGTCGAAGTCAAAGCCGGAGCTTGCCGCGTTCGTGCCGAGGAGGCCGGCGGCATAGGCCTGGGCCACCGCCGCGCGGAGGACGTCGGTCTCCTGCAGGAACTCGCCGCGCACATAGATGTAGGCGGCCCGCGCGCGCATCGCGAAGCCGGCGATCAGCGCCCCTTCCAGCAGCTTGTGCGGATCGTGGCGCAGGATCTCGCGATCCTTGCACGATCCGGGCTCGCTCTCGTCGGCGTTGATGACCAGGAAGTTGGGTTTGCCGGGCTTGGGCTCCTTGGGCATGAAGCTCCACTTCATGCCGGTCGGGAAGCCTGCGCCGCCGCGCCCGCGCAGGCCCGATGCCTTGATCTCGTCAATGATCCCGTCCTGCCCGCGCGCCATCAGCGCGGCGGTGTTGTCCCAATCCCCCCGAGCCTGCGCCGCCTTCAGGTCGGGCGACTGGAAGCCGTAGAGGTTGGTGAAGATGCGGTCCTTGTCCGCGAGGGGCGTGGTGGTGCCCATCAATTCCTCCCCGGCACGGGGAGGGGGACCGCGCCAACGGCGTGGTGGAGGGGTCTTGCAACGCGAAGGATGCCCATGCCGAGGGCCCCCTCCACCATGCTGCGCATGGTTCCCCTCCCCGTGCCGGGGAGGATCGCGACAAAACCCATCACCACTGCCCCCGGTAATCGTAATTGCGCTCGGCCATTTTCTTGAGCGTGGTCGGGCCGCCGAGCGGGCAGCTGGTCTGGCGCGGGATTTGCGGGCCGGGCTTGAGCTTCTCGCCGCGTGCGAAGGCGTCGAGCACCGCGCCCATCCGCTGCTCGTCGAGATCCTCGTAATTGTCGTCGTTGATCTGGACCATCGGCGCATTGGCGCAGGCGCCGAGGCATTCGACTTCGGTCAGCGTGAACAGGCCGTCGGGGGTGGTATAGCCCTTCTTCAGCCCGCGCGATTTGCAGGCGGCGAACACGTCGTCGGAGCCCTTGAGCATGCACGGCGTCGTGCCGCACACCTGGACGTGGAAGCGGCCGACCGGGGCGAGGTTGAACATGGTGTAGAAGGTCGCGACCTCAAGTAGCCGCACCGGCGGCAGATCGAGGTAAGCGGCGACATATTCGATCACCGGGATCGGCAGCCAGCCTTGCGTGTTGGTCTCCTCGCCGACCTGCCGGTGGGCGAGGTCGAGCAGCGGGATCGTCGCCGACTGCTGCCGCCCCTCGGGGTAGCGCGCGATGATCTTGTCCGCCGACTTGCGGTGCGCATCGGTGAAGGCGAACGCTCCCCACCGCTCGCGCAGCTCGGCCGTGTCCGGATGGAAGATGCACTCAGCCACGAGGTGCACCTCGCCGCTCCCCTGCGAAGGCAGGGGCCCAGACCAGCGCGCAAGCGCTGCTCACGCAGCGGTCTAGACTCCCGCCTTCGCGGGAGAACAAAGGCAACATGCGATCAGACATGAGGTTGGCTCGCCGTGGGAATAGGAATCGACAGCGGCTCACCCCAACTTATCGTCGCAATCTTCTTGCGAGAGAACGAGAAAGAGGCTTGCCGAGGATTTTCCGGGCATGAGAAGTAAACTGTGACTGATTCACCTTTATTCGCATCCATGCTCTCAATCGGACAAGACGGGATGTATCTCGCAAACTGGGTAAAGGTGAGCTGTCTGGGGCTACCTTGATACATGTTCAGTTGCACTTTTTCACTCACGAGTGACTTGGCCTGTTTAATCTTACCTGACTGGATCAGTTCGACCAGGCGTGCGACAGTTTCATACTGCATAGCACTGCCGGAGTTCGCCAACACGAACGGGGCGACCAGGACGAGCAAGGCCCTCTTCACCGGTCGCACTCCCCGAAGACGATGTCGGCGGCGCCGAGCACGGCGGTCGTGTCCGCGAGCATGTGGCCCTTCATCATGAAGTCCATCGCCTGCAAATGCGAGAAAGCGGTCGGCCTGATCTTGCAGCGGTACGGCCGGTTCGTCCCGTCGGCGACGAGATAGACGCCGAACTCGCCCTTGGGGCTCTCGGTCGCGACGTACACCTCGCCGGCGGGGACGTGATAGCCCTCGGTGTAGAGCTTGAAGTGATGGATCAGCGCCTCCATCGAGGTTTTCATCTCGGCGCGCTTGGGCGGGAAGACCTTGCGGTCGAGGCTGCCGATCGGGCCCTCGGGCATATCCTTCAAACACTGGCGCATGATCTTGGCCGACTGCCGCACTTCCTCGACCCGCACCATGAAGCGGTCGTAGCAGTCGCCCCTGGTCCCGACCGGCACGTCGAACTCGACGCGGTCGTAGACGTCGTAAGGCTGCGACTTGCGCAAGTCCCACGCAATGCCGGCGGCGCGGATCATCGGGCCGGAGAAGCCCCAGGCGACCGCGTCCTCCTTGCTGACCGTGCCGATGTCGACGTTGCGCTGCTTGAAAATGCGGTTGTCGGCGACGAGGCTGATCGCGTCCTCGAAGATCGTCGGGAATTTGTCGAGGAAGGTGGCGATGTTGTCGAGCACCCTTGGCGGAATATCCTGGTGGACGCCGCCGACGCGGAAATAATTGGCGTGCATCCGCGCGCCCGACACCTGCTCATAGAGCTGCATCGTGTCCTCGCGCACTTCGAACAGCCACAGGTTCGGCGTCATCGCACCGACATCCATGACGTGACTGCCGAGGTTGAGCATGTGATTCATGATGCGGGTCAGTTCCGCCATCAGCACGCGGATATACTGCGCGCGGAGCGGCACCTCGAGCCCCATCAGCTTCTCGACGGCGAGCACGTAGCTATGCTCCATGCACATCGGCGAGCAGTAATCGAGCCGGTCGAAGTAGGGCAGCGCCTGGGCGTAGGTCTTATACTCGATCAGCTTCTCGGTGCCGCGATGGAGCAGGCCGACGTGGGGGTCGACCCGCTCGACCGTCTCGCCGTCGAGCTCCATGATCAGGCGCAGCACGCCGTGCGCGGCGGGGTGCTGCGGGCCGAAGTTGATCGTGTAGTTCTGGACGACCTCGTCGCCCACGGTCGGCCGGTCGCCATATTGCGGCGCGGCGCGGCCTTCGGGGGTGACGTCGACGCCGGTCACCTCGAGGGTGCGGGTGGTCATGCGCACACTCCCGCCATTCCCGCGCAAGCGGGAACATCGAAAGAAATCATCTCACGCGGAGGCGCGGAGGCGCGGAGAAGAAGAGCGGGCTTCCTCCGCGCCTCCGCGCCTCCGCGTGAACATAATGGAGTCCCCGCGTTCGCGGGGATGATGCCAAAGATGCTCATGCGGTCGCGTCCCCACCGTCGGCTTTCTTGCCGCCGCGCCTAGGCTTCGGGTCGGGGACGCCACTCGCCTTGCTGACTTCGCTCTTGGCCTTGGCGGTCGCCGGCTTGGCAGCATCCGCCTGGGCGGTCTTGCCGGCTGGCGCGCCAGCCCCGGTGTCCGCGGGCTTCTCGGTCACCTTGGGCGTCCCGGGTCCGGGTATGGCGGGCACCGTCGGCGCAGCCCCGCCGGCCGGTATTGGCGACGGAGCGCCGGGCGCTTCGCCCTGCGCCTTTTCGTCGCCCGGCAGGCGATACTCCGGCCCTTCCCACGGCATCAGGAAGTCGAAGTTGCGGAAGTCCTGGGCGAGGCTAACCGGCTCATAGACCACCCGCTTCTCCGCCTCGGAGTAGCGCAACTCGACATAGCCAGTGAGCGGGAAGTCCTTGCGCTGCGGGTGACCCTCGAAGCCATAGTCGGTGAGGATGCGCCGCAGGTCGGCGTTGCCGGCGAAGGTCACGCCGTACATGTCGAATACCTCACGCTCGAGCCAGCCGGCGACGGGCCACAGCGAGGTGACGCTCGGGACCGGGGTGGTTTCGTCGGTGGTGACGTGAACGCGAATGCGTGAGTTTCTGGTCAGCGACAGCAGGCAATAGACGATTTCGAAGCGCTCCGGCCGATCGGGATAGTCGACCCCGGCGATCTCCATCAGCTGCTGATAGCCATGCACGTCGCGAAGGGTGGTCAGCACGGCAAGGAGGTTATCGCGCGCAACGTTGAATGCCGTCTCCAGTCCCTTGCGCGGAGTTGCGGCCAGATTACCCCAATTTTCGGGCGCCGGCGCGTAGCGGGGAGCAGAACTCGCCATCACAATCCTCCCCGGCACGGGGAGGTGGCAGCCGCAGGCTGACGGAGGGGGCTCTCAGCGTGGAACCGCCCCTCCACCATGCTGCGCATGGTCCCCTTCCCCGTTCCGAGGAGGATTTGCATACCGCCAATCACCGCTCGATCGTCCCTTCGCGGCGAATCTTCCGCTGGAGCTGCATGATCCCGTAGAGCAGCGCTTCCGCCGTCGGCGGGCAGCCGGGGACGTAGATGTCGACCGGCACGATCCGGTCGCAGCCGCGCACGACCGAGTAGCTGTAATGGTAATAGCCGCCGCCATTGGCGCAGCTGCCCATCGAGATGACGTACTTCGGCTCGGCCATCTGGTCGTAAACCGTGCGCAGCGCCGGGGCCATCTTGTTGCACAGCGTGCCGGCGACGATCATCACGTCGGACTGTCGCGGGCTGGCGCGCGGGGCGACGCCGAACCGCTCCAGATCGTATCGCGGCATGTTGACGTGGATCATCTCGACCGCGCAGCAGGCGAGGCCGAAGGTCATCCACCATAACGATCCGGTGCGCGCCCAAGTCGTAAGGTCGTCGAGGCTGGCGACGAGAAAGCCTTTCTGGTCGAGCTCCGATCGCATCGCCTCGAAGCGCCCGTGCTCGGCACTGCCGGGAACCAGACCGGCGGCGCGCGCAAGTTCTTCTTCGGTCGGGTTCCGGTTCTCGGCCGGGGTGAGCATCACTCCCATTCGAGTGCGCCCTTCTTCCATGCATAGGCGAGGCCCAGGGCAAGCTCGGCGAGGAAGCCCATCATCGCGATCCAGCCGGTCCAGCCGGTGAACTTCAGCGACACCGCCCACGGGAACAGGAAGGCAGCCTCAAGATCGAAGACGATGAACAGGATGGCGACGAGGTAGAAGCGAACGTCGAACTGGGCGCGGCTGTCCTCGAAGGCGGGAAAGCCGCACTCGTATTCGCTGAGCTTCTGCGGTGTCGGCTTGTGCGTGCCCGTCAGGCGGCTGACCACCATCGGCAGGAAGACAAAGGTCCCCGACAGCGCAAGCGCGATCCCCAGAAACAGGAGGATCGGCAGATATCCGAAGGCGACGCTGGCCACGATAGGCTCCCGGGACGAATCTTGGCGCGGCTTTAGGACAGGGGATGGAGGGGGGCAACACTTCTCCCCTCTCGCCGGAGCGGGAGGGGCGACTCGCCGCAGGCGAGCGGGGGAGGGCATGTTATTTCTAGCGAGGACAGGCCCTCCCCTTCGCTGCTGCGGTAGTTCCCCCTCCCGCTTCGGCGGGAGGGGGAACTACCGCAGCGCGCCCGCGAGGAGCTTGTGGAGCTTGGAATGGAGGTCACTGTTCGCGGCGAGATACTCACGGCGCTCGAACATCCGGTTTTGCCCGCGATAGTCGGACACGTAGCCGCCGGCTTCCTTGACGAGGAGGATGCCGGCCGCGCTGTCCCATGGGTCGAGATCATCCTCCCAGAAGCCGTCCATCCGCCCGGCGGCAACCCAGGCGAAATCGAGCGCGGCCGAGCCGAAGCGGCGGATGCCGGCGACTTCGGGCGCAATAGCGCCGAAGATGCGCGACCAATTGGCGACATTGCCGCGGCCGAAGTGGGGAATGCCGGTGCCGATCACCGCTTCGTCGAGGTTGCGCCGGGCGGACACGCGCAGGCGGCGGTCCTGAAGCCACGCGCCCCGGCCCTTTTCCGCCCAGAAGCTTTCGTCGGTGACCGGCTGATAGACCAGACCTTGCGTGATCTCGCCCGTGCCGTCGGGCTTCTTTTCCTCGACCGCGATCGAGATCGAAAAATGCGGGATACCGTGGAGGAAATTGGTGGTGCCGTCGAGCGGGTCGACGATCCAACGCGGCTTGTCGGGATCGCCCGCGATTTCCCCGCCCTCTTCGAGCAGCATGCCCCAGTCGGGGCGCGCATTGCGCAGTTCGTCAACGATCGTCGCTTCGGCGCGCTTGTCGGCCATGGTGACGAAGTCGCCAGGGCCCTTCTTCGATACCTGCAACTGCTCGACCTCGCCGAAGTCGCGGCGCAGGCGCGGCGCCGCCTTGCGGACCGCGCGCTGCATGACGGTGATGAGGCCGGAATGGGAAACCATGGGTCTTCTTTCCCCCCTCCCGCCAGAGCGGGAGGGGCTGGGGGAGGGCCTGTTCTCGCTGCACGCGACAGGCCCTCCCCTGTCTGGCTGCGCTCGACGTCCCCTCCCGCTCTGGCGGGAGGGGCAAATAGCTAATCCGCCCGCCTGACATAGGTCTGCTCATAGACATCGACGACGATCCGCGTGCCGGCGCCGATATGCGGCGGGACCATGACGCGAACCCCGTTCTCCAGGATCGCCGGCTTGTAGCTGGAGCTGGCGGTCTGCCCCTTCACGACGGCATCGGCCTGAACGATGGTCGCTTCGATCGTATCGGGCAGCTGGACCGAGATCGGTCGCTCCTCGTGTAGCTCCATGACCACGTCCATGCCGTCCTGAAGGAAGGCCGCGGCATCGCCGAGCAGGTCACGCGGCAGGCTGATCTGCTCGTAGCTTTCCTTGTCCATGAAGGTGAGCATGTCGCCGTCGGCGAACAGGAACTGGAAATCCTTGGTGTCGAGGCGGACGCGCTCGACCGTCTCGGCGGAGCGGAAGCGGACATTGTTCTTGCGACCGTCCATCAGGTTCTTGAGCTCGACCTGCATATAGGCGCCGCCCTTGCCTGGCTGGGTGTGCTGGATCTTGACCGCGCGCCAGATGCCGCCTTCATATTCGATGATGTTGCCGGGACGGATGTCCACGCCGCTGATCTTCATGAATCATGTCCCAAGAGCCGCTCGCCCCGAACTTGTCGAAGGGCTGTCCTTCTGAAAAGAAGAGAGAGCAGGGCTTCGACAGGCTCAGCCCGAACGGAAGAAGCGAAGTGCGGGCCCTTAGCCCTTGGCCGGTTTTCCGGCAAGCAGCGGGTAGGGATTGATCGGCGTCCCCTGCCACCAGCGCTCGCCCGGGTTCATCTGGTTGATGGCGAAGTGGAGGTGAGGTCCGGCGGGGCTGGCGTCGCCGGTGTGGCCGACACGACCGATCATATCGCCGCGCGCGACCTTCTGCCCTTCGCGAAGTCCGGGCGCATATGAAAGAAGATGCGCATAGTAATAGATCCACTTGCCGTCTTCCGAACGGACGTAGGCCGTGGTGCCGCCCTTGCCGACGCTCTCGAACAGCTTCTCGACGGTGCCTGGCGCCGTGGCGATGATCGCCGTTCCCTCGGGAGCCATGATGTCGATCGCATCATGCCTGCGGCCGCCGGCCCGAGCGGCAGTGAAGGTGTCGGTCATCTGGTCCCGCTTGATCCCCGCGACGGGAATGGCGAGGCCGGTGGGACCGATTTCGACCGTCTCCGCCACTTCGACGGGCGGCGAATTGGCCCGCTTGACGATGGCCGCATCGCCGGTGCCCTCCACCCTGCCGTTGCTGCGCGCATCGCTGCTGCCGCCGATATTATAGGTAAACACCCAGAAGGCGCTGGTCAGCACCGCCGTGATGACGGCGGTGGAAATGACGGTGAAGGCGCGCCCCATATCCTCCCCTTTACGACGTCAACACGGCCTTGAAGCCCGGCTTCAGCATCCGCGACAGGCGCAGCACGTCCCAGTTGCTCAGCCGAATGCAGCCGTGGCTTTCGGCACGGCCGATCGTCTCGGGCGAGCCGGTACCGTGGATGCCGTAATGCTCCTTGGTGAGGTCGAGCCAGGCGAGGCCGACGGGTCCATTGG
The DNA here is from genome assembly GCA_020200315.1 of Sphingomonadales bacterium. Classification (GTDB taxonomy): domain Bacteria; phylum Pseudomonadota; class Alphaproteobacteria; order Sphingomonadales; family Sphingomonadaceae; genus Sphingomicrobium. The sequence continues at coordinate 8,308 of JAIVIZ010000106.1, read as the reverse complement.
GGCCCGGCGGAAGCTTCTCTTCCGACTTGTCGGGATTGGCGTCCCAGAACAGCGCCGGATTGTAATGAAACGGCGGCAGGAAAGCGTAGGTCGTCGCCTTCCATAGCCCGAGCGGCAGCGGATCGTGAGTCGAGCCCATCGTGACAGGAAACTGGGCGACGACCTGACCGCTGCCGGTGTCGGCCGGAGGCTTGTTGCCCGTGCTGTCGCTCTTGCTCAGCGCGCCTTGCGGCGGAGAGCCCTTCATCACGCGCAACACGCCCTCGTGCTTGCTGACCACGACATAGTCGCCCTGGATGTCGCCGGAGTCGACGTTGAGCTTCGCCATCCACGGCGCGATGTCCGGTTTCGCCCCGTCATAATTGCGGTTGGCGGCGATCACGTTCGGCAGTCGCAAGGTCGCGCCCGCTCCGATCTTCGCGTCCAGCCCGTTCAGCGCAACAATGGTGTCCGGCGTTGTGTGGAACTCCTCCGCCACTTCCTCCAGCATGTTGCGGTAGCCCATGAACTGGAGCTTGGCCTGGTCCTCCGGCTTTTTCGGGAAGGGCAGGACGAACGGCCCCGCGACCTGATCGGGCGAGAGCTTGACCATGATCGTGGACGGCCGATTTTGGCCGAGGAGCGCCTGGCGTGTTGGCGTGTCGAACTGCCCGGTCGGTTTGAGGTTGTGCGCTTCCTGGAAACCGCTGATCGATTTGCCGAAGACCATGCCCTTCTTGCCGTCGATCACGCCCGACGGGAAGCCGGCGACGTCGAGCAGCACTTGGGCGTGGAAGATTTCGCCGTTGATCGGCGATCCCGGCGTGCCGGGTGGAGCCCATGCTGCGGCGGGCTTCCCCGCCGACGGAGGTTGCGCCGCCGGAGCTTGTGCGATCGCCAGTGCCGCGATGCTCAGGCCGGCGAGGCCGAGGGTCGAACGAATGATGGTTTTTGACGTCACGCAACTCTCCCGAGGCCGTAAGGGTTGGGGGATGAACGATGAACCGGCGACTTCTTTCCATCTCCGTTCCGATCAGCCGGCACGTATGACGGGCAACGGCATTCATGTGGGTTGCTCGGGCTGGGTCTATCGACACTGGAAGGGCGGCTTCTATCCCGCGGAGCTCGCCCAGAAGCGATGGTTTCATCGTTATGCGGAGAGCTTCGACACGGTCGAGATCAACGCCAGCTTCTACCGCCTGCCCCTGCCGTCGACCTTCGACGGCTGGCGCGAGAAGGCGCCGCCCGGGTTCCGCTATGCGGTCAAGGTCAACCGCTTCATCACGCACAACAAGAAATTGGCCGGGGTAGAGGAGCCGCTGGCGGAGTTCATCGCCCTCGCGCGAATGCTCGGGCCCGCGCTCGGCCCGCTGCTCCATCAACTGCCGCCGAGCCTCCATCGTAATGACGAACGCCTCGCCGCCTATCTCGCGCTGCTGCCCACCGACATCGAGCATGTGGTCGAGTTCCGGCACAGGAGTTGGTACGTCGAGGCTGTGCTGGCGTTGCTCGATCGCCACGGGGTGGGGTTCGTCACGCACGATCTCGTCGGTCTCGTCTCACCGCGCTGGGCGAGCGGCCGCACCGCCTATGTTCGCTTTCACGGCACGGGCGGCAAATATCGCGGGCGCTACAGTGAAACGCAGATGAAAGACTGGGCGGATTGGCTGAACGAACAGCGCGCTGTCGGCCGCAGCGCGTGGGCGTATTTCAACAACGACATCGGCGGCGACGCCATCGAGGATGCGCGTGTATTGCGCGCCGCCATGGCCTGATGGAAGGTTAGTGTGATTTCCGGACGGGGCTAACGCAGGATAATCCCTGGTCGAGAAAACGCTGTATTATGTCGTCTTGTCAGACACATGAGGCCGCAATCGTGCGACTCAAGGATGGGGCACAACATGCACGACGATAAGTCCACCGACTATTTCCGACAGCGTGAGCGGATTGAACGGGACGCGGCAGCGAATGCCTCATCGGAGGCGGCGCGCCGGATTCACCAGGAACTTGCTCAAGGGTATGCCGCGCTGCGCGTCAGCCAGCCGAGCGTTCGTCCCTTCTAGGCCAAAATCCGACTCACCCGCGCAGCACCGGGCCGAATGCCGCAACGGCTTGACGCGGATCCTCCGCCCCGAACACTGCCTGGCAGACCGCAATGAAATCCGCGCCGGCCGCCACGAGCGGCACGGCGTTGGCGGGCGTGATCCCGCCGATCGCGACGCACGGCAGCTCAAATAGCCTCGCCCGCCTGCATCGCGAGGTGGCGGCTGTCGTGGCAGGTGCGGCCGATCTGCGCGGCAGGACCAAGCAGCGCCCTAGCCTCGCGAACGTCACCGTCCGATTGGCCGAGATGAACCCCATCGGCGCCGATCCGCTTCGCCAGCGCCATGCTGTCGTTAACGATGAAGGCGACGTCATGGTCGGCACAGATGCGCTGCAGCGGCTCCGCGAGCCGCGCCAGCTCATGCTCGGAAACATCCTTCACCCGAAGCTGGAATGCAGCGACCGGCCCGTCTGACAGCGCCGCCTTTAGGCGATCAGGAAAGCCGCCGCCGACCTCTTGCGGACTGATCAAGTAAAGTTCGGCAGGCACGGTCCGCTCGGGAGGACGGAAGGCGCTGAGGTCGACGTCGTCTTCGATCATGCGATCTTCACCCCGAGTTGCGCGAGCGCGAAGTCCAACTTCTCGGGCTCATCGACCCGCACCGCGACACGATGCATTGACCCGCGCGGCCCTCTGATCGGCGGGTCCAGATCGAACAGCCGGTTGGGGTAGGCAATCGGAACGAGATTGGCGACGCCACTCCCGCGATGCTCACCCGCACTCCATGAGGAGCGCACCTGACTGATGCGGTTCAAGGGAAGCTCGATCTCCCGCAGCGTGCCGCAGCGCAACCGGATGCTGTCCGACCCGAGTTCGTGCGGTCGCCGGCGGAAAGACCCGATCCAGTGAACAAGCCACACGAGCGAAATCACAGTGATCAAGGTCAGGCCCCACGCCAGCCTCGGCCATCTCAAAGACAGGACCAGATGCACGACGAGCAATTCCGTCGTTGCCAGCGCCGCAAACGCCCACAGCAGCGGGGTGATTCCGCGGTGGCAGTCGAAGCGCATCACGGTCATGGCCGAGGGCTTAGCGAAGCGGTTTCCGGCGTCCAGCCTATACCTTGATCATCGAGGCGCGGCCGATCTGGTCGATCGCGCCGCCGAGCGAGCGGTCGAACTCCTCGTCGCTCATCTGGTCGCGCAGATCGGAGAGGAGCGCGCGTGAGAAGCTGGCGATCATGCCCCGGTTCTTGGCGAGCTCGGCGCAGGCCTCGTCGCGGCTGAAGCCACCCGACAGCGCGACCACGCGCAACACCTTTGGGTGATCGACCAGCGGATCGAACAGGCCTGCCGTCGCGGGGATCGAAAGCTTGAGCATCACCTGCTGGCCTTCGGCAAGATGATCCAGTTCCTCGCGGATCGCCGCCAGCAGCAGCGCGTCGCACTCGGCGCGATCCGCGCTTTTGATGTTCACCTCCGGCTCGATAATCGGCACGAGGCCGTGAGCAAGCACTTGGGCGGCGACCTGGAATTGCTGAGCGACCAACACCGCGATTCCGGCCTCATTGGCGAGGTTGATGACCGACCGCTCCTTGGTCCCGAACACGCCAAGTCCGCGCGCGCGATCGAGCAGCGCGTCGAGGCCGGGCATCGGCTTCATCATCTGGACGCAGTTTTCTTCGTCCTCCAGACCCTTGTCGATCTTGAGGAAGGGCACGATCCCTTTGTCGATCAGCGCCTGCGGGGTCGGCTTGCCATCGACGGTGCCTTCCATCGTCCGCTCAAACAGGATCGCGCCGATCACCTTGTCGCCGCTGAAGCACGGCGAGGTGATGATGCGCGAGCGCATCTTGTGGATGAGGTCGAACATCTGCTCATCGCTGCTCCAGGCGCTCTCTTCGATCCCATAGCCCTTGAGGGCCTTGGGCGTGGAGCCGCCCGACTGGTCGAGCGCGGCGATGAACCCACGTCCTTCCGCGATCTTCGCTCGCATCTCTTCGTTGGTCATCGAATCCCCGTTTGTAAGCATACAGCAATCGGTGTGCAGCGAGGCTCTAGGGCGGGCTCAATTGACTCGCAACGGCTTGGCGCTCAAGCGCGGCCACTCCGGGCAGGGTTCGCCCTTCCATCCATTCGAGGAAGGCGCCGCCGGCGGTCGAAACGAAGCTGAATTCGGGTGTCACCCTCGCGTGATTGAGCGCTGCGACCGTGTCTCCGCCGCCCGCTACCGACACCAGGCTGCCGTCCTGCGTCAGCGCCGCGGCAGTTCGGGCGAGCGCCACCGGCCACGACGACGTCGTAGGGCAGATGAATGGTGCAATTGGCCGCCTCGGCGCGGGCGAAGATCGCCTCCGCCTCGCCGACGAGGTCGTGCTCGCACAGCGATTTGCCGACGGACACGCCGCGGGCGGCAAGGAAGGTGTTGGCCATGCCGCCGCCGATGATCAGATGGTCGACTTTCCCGACAAGATGGCCGAGCACGGCGAGCTTCGACGAAACCTTGGCGCCGCCGACCACCGCGGCGACCGGCCGCTCGGGATGGCCAAGCGCGGCCTCTAGCGCCTTCAGTTCAGCCTCCATCGCCCGGCCGGCGAATGAGGGGAGGAAATGCGTGATCCCTTCAGTCGATGCGTGGGCGCGGTGCGCAGCGGAGAAAGCGTCGTCGACATAATAGTCGCCGAGCGCCGCTATGCCGCGGGCGAGATCCGGATCGTTCTTCTCCTCGCCGAGATGAAAGCGCGTGTTTTCGAGCATTCCGATCGAGCCCGCGGTCATGGTCGATATGGCGCGCTCCGCCTCCGGCCCCTGGCAATCCTCGACGAAGCGCACCGGGCGTCCGGTGATCAAGTGGAGCGGCCGGACGACCAGCGCGGTCGACAGATCAGGGCGGCTGTGCCCCTTCGGACGCCCAATGTGCGACAGGAGGAGAACGATCGCGCCGCGGTCGGACAGTTCGGCGATGGTCGGAACTGCCGCGCGCAGGCGGGTGTCGTCGCTGACCGAGCCTTCGTGCATCGGCACGTTGAAGTCGACACGGACAAGGACTCGCTTGCCGTGCAGGTCGTCGGGGAGATCGTCGAGAGTCCTGAAGCTGCTCACATCGTCTCGCCTGGCCGGAACGGAAGGTCGAGCGGTTAGGGCCTCGCTCCGGTCAGGACAAGCTACAGCGTGGCGAGATGCTTCTGCCGAAGCGCGTCGATGTCGGTCAGGACGTCCCCCTGGTCGAGGTGCCAGAAGGTCCAGCCGTTGCACGATGGTGCTCCTTGCAAGGCGGCACCGACCTTGTGAATCGACCCGCTGTGCCCCTCGCATTCGAGTGAGCCGTCGACGCGCACGGTTGCCGTCCAGCGCCGCCGCGCGTCCGTCAACGCGGTGCCCGGCGGCACAAGGCCGCTTTCCACCAGCACGCCAAACGCAACCCGCGGCGCGGCGCGCTTGTCGGCCATGATCGTCATCGCGCTTTCGTCGAGCGGGAGCGTCGCCTCGATCCGCCGCCGCGCAACTCCTACATAATCCGCCTCGCGCTCGATCCCGATCCAGCGCCGCCCGAGACGGCGCGCGACCGCACCGGTCGTGCCCGTGCCGAAGAATGGATCGAGCACCACATCGCCCGGCTTGGTGCAGGCGAGCAGCACGCGATAGAGCAGTGCCTCCGGCTTCTGCGTTGGGTGCGCCTTGTGACCGTCCTCGCCCTTCTCCCGCTCCGCGCCCGAACAGATTGGCAGCAGCCAGTCCGACCGCATCTGCAAATCGTCGTTGAGCGCTTTCATCGTGCGATAGTTGAAGGTGTAGCGCGCCTTCTCGTCCTTGGCGCACCAAATCAGCGTTTCGTGGGCGTTGGTGAAGCGCGTGCCGCGAAAGTTTGGCATCGGATTAACCTTGCGCCAGACGACGTCGTTCAAAATCCAGAAGTCGGCGTCCTGCAGCAGCGCGCCGACGCGGAAGATGTTGTGATAGCTGCCGATCACCCAGATGGTGCCGTCGTCCTTGAGGATGCGGCGCGCCTCGGCCAGCCAGTCGCGGGTGAAATCGTCATAGACGGCAAGGCTGTCGAACTTGTCCCACGCATCGTCGACCGCATCGACCCGGCCGCCCTCGGGCCGGAAGAGGTCGCCGCCAAGCTGGAGGTTGTAGGGCGGGTCGGCGAAGATCATGTCGACCGACTTGTCGGGCAGGCCAGCCATCGCCGCGATACAGTCGCCTTCGATCACGCTGTCGAGCGGCAGCGGACGGGGCGGCCGTTTGGTGACGGGCCGCAAGCGGCCCTGTTCCCCGATCGGCAAAATGACGTTCATGTGAGCCCCCTCTTGGACTGGAAGGGTGAGTCAGGTCGGACGCACGGTCAAGCTCGACCCGCTTTGATCCCCGGACCTCAGCCTGGAACGGAACGAGTTCTCAGGGCGCGGAGCACCAGATGTTGAGCCCGGTCTGAGCCTGGAGACTCAACCTGTGGTGGTGTGGCTCAAAGGACTCGCTGCGACCATTTCGGGCAGCAGCGGCTGTTCGTCCTGTGCCAGTCGCTCGCGAACGAGGTTGAAACTCCGGCGATGGAGCGGCGTGCAGCCGAGCGCGGTGAGTGCCCGGCGGTGATCGGGAGTGGGATAGCCGCGGTTCGTTTCCCAGCCATATCCAGGGTACGTTCTCGCGTGATCGAGCATGATTCGGTCGCGCGTGACCTTGGCTATGATCGACGCCGCGGCGATGCTGCGGCACTTGGTGTCGCCGACGACGATGGGCTTGGCATTGGTGCGCTCCCAGCGTGGCAGACGGTTGCCGTCCACCAATACCATCGCCGGCTCGAAGCCGAGCGCTTCGACCGCGCGAACCATCGCCAGCATCCGCGCCCAGAAAATATTGAGGGTATCGATTTCCTCGACCGACGCGATGCCGACACCGATGCGGGCAACCTTCTGCAAGCGGCCGTAGATCGACTCGCGCGTTTCGAGATCCAGCTTCTTCGAATCGTCGATCCCGCGCGGGAATCGCTCGCGGTCGAGCACGACGGCGGCCGCAACGACGGGTCCGGCGAGCGGGGCACAGCCCGCTTCATCGACGCCGGCAAGGGGCTCGGGGAACTGTCGCTCGATCTTGAAACAGGGTCGCGCCATCGGCTCCGATTGTAGAGCGGCAAAGCGCGCAAGCGCCAGACCATAAACGAAAAAGCTGTGGGAAACTGTCGTCACCCTGGACTTGATCCGGGCCTGCCTTCTGATTTGACAGGTAGGCAGGCGGATCCCGGGTCAAGCCCGGGATGACGAATCTCCAGCCAAGCGCCACGGCGGGAAGCGACGCGCCTCCCCCGCCTTGTAGAGGAAAATCGTGTTGCCAGCGGGGTCGCGCAGCCGTGCCTCGCGCCACATCCACGGCTGGTCACGCGGGCCATGCTCGAACGCCATTCCAAGCCGGCTCAGCCGGTCCACCTCCGCATCGAGATCGTCGCATTCGAAATAGACGCCGGTCGATTCGGACCCCTGCCCGTCGGGATCGCACTGGATGGAAAAGGTCGCGCCGCCCCGGCTTTCGAACCGCGCGTAGCCGTTGTCGGGCGAATCGACGATTTGATGAAGGCCCAGCATGCGATAGAAAGCTACCATGCGCGCATAGTCGCTGCCGGTAACCGTCACCTGATTGAGGCGCGGGCCGCGGCCGACGTCGAGCCGCACCGCCTGCTGGCCGAGCGGCCCATGCCCTTGCCCCAGTCCCGGCGCGTCGTGCAACGCCATGCGCACGAACAGCCGCGCCCGCTCGACCGCGCTCGGCAGGCTGTCGCCTTGTCCCAGGAACAGGGCGATCGCGCTCGCCAGAGTGCAGCCGGTGCCGTGGGTGCTGGCGGTGTCGATCCGCTGGCCCTGCCAGCTGGTCATATTATCCTCTTCGATCAGCGCATCGGCGAGCGCCTCTCCCTCCTCGTGCCCGCCCTTGACCAGCACCGCGCAGCGATGGCGCGAGACCAGCGCGAGCGCGGCCTGGATCGGGTCCTTGTCGCCGGTCAGATGCTCCAGTTCGGGCAGGTTCGGCGTGGCGATGGTCGCGCAGTCCATCAGCCGCCCAAAGGCGGCGATGGTCGCCTCGTCGGCGAGCGGCGCGCCGCTGGTGGCGATCATCACGGGGTCGAACACGATCGGGATGCCGTCGAGCCGTTCCAGCCGCTGCGCGACCTGCTCGGCCGTGAAGACGCTCCCGATCATGCCGATCTTGACCGCGTCGACGCCAAGGTCGCCGATGACGGCGTCGATCTGGGCAAGCACGATCTCGGCCGGGATCGGGTACACCGCGCTGACCC
>JAIVIZ010000012.1 GCA_020200315.1 Sphingomonadales bacterium | reverse complement strand
CTTCCCCACCGGCGACCTCGCCGCCGCAGGGATCAGCTTCGTCGACATGCCGGACGCGGGCGGGGGCCCGCACCTCCCCGACGGCGAACGCGAGGCCGTGCGAGAGCAATACCGCTATGAAGAGCGGCTAGCGCTGGTCCCGCCCCCCCGCCACTCGTCTTCCCGGACTTGATCCGGGACCCGCCTTCTACCCTCCGTTAGCCCGCCACCCGGAGGGGCCGACGCATATCTCCCCCTCCCGCGAGCGGGAGGGGGTAGGGGGCGGCCCTTTCCTGGCCAATTGTCCTGACGGATGAGCGAGCACTGCACGGTCAAAGGCCGCTTCTAAGCCAGCGCCACACCCTTGAAGCACTGCTCCCGATGCCAGCGCAGGAACTGCGCATCGGGCCGCTCGATCTCAGCCTCCGGGAAGCGAGCCCGCCCACTCGCGTTCAATATCTTCCGAACGCCATCCACGTCATTGATGGTGTTCGACAGCAGGATCGTCGCATCGTCAGCGACGGACAGCAGGCCGCGATCGAACATCCAATGCACGGTGCCGGAAAGCGCCAGCCCATTCTGCACCACGTCCGGACCCTTGGCCTCAACCGACTTGATGTGAGCGGCTTCCACTTCCGCACGACCGCCCCCATTGATGAACTGGAACCCGGTGAACGCGCAGCGCCGGTCATAGGCTTTGAGGATGCGCGTCCGGAACACCCGATCGCGGACGGTCCGCAGCGTCAGCATCTGCACCCGGTCCTGTTCGAAGTGATAGGGTGCCTGCTCTTCGGCGACCGCAGCCGACGAGGCCGTGCCGCCGGACCGCGGCAGCAACTCGTCATGAGTGTCCAGCCCAAGCCCGACGATCCGGTTGAAGTCGGTCAAAGGAATCGGGCGAACCGCCCACTGTGCCCGCCCGGACATACCGCCGTCCTCCTTCAGGACGCTTCGCTCCGGGTAATCGCCGCTACTCTTGAACGGCACATTGTGATCGAAGTCGAGGTATGACGCTGGATCAATGATGGCGAGGAACATGCCCGAATTGTGCGGATCGGGCGTGATCCGATCCACCTTCGCGACCGCATGATAGCCTTTGCGGCCAGCCTTCACCGGCTCCATGAAAATCACCCAGTCGCCCACCATCTGGTTGGCGCGGGAGAGGTAAGGACGAGGAAATTGATACACGGCCCAAGGGCGGTCGTCGTAGCGGGAGTCTTCGCGGTAGAGGAAAATGCCTTTGCTCATGGCCAAGGGCTACCTCAGCGCTCGCGTCCGTCAATGGTGACGCGTCGACCGCAGATTCTACCGTGATCTGAATCACTTAACAGACTGCTTGCTAAAATACTGATTCTGTTAGATTCTCTGTCAGCCGACCTGGAGGAAAGAGTGGCCCAGATATCGAAAATCGAATGGACAGACGTGACCTGGAATCCGGTCGCGGGCTGCACGATCGAAAGCGCGGGCTGCTCCAACTGCTATGCTATGCGGATGGCAGCGCGACTCGCCGCAATGGGCAGTGAGAAATACGCTGGTCTGACACGTAAGAGTGGTGGTCGTGCCGTATGGACGGGCAAGATCGCGCTCGATGTGAAGTCGCTTAGCGCCCCCTACAAATGGCGGAAGCCACGGAAGGTATTCGTCAATTCAATGTCGGATTTGTTTCATCCGGGTGTGCCGGACGAGTTCATCGCACGCGTTTGGAGGGTGATGACGGGAACGCCGCAACATACGTACCAAGTGCTTACGAAGCGTCCTGATCGGATGCGTGAGCTATTGTCCAAGCCTGAGTTCAGTTCGGCCCCGAATGTATGGATCGGCACAAGCGTCGAAGACGCTGCGATGCTTCACAGGATCGACGAGCTAAGAGCCATACGGGGGTTCATCCGGTTCATTTCCTTTGAGCCGCTGATTGGCGCAGTGGGCGCTGTCGACCTCACAGACATTGACTGGGCAATCGTGGGTGGCGAATCTGGCCCTCGCTCCCGCCCCATAAGCGCCGATTGGATCCAAGAAATTGAAGATCGGTGCCGCGCCTACGGCACGGCTTTCTTCTTCAAGCAGTGGGGTGGCAAAAACAAGAAGGCTGCTGGGCGACTGCTCAATGGCCAGACGTATGACGAGATGCCTGTCCCCCATATTTCTTCACCTGAGCTGCAACCCCTCGCTTAATGAGATCGATTGCCTGCGGGCTTTCGTTGCCAGTGGCGAGAAAAAGCGAGAACTGATGCAAACCCCGCCGCGCGAGCAGCGGAATGGGGTCCGATACGAACGTGAAAATCGTTTGGAGTCTTCGACGGGCAAACGATTCGACCTTGCCAGGATCAGCGACGCGCTCGCGAGATGATCTGCCCAAGTCGAATAGGTCTCGTGCTTCCTGAGCCTCCCGATAGAACTCTTCTTCCCAGTCTGCCGTACCGAAGACTTCGGTGAGTGCCGCTCGTTTTGTCTCGTCGACCGCCCCATGCTCGTGCGCAAGTTGGCGGAGCGCGGCATGGAGTGGAAAGAGATACCAGACGTCGGCGCGCTTTGAATCGGCCAAGAGCTTCAAGGTTTCCCACCGCACATTCATTCCATACGGATCGAGGAACACGACCGCCCGCTGAAGGCCCGCTCGTGCGCCACCCCTAGGCCAAGGAGCGGACGCGAATAACTTCCGTAGCTCCGCATTTGCGTCGCCGCACATGCAGCGCACGTCCTTATCAGCATACTCCCCACTCAGCTTCTCAAGCGCTCGGAAACGCCGCTCGCTGGCTTCTATGAAAACATAATGTTGGAATGACGGCTCGACCTTGAGGGCACGCCGAGCTGAGCCCTCCAGTTGAAATCGTTCGCGTCGGTCAGGTTCGCCTTCCAAAAGCCCGCCAGCCGTACGCTCCTCCGTCCGCTCACCGGTGCCCGCGAACGCGTCTATGTACCACTTTTGAAACGGCGTTTGAACTGATGGTCTGCACTGCAGTGCCCTTGTGTAGAAGACCAGATAGTCAGCAACGGCGCGGAGCTTCAGCTCCGTCCATGCACCGCCGAACGGATGCTCAGCGGGATCAACAGTATCGGTCATCTTTTGCCTCCGGGATGCACACGAGGTGACCGAGCAGTCGGACGATATGATGCACTGATAGGAAGTAAAGCAGTTCCGAATCGCCTCGGTCAGTCTCTGGACCTGACTTCGAACGTCAATGCAGCTCTGCTTCCAGCCGCTGGTCCTCACCCCCTCCGGCGACATCCATCGACGCGGCGCGCCGACGGAGCCTTTAATCGCCTTCCCCCATCCGCAGCGCAGCAATGAACGCCTCCTGCTGGATCGAGACCTTCCCATGCTCCCGCATCTTCGCCTTCCCCTTTTTCTGCTTCTCCAGCAGCTCCGCTTCCGCGTCGCGTCCCCCCGCAACATTTCGCCGTCACGCCCTGCGCATCGCCACGATCGTCTCTCACGGGATGACTTGAAGCCTCGCTCGGGTGCGCATATATCGTGCGCATGAGGAATGCATCCGCTTCCGCGCGCCATGCTCCGGCCACGGCCAAACGTCGGACCAACATCTCGCTCGACCCTACTCTGGTCGAGGAGGCGAAGGGACTTGGCGTGAACATCTCTGTCGCGTCGGCCGCCGGGCTGGAACAGGCCGTCCGGAAGGCGCGGGGGGAGCGCTGGCTGGAGGAGAATCGGGCCGCGCTCGACAGCTACAATGCTTACGTGGAAGCGAACGGGCTGCCACTCGCCAAGTACCGCTTGTTCTAGGCGCATGGCGCAATTCGGCGTGCACCGGCTTGGCGACGGCCTCGTCCTCGACTGTCAGTCCGACCTGCTGCGTGACATCGACACGCGCTTCGTTGTGCCGCTGGTGACCCGCGCCGAAGCCGGCGCCGCCACACCCCGGCTGATGCCCGCTTTCCTGATCGAAGGGGAAGAGAAGGTGATGCTGACACCCGCGGCGTCGGCGGTCCGCGCGCGGGATTTGGGCCGGTTGGTCACGTCGCTGGCCGACCGCTCGTTCGAGATCACCGACGCGATCGACATCCTGATCGGCGGGGTGTGACTAGGTTAGGGGGCAACGTCACGGAGTAAATCCGTGACGTCGAACGTGTCGGCTTCGCCGCACGTCGGCCGGGTCGTAGCGTCTCTTCGCGCTGGCTCCCGTTTGCGCTTGGGTGGCTTGTCCATCCAAGCCAACCTGACAAGCCTCAAACGCTCACCTGCGCTCGGCGCTTATCCCTCATCCCCCATCCGCAGCGCGGCAATGAACGCCTCCTGCGGGATCGACACATTGCCATACTCCCGCATCTTGGCCTTGCCCTTTTTCTGCTTGTCGAGCAGCTTGCGCTTGCGCGTCGCGTCGCCGCCGTAGCACTTCGCGGTGACGTCCTTGCGCATCGCGCTGATCGTCTCTCGCGCAATGACCTTGCCGCCGATCGCCGCCTGGATCGGGATTTTGAACAAGTGCCGCGGGATCAGCTCCTTCAGCCGCTCGCACATCTGCCGGCCGCGCGCCTCGGCGGTGCCGCGGTGGACGATCATGCTCAGCGCATCGACCGGCTCCTCATTGACCAGGATGCTCATCTTGACCAGGTCGCCCTCGCGCGTCCCGATCGGGTGATAGTCGAAGCTCGCATAGCCCTTGCTGATCGACTTCAGCCGGTCATAAAAATCGAACACCACCTCGTTCAATGGCAGCTCATATTTGAGCTGGGCGCGCAGCGCGCTGCTGGCGCCGACATAGGTCAGATCCTTGTGGATGCCGCGCCGGTCCTGGCACAGCTTGAGGACCGATCCGAGATATTCGTCGGGGACATAGATGGTCGCCTCGATCCACGGCTCCTCGATCCGCTCGATCCGGTTGGGGTCGGGCATGTCGGCCGGGTTGTGCAGCTCGATCACCCGCCCGCTGTCGCTGTCCCCCGCGACCGTGCGCGCCGATCCGGTCGAGGCCTCGTCGCGCTTGGAGCGGTTGAGGTGCAGCCGATAGACCACGCTCGGCGCGGTGGTGATCAGGTCGAGGTCGTATTCCCGCGTCAACCGCTCCTGGATGATCTCGAGGTGGAGCAGCCCCAAGAACCCGCAGCGAAAGCCGAAGCCCAGCGCCGCGCTGCTCTCGACCTCGAAGCTGAACGAGGCGTCATTGAGGCGCAGCTTGTACAGGCTGTCGCGCAATTTCTCGTAATCGGCCGCGTCGACCGGGAACAGGCCGCAGAACACCACCGGCTGGACCAGCTTGAAGCCGGGCAGGGCGGTCGCGGTCGGGCGCTTGGCGTCGGTGATGGTGTCGCCGACCCGGGTCTCGGCGACTTCCTTGATCTGCGCGGTGATGAAGCCGATTTCGCCGGCGGCGAGCTCGGGCAATTGCTCGATCTTGGGGCGGAAGCAGCCGACCCGGTCGACCAGGTGGAGCGTGCCGGCGGCCATGAACTTGATCTGCTGGCCGCGCTTCATCACGCCGTCGATGACGCGGACGAGGATGACGACGCCGAGGTAGGGGTCGTACCAGGAATCGACCAGCATGGCCTTGAGCGGGGCCTGGGCGTCGCCCTTGGGCGGAGGGATTTTGTCGACGATTGCCTGCAGCACTTCGTCGATGCCGATGCCGCTCTTGGCGCTGGCGAGCACCGCTTCGCTGGCGTCGAGGCCGATGATTTCCTCGATTTCGGCCCGGACCCGTTCGGGTTCCGCGGCCGGCAGGTCGATCTTGTTGATCACCGGCACGATTTCATGGTCGTGCTCGATCGATTGATAGACATTGGCGAGCGTTTGCGCCTCGACCCCCTGCGCCGCGTCGACCACCAGCAGCGCGCCTTCGCAGGCAGCCAGGCTGCGGCTGACCTCGTAGGCAAAGTCGACGTGACCGGGCGTATCCATCAGGTTGAGCGTGTAGTTTGCCCCGTCGTTGGCGGTCCACTGGAGGCGCACCGTCTGCGCCTTGATGGTGATCCCGCGCTCCTTCTCGATGTCCATATTATCAAGCACTTGGCTCGACATTTCGCGCTCGCTCAGCCCCCCCGTCCGCTGGATCAGCCGGTCGGCCAGGGTGCTTTTCCCATGGTCGATATGCGCGATGATCGAAAAGTTTCGAATTGTGCTGCGGTCAGTCATGTCGCGCCGCCTCTAGCCGCCCGCTGGGCTCCTGTCAGTCCCGCCGTTCGTCGAGCCTGCGCTACTGCTGGTGGAGAAGAGCGATTGCCTTGTTGCGGCAGGCGCTTAGGCTTGCGTTTCGGCCATCCGGGGGATTCACGACCATGCGAAGCCATTTCATTGCCCTTCTCGCCGCCACCGCGCTGTCCGTGCCGGCGCTCGCTGCGACCGCGCCGTCGGCGCCGGTCTCGACGCTCGTCCGCCAAGTCGCGATCCCCCATTCGACCTTTCGTTTGCCAAACGGGCTGACGGTCATCGTTCATGAGGACCACAAGGCGCCGGTGGTCGCCGTCAGCACCTGGTACAATGTCGGATCGAAGGATGAGCCGGCGACCAAGACCGGCTTCGCCCACCTCTACGAGCATTTGATGTTCAACGGCTCGGAGGATCTGCCGGGCGACTATTTCACCTATTTGCAGCAGGTCGGCGCCACCGATTACAACGGCACGACCTCCTACGACCGCACCAACTATTTCGAGACGGTGCCGGCCGGCGCGCTCGAACGGGCGCTGTTCATGGAAAGCGACCGCATGGGCCATCTGCTCGGTGCGGTGACCCAGGGCGTACTCGATAACCAGCGCGGGGTTGTCCAGAACGAGAAGCGTCAGAATGACAGCCGCCCGGGCGGCCTCACGCAATATGCGCTGTTCGGCACGCTGTTTCCTGAAGGCCATCCCTATCACCACACGGTGATCGGATCGATGGAGGATCTCGACGCGGCGAGCCTCGCCGACGTCAAGCAATGGTTCCGCAATCGCTATGGCCCGAACAATGCGGTGCTGGTGATCGCCGGCGATACGACGCTGGCGAAAGCCCGGCCGCTGGTCGAGCGTTATTTCGGCGATATCGCGCGGGGGCCCGTTAACCGACCGGCACAGGCGGTCGTGCCGACGCTTGCGAGCGCAAAGGCGATTGCCATGAAGGACAATGTTGCAACGGAGATCGTGTCCCGCAGCTGGGCGGTGCCCGGGCTGCTCGATCCGCAGATGGCGTCGCTCGACGTCGGCGTTTCCATCCTCGGCGGACTATCGAGCTCGCGTTTCGACAAGGTCCTAGTTCGCGAGGAGAAGGTCGCCGTCAACGCCAGCGCCAGCTACAATGCGTTGCAGCGGGTCGGCATCGTTTCGCTTCAGGCTTTTGCCAAGCCGGGTGCCAGTTCCGCAGCGCTGAGCCAGCGGATGGATGCAATCCTCGCCGAACTCATCGCCCAGGGGCCGACGAAGGACGAGGTGCAGCGCGCCGTCACCAGCGAGGTTGCGCAGCGCATCCGCGGCCTGGAGCAGGTCGGTGGCTTCGGCGGCAAGGCCGTGTCGCTTGCCGAAGGGCAGACCTATGCCGCCAACAGCGATTTCTACAAGAAGACGCTCGCCGCCTACGCGGCCGTGACTCCGGCCAGCGTACGCGCGGCGATGCAGCGCTGGCTTACACGGCCCGCCCTGACCATCACCCTCTCGCCCGGCAAGCGCGAGGCCTATGCCGAGGCGAAGAGCGTTGCAGTCGCAAAGCCTACTGCACCGAAGGTCGATGCCAGCATCCCGAAGCCGACCCGCACGCCGCCGGCGGTGGGGCAGCTTGCCGGCCTGCAGTGGCCGACGATCACGCACACGACGCTCGCGAACGGCATCGCCGTAATCTATGCGCAGCGCACCACAGTTCCCCTCACACAGCTGGCGCTGTCGTTTGATGCTGGCAACGCCGCCGACCCGGTTAATTCGCGCGGTCTTGCGGCGATGACGGTCGGGCTGCTCGAGGAAGGCACGACGTCGCTCAACTCGCAGCAGGTTGCCGAAGCGGAAGAGCGGCTTGGCGCGGAAATCAGCGCCGGCAATTCGCTTGACCGCTCCACGGTGAGCCTGTCGGCACTGACGCCGAACCTGGCGCCGTCACTCGACTTGCTTGCGGACATCGTCCAACGCCCGGCGTTCGCGTCCGCAGAGGTGGATCGCATCCGGGTCAAGGCGCTGACCGGCATCGCCCAGACGCAGCGGGATCCGACACGCGTTGCGCAGCGGGTCTTGCCTGCGGCGATCTACGGCTCAAGCCATCCTTACGGCGGCCCGGCCGGCGGCGACCCGGCGGCGATCGCCAAGCTGAGTCGAGCCGACCTGGTCGGGTTCCAACAAAGCTGGCTGCGCCCCGACACGGCCAAGATCTTCATCGTCTCTGATCGGCCCCTGGCCGAGCTGAAGCCGATGCTGGAGGCGCGCCTCGGCCAATGGGTCGCACCTGCGGCGTCCAAGGGTGTGAAGAACTTCGCCGCGCCCCAGCCGCGGCCACCCGCCTCGCGCATTCTCCTGGTTGATCGGCCCGGCGCGCCGCAGGCGAGCATCGTTGGCGGCCAGCTGCTGCCCGTCAGCCCCCGCAGCGACACGGTTCCCCTGACGACAGCCAACGAGGTGCTCGGCGGCAACTTTCTCTCGCGGCTCAACATGGACATCCGCGAGAGCAAGGGCTGGTCGTACGGTGTGAACGGATCCGCGAACATCAACGCCAATGCCGTCGCCTACACCGTCTCCGCGCCTGTCCAAATGGACCGAACGGGCGATGCACTGACGACCATCAACAGCGACATCGGCGACTTCCTAGGCAGCAAGGGTATCAACGACGAGGAACTTCAACGGACCGTCGCCAACAGCGTCAACGAGCTGCCGGGACAGTTCGAGACGTCTTCCGCACTCCTCGGGGCGATGATGCGTAACGATCTGCTCGGCCGGCCAGACAACTACTACGCCACGCTGCCGGCTCGCTACCGTGCGCAAACGGCGGCTAGTCTCGATCAGGCGATCCGCGGTGCGGTCGCTCCGCAGGGCTTCACCTGGGTCGTCGTCGGCGACGCCGCAAAGATCCGGCCGCAGCTCGAAAAGACCGGCCTGCCGATCGAGGTGGTGGAGGCGAAGTAGGACTGGGCGACCGTCACGGGAGTAAATCCCGTGACGTCAGTCCTCGCGCTGCGAGGCTGGCCGGCGTTCGGCCTCTCTTCGACATAACCTCAGCCTTGCTGCGCAACACTGAGGTTATGCTCGGGGCCTCACCCGGGTGACATGACCCATCTTGCGGCCCGGCCGCGCCTCTCCCTTGTCGTAAAAATGGAGGTGTGCGCCGGGCTCGCCGATGAGGCGGTGCCAAGCGGCGATGTCCTCGCCGATGAGATTGTCCATCGTCACCGAATTGCCGGTCAGCGTCGTCGCGCCAAGGGGCAGCCCGCAAATGGCGCGAATATGCTGTTCGAACTGCGAGGTCTCGGCGCCCTCGATCGTCCAATGCCCGCTATTGTGCACGCGCGGAGCGATCTCGTTGACCAACGGACCGTCAGGCGTCGCGAAAAACTCGACAGCCAGCACACCGACATGGCCGAGCAACTCAGCGAGGCGGCTGGCGATCGCGACGGCTTCATCGACGCCTGAGAGGGTGGCCGGCACCTCCGACCGCCGGAGGATGCCGTGTTCGACCGAAAACTCACCGATGAAATCGACCGCCGCTTCGGTCACCGCCGGTTGGCGGCCGATGCTGTCCCACGCCGCTTCGGCATCCGAAGGCGCGTGGACCCACGCCTGACCCTTGCCGTCGTAACCGAACCGCTGGCTCTTCAGGACCATCGGCAGGCCCAGCGCATCCACGGCATCGCGCAGGTCGGCGAGCGAATTAACGTGGCGCCACGGCGCGACGCGCGCTCCGCTACCTTCGATGAAGCGTTTTTCGGCCGCGCGGTCCTGCGCGATGGCGAGCGAACGTGTCCCTGGCCGCAGCTTGTCGCCCAAGGCATCGAGCGGCGCCACGGGCAGGTTTTCGAATTCATAGGTGACGACATCGACTTCGGAAGCGAATCGGGCGAGCGCTCCGGCATCGTCGAACCGGGCGCGGGTGAAGTGGGCGGCCACGGCGGCGGCGCATGGCGTCTCGTCAGGGGCGAGGACATGAACCCGGTAGCCGAGCGGCGCCGCGGCGAGCGCCAGCATCCGCCCGAGTTGGCCGCCGCCGATGATGCCGATCGTCGAACCGGGCGGCAGCGTCATTCGGGCGAGTCATCCACGCTGTCGGTCTGCGCCGCGCGCCACGCCGCGAGCCGCTGAGCCAGCGCCGGATCGCCGAGCGCGAGGATCGCCGCGGCGAGCAGCGCGGCGTTGATCGCGCCCGCCTTGCCGATCGCCAGCGTCGCGACGGGCACGCCAGAGGGCATCTGGACGATCGACAACAGGCTGTCGACGCCGCCCAGCGCGCTCGACTCAACCGGTACCCCGAGCACCGGCAGCTCGGTCATCGATGCCGCCATGCCCGGGAGGTGCGCGGCGCCGCCGGCACCGGCAATAATGATCTTGAGGCCGCGAGCGGCGGCACCGCCGGCGTAATCATAGAGTCGCTTCGGGGTGCGATGGGCCGATACGACTCGGCTCTCATAAGCGATGCCGAGTTCGCCCAGCATTTCGGCGGTGTGGCGCATCGTCTCCCAGTCGGAACGGCTACCCATGATAATGCCGACGTCGATCTTTGCCGCCATATTCCGTGCCCCGTTCCCGCGGAAGCGATGCTGCTTAGGAAGATGGCGGCAGTGGTGCAATGTGGGACAGGGATGAAAGCTGCGTTTGCGGACGTTTTATTCTGCGATATGGTTATCGCCTCGCTGGGGCGCGACACGGGAGTGAGAACAGGGTGCAGAACGAGGGGTCAGAGCGCGACGTGAACGCCGAGATCGCCTATCTGCGCGGTCTCGTCGCCAAGCTCGAAGCCCGCTGCGTCGAGCTCGACGGCCTCGCCCACCGCGATTCGCTTGTTCCATTGCCCAACCGCCGTGGTTTCCTTCGCCAGCTCGAACTCGTCATCGCCAGGCTGGAGCGCTACGGCGATCCGGCCGCGGTGCTGTTCGTCGATCTCGACGGGCTCAAGATGGTCAACGACAGCTTCGGCCACTGCGCCGGCGATAGCGCGCTGATCCACGTCTCGGCACTGTTGGTCGGCGGCGTCCGGCAGAGCGACTGCGTCGGGCGCCTCGGGGGAGACGAATTCGGAATCCTGCTCGATCATGCCGACGAGAGTTGCGCTGCCGAGACCGCGGCGCGATTGGTCGAGCTGGTAGCGGGTGAGGAATTCCTCGTCGACGGCACGTCCATACCGCTGTCGATCGCGATCGGCATGACCATGATCGAAGTCGGCGACACGGCCGATGCGGTGCTCAACCGCGCCGACCGCGCCATGTATCAGGGGAAAGCAGCCGCTTAGGGACGTCCGGGGGACGCCCCTAAGCGGCTGCTGCTGCGTCGGACGTCCCGTAAGCAGCTTCTTCCGCCTAGCGCTCGTTCAAATAATAGCGCTCGCGGACCGAGAAATCGCCGCCGAGCTCATAGACGATCGGCTGTCCGGTCGGAATTTCCAACCCGACAATTTCCTCGTCCGGGATCCTGGACAGATATTTCTCGAGCGCGCGGAGCGAATTGCCGTGCGCGGCGACGATCACCCGTTCGCCGGCCACCAGCGCCGGGGCGATATGCTCCTCGAAATAGGGGAGGACGCGCGCAATCGTGTCCTTGAGGCTCTCCGTCCTTGGCACGGGGATGCCGGCGTAGCGGCGGTCGCGCCCGACATCGAAGGAGCTGACATCGTCAAGCGGCGGCGGCGGGATGTCGAACGAGCGGCGCCAGATCTTGACCTGCTCCTCGCCGGACTTGGCGATCGTCTCCGCCTTGTTGAGGCCGGTCAGCCCGCCATAGTGGCGCTCGTTCAACTGCCACGCCTTGGTCACCGGCAGCCACGAGCGGTCCATCTCGTCGAGCACCAGGTTGAGGGTACGGATCGCGCGCCGCTGCAGCGAGGTGAAGCAGCGGTCGAGATCGAATCCCTCATCTTTCAACAGCCGCCCGGCGGCGCGCGCTTCGGCTTCGCCCTGTTCGGTTAAATCGACATCCCACCAGCCGGTAAAGCGATTCTCGAGGTTCCACTGCGACTGGCCGTGACGGAGCAGGACGAGGGTTGGCATCAGCCGGGTTTGCGCTGCGCCTTAGCTGCCTTGAAGTCGGGCAGCATCGCGTGGAGCGCGTCGAGGCAGGAGCCCGCGAGATATTTGGACCGCTCGGGACTCCAGCCGTACATCTCGTCGGGAAGGTCGAAATTGTCCTTGAACGGCATTTCCAGAGTCATCGAGACGCAGCCGAACCGCTCTGCCAGCTGGGTCGTCGACATCGACATGTTGGCCTGCCCGGGGGCGGGAATCTCATAGCCTTGGCGAGTCTGGAAATCGGGCGAGATGCGCTCGAGCGTGGCGGAAAATTTGGCGAACAGCGCGGACTGACGCTCGGTCAGCGAGGGGATGCCCTCGAAGCCGGCGAGGAAGTTGGCCGGAATCGCCTCGTCGCCGTGGATGTCCATGGCGTAGTCGACGCCGCTTTCGTCCATCGCGTTGCGCACGCACAGCACCTCGGGGCTGCGTTCGGCCGACGGCGCGTGCCATTCGCGGTTGAGGTTCACGCCGGCGGCATTAGTGCGTAGATGGCCGCGGCGCGATCCATCGGGGTTCATGTTGGGAACGACATGAAAAGTGCATTCGCGCCGGAGCACGCGCGCGACCGGCTCGTCGGGATCGGTCAGTTTCTCGAGCGCACCTTCCATCCACCATTCGGCCATCGTCTCGCCCGGATGCTGGCGGCCGTAGAGCCAGACGGTGAGGTTGCCGTGGCCGATCGTCAGGCAATCGATGTCCTGCCCGTCGAGGCTCATGCCCAGCGAGCGGTAGGTGACGTCCGGAAGCGCGGCCAGAGTCGAAATGAGGTCGTGGTGCCGCTCCATCGAATAGGGCGCGAAATAGGCCAACCACACGAGATCGGTCTCGGGCGTGAAGCGGATGGTGAGGATGCCGTCGGCGTAGCTGGTGCCTTCGATCCGGGTCCAGTCCTCGCGATCGAGGCTCATGCAGGCGCGATAATCGGGCCAGCCGTGCGGATAGGCCGATCCGGCGCAGTTGGTGATCTTCAGCGTCACTTCGCGGCCGCCCGCCCCTGCCAGGCGGAACGAGAACCACTGGTAGAAGTCGGAATTATGGTCGTTGACGATCTCCAGCTCGGCGGTGTCGCCGTCGGTGCTGAGAACGCGGATGTTGCCGGCGTCGAAGGCGCTGGAAATGCTGATCGTCATGGAGGTCCTGCGGTAAGGGTCGAACGTGATGCGCCTGATAGTGCGCCCCGCCGCGGGAGGGAACCCGTAAACCGGCAAGCGGCGTTATGCCGGAGCGGGGCTGGCGTTTCCGGCTCCTCCTGCGTTAGCCCACCGGCGGTGCCGGCTACATCGGCAGCCACACCGTCCTCGCGCTGCTGGATGCGGGATGGCGCGTCGTGGTCATCGACGACGAAAGCAACGGCACCCGCGCGCTCGTGCCCGACGCGGTTGCCTATATCAGGGGCGACGTCGCGGATCGGCCGCTCGTCGCCAATATGCTGCGCGAGCACGGCATCGGTGCGATTCTTCATTTCGCCGGATCGATCCAGGTCGGGGAGTCGGTCGAGAAGCCGCTCGCTTACTATGCCAACAACACGCTCGCCAGCCACGCGTTGCTGAGCGAGGCGGTCGCCGCCGGCGTGCCGCACTTCGTCTTTTCCTCGACCGCGGCCGTCTATGGCGCGCCCGAGCGGCTGCCGATCGACGAAGCGGACCCAAAGCTGCCGATCAACCCCTACGGCGCGTCCAAATGGATGACCGAGCAGATGCTCGCCGACGCCGCCCGCGCGCACCCGTTCAACTATGCCGCGCTGCGCTACTTCAACGTTTCCGGCGCCGATCCCCAGCTGCGCTCGGGGCAGATCGGCAAGTCCTCGACCCACATCATCAAGGTCGCGACCGAGGCGGCGCTCGGCAAGCGCGACCATGTCGACGTGTTCGGAACCGACTATCCGACCCCGGACGGAAGCTGCATCCGCGATTATATCCACGTGTCGGACCTGGCGGCGGCGCATGTCGCCGCGCTCGAGCGGCTGATCGCTGCTCCGCGCGAGAATCTGCTGCTGAACTGCGGTTATGGTACCGGTCATTCCGTGATCGAAGTCCTCGATGCCCTCGATGACGTGTGCCAGCGCAAGATCCCGCGCCGCCTTGGCGAGCGGCGCGCCGGCGATCCGCCCCAACTTGTCGCCTCGAACCGGACGCTGGTCGAAACCCTCGAGTGGACGCCGCGCCACGCCGATATTCACGGCATCGTCGCCGACGCCCTGGCGTGGGAACGCAAGCTGATCGACTGGAAGTCTCGTTGATCCTTGCCCGCAGGCTGGCGCGAGCCGCTCTCCCGCTGACGGCGCTGGCGCTGCTCGGCGTCGCGCCGTCGCTACCGCCAATGAGTGCGGAGGAGACGGTCGCCGCCAACACCGTGCGCGCGCATGTCGAATTTCTCGCCGACGACAGGCTGGAGGGCCGCGACATGGGCTCGCGCGGGCACGAGCCGCTACTCGGTCTGAACGACTATCGCGGCCTCGACGTGCGGGGAAAGATCGTGGTCGCACTCGGCGGCACGCCCGATGGCCTGTCGAGCGAAATCACCGCGCACCTCGCCTCGACCAAGGACGACAGCGCGGCAAGGCACGGTGCGATCGGCTTCGTCGAGATCGCACGCGACCCGCGCAATCCAGGTCGGATCGGCGGCGTTGCGGGCATGGCGCGGCGAAGCGCGGTCGACTGGGTCGATTCGAGCGGACGCAGCGGCAACGTTCCGCAAGGCCTTCGCGCGAGGCTCGCATTCTCTCCTCAGTGGCAGGAGCGGCTGTTCGACGGCGCCGCCCGCAGCCTTGCCGCGGTGCGGGCGCAAGCGAAGGGCGTCGCGCGCCCACGAGGCTTCCCGCTCGCCACGCGCCTGTCCATTACCGCGGACAGCAAGTGGGAGGATTTCACCAGTCCCGAAGTGATCGGCCGGCTTCCCGGCGCCGACCCCGCCCGATCGGCGGAGAACGTCGTGCTGATGGCGCATCTCGATCATCTCGGCGTCAAGCGCGATGCGAAGCCAGGCGAGGACGCGATCTACAATGGCGCGCTCGACAATGCCGCGGGGGTCGCGACCATGCTTGAGGCGGCGCGCGAGTTCGTCGCCAGCGGCACACGGCCCGCCCGATCGGTGCTGTTCATCGCCAACACCGGCGAGGAGAAGGGGCTGCTCGGCGCGGACTATTTCGCGTCTCATCCGACGGTGCCGATCGGCTCCATCGCCAGCGTCGTCGACCTCGACATGCCGCTGCCCTTGTACAATTTCACGGACGTCATCGCCTTCGGTGCCGATCACTCGACGGTTGCCCAGAGCGTCGCGGAAGCAGGCCGATCGATGGGGATCGGCGTGTCCGCCGACCCGATGCCGCAGGAATCGATCTTCGTGCGCTCCGATCATTATCGCTTCGTGTCGCGCGGGGTTCCGGCCATCCTGCTGATGACGGGCTTTGCCAATGGCGGCGAGGCGGTATGGAAGCGGTTTCTCGCCCATACCTACCACAGCCCGTCAGACGATCTCGGCCAGCCGATCGAGTGGCGAGCGCTGGCGCGGTACGGCATGCTCAATTATCGGATCGCGCGAGCGCTCGCGGATGCGCCGATGCGGCCGCGCTGGTACGCGGGAGACTATTTCGGCGATCGCTTCGCACCCTCGCAAGCCCGGGCGCTCCGCCGCTCTCCTTGACGACAAAGGTTGCCCGGACTAGGGGAGCGCCAGGTTTCGACCGCAATCACTACAACCCGCACGAAGAGCAGGCGTCCCGGCCATGAAGATTCGCAATTCCCTGAAGTCGCTGAAGTCGCGCCATCGCGATTGCCGGGTGATTCGCCGCCGGGGCCGGACCTACGTCATCAACAAGACCAACCGCCGCTTCAAGGCGAGGCAGGGCTAAAACCAGGGTAGCTCGGCCCAGGCTCACCCTGAGGTGAGCTCCCTAATTAAAGAGTCCACGGGCAGAACCGCCAGCCCGCCGCATTTCGTCGCACTTCGAGCCCGGCTCATCTTCATAGCGCGTTCACCCGTAGCTATATAAGAAGAAGCGAGGAGACGTGAGATGACGAAGTCGGTTCAGGCGAAGTTGGTGGTTGGAGCGGCTCTCGCCCTGCTCATGGCCGGCCAGGCCGGCGCCTTCGTGATTCAGGCCGCCGGGCAAGCGAACGCGTCGACGCCCAAGAGCTGGGCTTACGACCTCAAGGACGGCAAGCGCGTACCGCGCGGCAATCGCACGACCAACGCCGATGGCAGCTGGCGCGAGGAAGTGCGCCAGGGCCAATGCACGACGGTCAAGGAGAAGACCGCGAACGGCGATTACAACGAAACGCGCAAGTGCGATTAGGTTAAGCGGCGGGCCTGGTGCCCGCCGTTCTCGTATCGGCCTTCGTTGCCGCAAGCGTGCACTCGGGCAGTTTCAAGTCCTTGAGATCGGCGCAGGGGCGCACCTGGACGCCGCCGTTGGCCGCAATGAACACCGCCCAATTCTTGCCGTCGTCGCACGCCGCCTGCCACATCGACAGATTCTTATAGTCGGTAACGAAGCCCGTTTTGGTGACGCGCTTGCAGCTGTTCCCGGCATCGTAGATCGCGCGTTTGAGCGCGATCGAACGGTCCATCTCGTTGGCCGAAGCGAGCTGCCGCTGCTCGTCGCCCTGGACCTTGATCGTCCGCTGCGGCGCAGGGGCGGAGGACTGGCCGCATCCGCCGATCAGTGCGATCGTGCACAGGCTTGTCATGGTCTTGTGCATGGCATCTCTCCTACCCGGCCGCGCGGCGCTCCCGAAGCACCGCCGCGAACGCGCCTGGCGCAACCCCGTCGGCCAGTGCGATGAAGATCGTATCGTCCCCTGCAATGGTTCCCGCAACCTCCGGCAGATCGGCAACGTCGATCGCGCTGGCGACGAGATTGGCCGAGCCGGGCGGCGTGCGCAGCACGAGGAGCGGCCCCGCGGAAACGATGGCCGTCACCCATTCGGCAAGCAGTCGGTCGAGGCGACGCGCCGCGGCACCGGCATCCACTTCCTCCGCCAGCACATAGCGAACGGCCCCGTCGCGCTTCATCCGCACCGCGCCGATCTCGTCGAGGTCGCGCGAGACGGTTGCCTGGGTGGCGGCAATTCCGGCGAGTTCCAGTCTCGCGACCAGCTCCTCCTGGCTGGCGACCCGCTGCTCGCGAAGCCAGTCGACGATCAGCCGGCGGCGCTGGTCCTTGCCGCTCACGCGCCGCCCGCCTCGCACACCATCGTGCCGATGCCGCTGTCGGTGAACAATTCGACGAGGATGCCGTGATCGTCGCGGCCGTCGATCATGTGGGCGCTGCGAACCCCGCCCTCGACCGCCTCGGCGCAGGCCTGGAGCTTGGGAATCATCCCGCCGGTGACGCCCGAATCCGCGATCCGGCGCCGTGCCTCGCCGGGGCTCAGCCGCTGGACGAGGCTCGTCGGATCGCTGGGGTCGGCGAGCAGGCCCGGCACGCCGGTCAGGTAAATGATCTTTTCCGCGCCCATCGCCACCGCGATCGCGCGCGCCGCGTCGTCGGCGTTAATGTTGTACGGTTGGCCGTCCTTGCCGGCGCCGACGGTCGAAACGATGGGGACTAGTCCGTCGTCGAGCAACGCTTCAAGGAGCCCGGCGCGGACCTCGCTGACCTTGCCGACAAATCCGAGCCGCGGATCGAGCGGTTGCGTCTCCAGCAGTCGCCCATCCTCGCCCGCGACGCCAACCGCCACCGGCTCGAGTGCGTTGAGCGCGCTGACCAGTTCGCGGTTGATCTTGCCAACCAGCACCATGCGCACGATGTCGAGCGTCTCGGCATCGGTCACCCTTAACCCGTCGCGGAACTCCGGCTGCTTGCCGGCCCGGCGCATCTGCTCGTCGATCTGCGGTCCTCCGCCGTGGACCAACACTGGGCGAATGCCCACCGAATGGAGCAGCAGCACATCCTTGGCGAGGCTCCGCGCCCGTACGGGGTCGGTCATCGGCAGGCCGCCGACCTTCACCACCACGGTCTTGCCGGTGAAGCGGCGGATGTAGGGCAGCGCCTGGATCAGCAACTGCGCGGTGTCGTTGGGGTCCATCATGAGGTCAGGCTATTCTCTTTGATGTAGCCCGGCCCCAGGTCGACGCTCACCGCGCGCCCTTCGCCCGAGCCCAGGCCGAGGTCGACGAGGATGTCGATGCTGTCGCCATGCATATGCCGGGCGACCGCACCGCAATCATGGTCGATCTCGACCCCGCCATCGGCGACCTTGACGCCGCCATAGCTGACCGACGCCGTGCCGCTCTCGAACGCGACTCCGCAGGCGCCCGCTTCGCCGAGCAGCCGGCCCCAATAGGCATCGGCGCCATACCAGCTGCACTTGATCAGCTGGTTATTGCCGATCGATCGCGCGACGCGGCGCGCCTCGGCGTCCGATGCCGCGCCGTTGACCCGGATGGTGACAAGCTTGGTCATGCCCTCGGCGTCGCGGCCCATCTGCAGCATCAGCGATTCGCAGACCTGGAACACGGCATCTTCGAACGTCGACATGTCGCCGGGCGGTCCGCGCCGTCCGCTGGCGAACAGCATCGCGGTGTCGTTGGTCGATGTCGCGCCGTCGGTGATCAGGCAGTTGAAACTGGCATTGGCGGCGCGCGCGAGGATGTCCTGCAGCGTGTCGCGCGGGACCTCGGCATCGGTCGTCAGAAAGGCGAGCATCGTGGCCATGTTCGGCGCGAGCATACCGCAACCCTTGGCCATGCCGCCGACGGTGAAGTCCGTTCCTTCGATCAGCGCCTCTTTAGGTCGTGTATCGGTGGTGAGGATCGCAGCGGCGGCGTCATGCCCGCCGTCGGCGGACCGCGTGGCAGCGAGGGAGGGGCTGGCGGCGACCAGCTTTTCGATCGGCAACGGGATTCCGATCAGCCCCGTCGAGCAGACGAGGATCTGGGCCGGATCGCAGCCGACCGCCATGCCGCCGCTGGCTGCCAATCGATCGACGCATGCTTCGACCGGCGGCGCGCGGAACTTGTTCTGCGTAAACACCGCCGCGCAGGGGACCGGCTTTCCGTCGGCGGTGACGAGCAGGGCAAAGTCGGGTCTGCGCGCCTTGACCCCCGCATGGAGCCCGGCGGCGACAAAGCCCTGCGGCGCGGTAACGCTCATGGATAGACCCCGCACGTCGACAGGCCCGTCGTTTCATCGAGGCCGAGCATCAGATTGGCGCACTGGATCATCTGCCCGGCCGCGCCCTTGCCGAGATTGTCGATCGCGGCGATCGCCATGATCGTTCCCGTGCGTTCGTCGTAGCGGGCGGTCAGAAAGGCGGCGTTGGACCCGCTGGCCCATTTGGTTTCGGGCGGCGCGTCGCCAACATGAACGAACGGCTCGCCGGCATAAGCCTCGCGCAGAACGGCGAGCGGATCGCAGGCGCCGGTCGCCCGCGCGTAGCAGGTCGCAAGGATGCCGCGGCGTGGTTGAGGAGCCCGTAGGCCCGAAGCGACCCGTCGACGCCGCAGAAATGAGTCGTGGCCCTGGCGCCGCGCCCGGCCCCGCTGACTCCGGAAGCCGCATCGACGATCAGCCCTTCGCGGCTTGCGATCCTGGAATCGACCAAGGGACGCAGCGCGAGGCTCGCCGCGGTCGGATAGCAGCCTGGGGCCGCCACGAACCGGGCACCCTCGATCGCCTCGCGATGAAATTCCGGCAGGCCGTAGACGAAGCGCTCGAGCAGTTCGGGGCGGGCATGCGGTTCGCCGTACCAGCGCTCATACTCCTCCGGACTATCGAGGCGAAAGTCGGCACCGAGGTCGACGATCCTCGCGCCGCTCCCGATCAGCTCGTCCGCCAGCTTCTGCGTCTGCCCGTGCGGCAGCGCCGCAAAAATCAGCTCGCAGCCGTCGATCGCACCGCTCGTCCAGGCATCGAAGCGCCGGTCAGCATAGGCCAGGGACAGATGCGGATGGACTCGCGCGAACGGCTCCCCGGCGTTCGACGAGGCGAACGCGCGTATGACCTCGATCTCGGAATGCCCCGCCAGCAGCCGGAGCAACTCGCCCCCGACATAGCCGGACGAGCCAAGAATCGCTGTCTTCATCACTCACGTTTATACGAGTTTGTGCATACTTATGCAAACAACGCCTTCAGTGGTAACGGATCCGCACCAGCTGAGCAGCCGCTACCGCAGTCTCGGTCGCGTCCTCGACGGTAGCCCCACGCGCCAGGGCGACGCCCATGCGGCGCCGGGGCAGGGTTTCAGGTTTGCAGAACAAGCGGAGATCGACCGGCGCTTCAGCGCGGCCAAGCGCCAGCGCCTCGGCCACTCCATGGAAGGAGAAGTCGCTGCTTTGCCGGCCCGCAAGAATCACGGCCGATGCGCTGGCTCCGGCAAGCTCAATCGCCGGGATGGGCATCCCGAGGATGGCGCGAAGGTGCAGCTCGAACTGGTTCGGCGCCTGCCCAATCAGGGTGACCATTCCAGTGTCGTGCGGCCTCGGACTCAGTTCGGAGAAGATCGCCCGATCGCCGGCGATGAAGAATTCGACCCCGAACAGCCCGTGCCCGCCGAGCGCGCTAACCACCTTCTCCGCCTGCGCCTGTGCAGAGGCGAGCACTGCATCGCTGATCGCGACCGGCTGCCAGCTCTCGCGATAGTCGCCCATTTCCTGACGATGCCCGATGGGCGCGCAGAAGTTCACGCCGCCGCGCGTTGCGACGGTCAGCAGCGTGATCTCGCTGTCGAAGAGGATGAACTCCTCGACGATGGCGCGGGCCCGCTCGCCGCGCATGTTGGCGACCGCATAATCCCAGGCTGCGCCAAGCTCGTCCGAGGTTCGGGCGACGCTCTGACCTTTACCCGAGGAGGACATCACAGGCTTGACGACGCATGGCAGACCGACGCCGATTGCAGCCGCGAGCGCCTCCTCGCGACTCTCCACGAACGCGTAGCGGGAGGTGGTCAGGCCGAGTTCCTTGGCGGCGAAATCGCGAATGCCGTCGCGGTTCATCGTCAGGCGCACCGCCTTGGCCGACGGCGCAACCCTCCATCCCTCCTGTTCCAGCGCGACGAGCGTGTCGGTGTCGATCGCCTCGATCTCAGGAACGATGACGTCCGGGCGATGCCGTTCGACCGCCGTGCGCAGGGCATCGCCATGGAGCATCGGAAAGACTTCGGCCGCATCCGCGAGCTGCATCGCCGGCGCGTTCGCGTAGCGGTCGCAGGCAATGATCCGGCAACCGAGCCGTTTCGCGGCGATTGCGAACTCGCGGCCAAGTTCGCCCGAGCCGAGCAGCATCAGGGTGGCGAGATACATTTGCGCGGCCTAGCCGAGCTTCCCCTTGCCGTCAGCCCCGCGCGAGTGGTTTAAGCTGGTGCTCGTTCGGCGGGGAAGAGACATGCGCGCATTGATACCACTGGCTTCGATCGCGCTGCTCGGCGCCGCTCCGCCCGCGAAGTTCGTAACGCCGACCGACATCGTCGCCAGCGCCCCTGCCTCGGCGTGGCGCGTCATCCCGCCCGAGTATTTGCTGATCATCGATTTCAAGTCCGGCGCGCGCGCGGTCATTCAGCTCGCGCCGGAGTTCGCGCCCGTTCACGTCGCCAACATCCGCAAGCTGGCTCGGGCGGGGTGGTGGGACGGAGCGGCGATCTATCGCGTGCAGGACAATTATGTCGTGCAGTGGGGACATAATGATGACCGCCCGCTGCCACCTGGAATCGTCGCCAAGCCGCCGGCCGAATACGATCGGCCGCTGACCGGGCTGCCCCTTCGGCCATTCCCCTGGCGCGACTCTTATGCGCCACGCACCGGCTATGCGCTCGGCTGGCCTGTCGCGGTCGATCGCAATCGGGCCAACCTCACTCACTGCTACGGCATGGTGGGCGTCGGGCGCGATCTGTCGCCGGACACCGGCACCGGCGGCGAGCTTTACGCCGTGATCGGTCAGGCGCCGCGCCACCTCGATCGCAATATCGCCATTGTCGGTCGCGTCATTGCTGGGATCGACACGATGAGCAGCCTGCCGCGCGGCACCGAAGCGCTCGGTTTTTACAAGGAACGAGCGAGCGACGTGCCGATCAAGTCGGGCCGGCTCGCTGCGGACATGGCTCCGGCCGAACGCCCGGCGTTCGAAGCGATGGACACGGCCAGCCCCGCCTTCGCCGCCTATCTTCACGCACGCGCCAACCGGCGGGACGACTTCTTCATTCGTCCCGCCGGCGGTGTGGATCTGTGCAACGCGCCGGTCCCCGTTAGACCGGTCAAGCGATAGCGCTCAAGCCGCCCAAGCCGGCGCTTGCCGGTTGCGGTGAACGATCACCGCTGGCGAATTGTGCGAACGCATGCTGGCTTCTGCGAGCGGCAGCGCGGTTGAGCAGAAAGCGCATTCGGCCGACATCCGTCCGATCAGCCAGTGGGTCCGTCCGCATCCCGGGCAATGGTTGACCTCATGCTCGCGATAGACGGCGTGATAACCGCGGCCGGCGGGATCGTGCGACATGCGCAGGTCGCTAAGGCTCGGGATGGTCGTCATCGGGGAAACTTCCTTTCGAGGCTTTCCAACGACGAAAGCGCTATGAAGTTTCATGGACTTGGCGATTTTGAATTGGGCTCAGAGCGCCCGCAGTGCAGCGGCAGGTCGAGCCTGCAACGCTGGGAAGACGGCGAGCAGCGTCGCGACGATGGTCACTGCGATGGCGGAAAACGCCAGCATGCCGATGCTCGCCGGGTCGGGCCGGAAGGGGATGTCGAGACTGGCCGTCAGCAGCAGCCGTGCCGCTCCGAGCCCCGCGCCCACGGCGGCGAGCGTCACCACGGTCCCAAGCACGGCGAACTCGACCAATTGCGTGCCGAGCACCGCCCCGCGCGAGGCGCCGACCAGTTTCAGCAGGACTAGATCGCGCGCCCGCGCCCGCCGCGTCGCGACCGCTGCCCCGGCAAGGACGATGACGCCGAGCAACAAGGTGACTCCCGTCGCAATCCGCACCGCTCCGTCGAGAGCGACCAGCAACCCGCGTACCTGCGCCACCACCTCGGCCACGCGGATGGCGCTGACCATCGGCAATTGCTTCGTCAGCGCCTGTTCCAGCCGGCCGGTCCGCTCTCCCGCCGCCGGCGATACCGTCGCCATCAGCGTGAACGGCGCCCTCTCAAGTACGCCCGGAGCGAAGATGATGGCGAAGTTGAAGCCCATCGAGCGCCAGTCGATTTCCCGTAGCGAGGCGATCCGCGCCTCGATCGGGCGGCCGAGCACGGCAACGGTGATCGCGTCACCAATCTTAAGCTTTAGCGCCTTGGCCGCATCGGCATCCAGGCTGACCAGCGGCGGCCCGCGATAGTCGGCGGGCCACCAACGGCCCGCAGTGATCCGATTGCCCGGCGGCAGCTCGCGCAGGAAGGTCAGACCGCGGTCCCCGCGCAGGATCCACGCGCCTTCGGGGATCGACTTCATCTCGGCGACGGGTACGCCGTTGAGGGCTGTGATCGGACCGCGCAGGGACGGGACGACGCGGAGCTCGGCACCCGGCGCCTCCCGTCCCGCAATGGCGCGGAAATTCGCCTCTTCCGCCGCTGGAATGTCCAACAGGAACAGGGCCGGAGCACGCGCCGACACATCCTCGTCGATTTCCCTGAGCAGACTCTGCGTGACGGCGGCGAGGACGACGAGCAGTGTCAGGCCGAGGCCGAGCGCGACCGACAGGCGCACCGTTGCCGCGCCGGGCCGGTCTAGCGCAGCGATGCCGAGCCGGGTCACGGGGCCACCCCAGTGGCGCAGCGCCCGCGCCGATCGTCGGATGAGCTGGCCGATCCCGGCGAACAGCAATGCGAGCACCACAATCGCGCCGATCCCCACTGCCGCGATCTTCGGATCGGTCGCGCCCGCAATTGCAACGGCACCGGCTGCGAGCCATGCCATCATCGGCACGATGAAGCGAAGTCTGCCCTGTTCCTCGCCGGCTTCATCGCGGAGCAGCGCCGCCGGGCGGGTCGCGACCGCTCCCGCCAGCGGTCCCCAGGTGGCCCCGATCGTCACCAGCACCCCGAACGCCGCCGCCTCCGCCAAGGCACGCCACTGCGGCGCCGGGTCGGGTGCGATCGGCAGATTGGGCAGTTGGCTGGCCAGCAACGGGGTAAGTCCTCCTATCGCCAGTCCGACGATGATGGCCAATACGGCGATCAAGGCGACCTCCCAGGCCAGCATCGCGGTGAGCGTCGCGCGTCCCGCGCCGAGCAGCTTCAGCGTCGCGACAGTTGTTCGGCGGGATGCGCCGAACGCAGCCGAAGCGCTCGCGATGCCGAGCCCGCCAATGACCAGCGCCGCCAGCGCGACCAGCAACAGCAATTCGCCGACGCGGTCGACGAATCGGCGGGTTCCGCTGCCGGCGTCCTTGCGATCGGCGATTGACCAGCCGCCGTCTGGAAAGCGCGCCTGGAAGGCCTTGCCCGCAGTCGTAGGGTCAACGCGAGAGGGCAGGATAAGCCGATAGCTGGTGGAGGTCAGGCTTCCCGGCTGCACCAGCCCGGTGGCGCCAAGACCTGCTTCGTCGACCAGCACCGGCGGCGCGAAGGCGAAGCTGGACATCGACGGCATCTTGTCGATGATCCCGGAGACCGTGAGGTCGGCATAGCCGATCCGCACCCTGCTGCCGCGCGTGATACCCAGCCGCTCCGCCAGCTCCCGGCCGATCGCGGCCTCGCGCCCGTGCGGTCGCGTTCCGAACGGCGCAAGATCGAGCGCGCCGGCCAGTGGCCAATTCGCATCGATGCTGCTGAGTTCGGCTAGCGCCGTGCCCTGGCGCGGGCCGGTCACCATCGCCCGCAGGGTGACGCTCTTCGATACAAGCCCGATCTTGCGAAGTGCGGCGAGTTCGCCCGCACTGGCCTCGCGCCGAGCCGAGCGCACGACGAGGTCGCCGCCGATCAGAGTACGCCCGTTTGCGGCGATGGCGCTGTCGATCGACGAGGCGAGGCTGGTAACGGAGGCAATCGCCGCCACCGCGATGGCGAGACACAGCCACAGTAGGCCTAAGCCGCCCAGCCCGCCGCCGAGATCGCGCCGGGCGAGCCGCAACGCCTCGCTCACAGCGTCCGCCCGTCGGCCATTTCGATGCGCCTCCCGGCCCGCGCCGCCACGGCGGCGTCATGGGTGATGACGAGGAGCCCGGCCGTCCCGGCGCGCTCGAACAGCAGGTCGATGATCGCGCTGCCGTTGACGGTGTCCAAATTCCCGGTCGGTTCGTCGGCGAGCAGCAGTCGCGGGCGGGGCGCGGTCGCGCGGGCGATCGCCACCCGCTGCTGCTCGCCACCCGACAGCTGCGCCGGATAGTGATGAAGGCGATGACTGAGTCCGACCGTCGCCAGTTCGCTTTCGGCGCGATGCCGTACGTCCGGCACGCGCGCCAGTTCCAGCGGCACCGCGACATTCTCCAGCGCGGTCATTGTCGGCAGCAACTGGAACGACTGGAGCACGATGCCGATGTCGCGCCCGCGCATCCGTGCCAGCGCATCCTCGCCCAACGCGCTCGCATCCTGGCCGAGCAGCCACACCGAACCGCTGGTCGCCCGTTCAAGCCCGGCGACGACCGCCATCAGCGAGCTCTTGCCTGACCCCGACGGTCCGAACAGCGCCAGAGTCTCGCCCGCCGCTAGCGTCAGCGACACGCCGCGCAGGATCTCCGTGCGCGCTTCGCCCTTGCCGAGAGTCAGGCGGACGTCGGCGAGGTCGATCAGTCTGTCGGTCATCGCGCGTGCAAGTGGGGATGGCGGGCGCAGGCAGCAATGGCTAGGGCGCTGCGGTGCGTATGCTGCTTGCCGTCCTGCTCCTCTCCGCCGTCGCTGCGGTTCCGATGAAGTCAGCCCCGCGGCCGCTGATCCTCGCCTTCGGGGACAGCCTGACGGCGGGCTATAATCTCGACCGCGGTCTCGGTTTCGCGCCCCAACTTCAGGCCGCGCTTCGCCGACACGGGATCGCGGCAACGGTCGCGGATGGCGGCGTCACCGGCGACACGACGAGCGGCGGCCGTGCGCGCCTAGGCTGGACCCTCGACGGCCTGCCGCGCAAGCCGGACCTCGTGATCATCGAGTTCGGCGCCAACGACATGCTGCGCGGAATCGACCCGGCGATCACCCGCGCCAACCTTAATGCGATGCTTGCGGAATTGAGTCGCCGCCACCTGCGCGTGCTTGTCGCCGGAATGCGCGCCGCTCCCAACCTGGGCCCGGCCTATCGCGCCCGGTTCGATGCGATCTTCTCCGAACTCGCGAGGGCGCACGGCGCTAGCCTCTATCCCTTCTTCATGGACGGGGTGGTTGGCCGGGCGGAAATGCAGCAGGCGGACGGGATGCACCCGACCTTTGCCGGCGTGAAGCGGATCGTTACGGGAATCTTGCCGCGCGTGCTTGACGCTCTCGGCGGAAAGCAGCCCTAGGCCTCAAGTCCCGCAAGCTGGATCGGAGCAGTGAACTCAGCTCCGATCTTGGTGCCCGCGATCCACTTGACGACCGCGTTTGCGCGCTCGCGGCCCGGCAGGATCAGCCATACGCGCGAACCGACCTCAAAGGAGTCGCTCGTCTCCGCCATGAAGCCGGTCTCGGAAATGTTGAGGATTTTGGCTTCGGAACCTTCTTCGCCCAGCGGCCGGACCCGCGCCTCCAGATCGATCGCGACGCGGGGCACGCGCCGGCGGTCTTCAATTTCGGTCGCCTCGGCGATCCGGGCTTTGATCATCGAGAAACTCATCTCCATCGCCGTTACTTCAACGGCGCCGCGAAATTGATGCCGACATGACCGTCGCGCACCCAGCGCACTTGGCCCGCGATCGCACCATGGTCAATCAACTGGAGCGTAACGCGTTCCCCGATATGCGGAATTTCGTCGAACTGGATCATTGCGCCGAACGACGACACGTTGCACAGCGCGACGTGCGCCTCGCGCCGGCGCCAGCCGAGCACGGCAGTGCCCTGTTGCGGCTCCAGCCGCGGTTCGCGCCGCTCGTCGAACAGCCGCTTGACCTTGCGCGGGATCATCCCGCCGCTGAGACCGAACTCCATGACCGCCCTACCTCCGTGCCTCCTCCATATCGGACGGGCCTTAAGGATTGGTTGGCAGCGCGCTGACTGGAATCCTGTTGCGACTGTTGCTCGGTCGACACTGGCACCAAGTATTCATCCTGTGTAAGGCTCGCTTCGTTTATCGGGCTCGCCGGCCGTGGGTTGCGCAAGGAAATGAAGGGGTTATGATGCGGATTCGTTCAACGTCGCGGATGATGGTGGCCGCCCTCGCGCTCACCGGCGGAAGTATCGCGCTGGCGCAGCGGCCGGCCGATCCGATCGCTCCGCTGCCGACGCCCGGCGCTCAGCAGATGCCATCTGCGCCACTGGTGACGCCGCCCCCGCCGCCTGCTCCCCCCGTCGTCTTGCCGCCGCCCCTGTGGTCGGTGGCCGACGCGCAGGAACTGTTGTCGGTGATCCAAAGCATCGGCATCGACGGACTCGCGCCTGCGGACTACGCTCCCGGTCCGCTCGCCGCCGCGATTCAGTCGGGCGATGCCAATCTCCTCGCCTCCACCGCGACCGACAGCTTCAACAAGCTCTCCTCTGATCTCGCGCTCGGCCACGTTCGTGGCGAGGACCGGATCGACTGGCATGTCGTCGACAAGGATCTCGACAGCGAGCGGCAGCGGGCACTGCTCGAAGGCGCGCTCGCCCAGCACCGCGTCGAGGATGCACTGCGCGGGCTGTTGCCGACCCATCCGCAATATGGGGCCCTGCGCATCGCTCTTGCGGAGCCGCGCAATGCTGCTGTGGCCAACGTCATCCGGCTCAACATGGACCGGTGGCGCTGGTTGCCGCGTGATCTGGGCACGCGCTACATTATCGCCAACGTACCGGCCTACACCGCGACTTTGGTTGAGAACGGTGTCGCCTTGTCGCGCCACAAGGCCGTGGCTGGCGCCATCAAGACGCCGACTCCACAGCTTTCGGCGATGGCGACCGGCGTTATTCTCAACCCTTGGTGGGAAGTGCCGACCAGCATTAGCCATGAGGTCGCGGGCAAGGGCGGATTCGTTCCGGTCAAGGACCCGAAAACGGGTCAGGTCCAGCGCTGGCGCCAGCCGCCGGGACCATCGAATGCGCTCGGGCAGATGAAGTTCGTGATGCCCAATCCCTACGCCATCTATCTTCACGACACGAACGCGAAGAGCCGCTTCAACAGCCAGGTGCGCGCGTTCAGCCACGGCTGCATTCGGACCGACCACATCGGCGATCTGGCGCGGTTGCTGCTCGCCGAAGACGGTGGGGCGTGGGACGACGCCAAGGTCAGCGAGATGCTCGCTTCCAAGAAGACGACACCGGCCAATTTCGTGAAGCCGCTGCCGGCTTACATCGTTTATTTCACCGCCGCGGCGACGCTCGATGGGACGATCGTCAACTATGACGACGTCTACAAGCGTGATGGGGTGGTGATTGCCGCCCTGCTCGACCGGCCGCGGCCCAAGCCCAAATCGACCGCGCCCGAGGCCGCGCTTGCGACCAGCGCCGCGACCAAGACCGATACCGCCAGCCCGGTGTCATCGGCCGCGCGTCCGACCAGGCAGGTTCAGCCCGTCCCGACCGTTCCGCCGAAAAACCGTTAGGGCGTTCCTCTCCGATCAGCCGTGGCGGCCGACCCAAGCCGCAACTTCGGCAGCGACTCGATTGGCGGCGCGGTTGAGCGCCGGCCCGACGCTCGCCGCATCGCCCGCCGAAGGCTCGCGCGCCTCGAACCGACGGGTCTCGACGCGGTTGCCGGCGGTGGCCGCGAGCGCCGCATCATAGCGCACCACGACAGCGCCTTCTGCTGTGTCATACCCGAACCGGTCGAGCTCACGCGCCAACGCGAAGGAGAAGGGGAGAAGCAGTCGGTGTGCGCGCATCAGGGTCGCTTTCCAGGCTTGTAGTCGGGCAGCTTGGGCGGTCCGAGCGCTCCGCCGATGCCATGTTCGTTCAGGCGCTCGGAAAAGCCCTGGAGCGAGTTCGATAGATCGCGGAGGTCATGCACCAGCCGGTTTGCCTCCGGCAGCGTTGACTTGGTGAAATTGTTGAGGCCCGGACGCGCGTCGGCGACCACCGCGTCGAGATTGTCCGCCGCGCGCTGCACCGATCCGATCGCCTTGCGCAAATCTTCCGCCGCAGGTTTGCCCTGCTCGTTAACCAGCCGATTGGTGCTGTCCGCGAGAATGCCGACGCGCTGCGCCGCCAGTCCGGCATCGCGCGCCGCGATCCGCGCGTCGCCGATTGCGTTCGCGAGATCCGGCGCCTTGGCCGCCAGCACCTTGCTGGTCTTGTCCATATTCTCGAGGATGTCGGCGATCGAATTCTGGTTCTTGTCGCTCAGCAATTCGGTCAGCCGCTCGGTCAGGCGCTGAATGCGGTCGAGCAGCTCCGGCGCCGAATTGAGCAGCGCGCCCAATCCGCCGGTTGCCGAGGGGATTACCGGACAACCTTGCGGCCCCTGCTGATCGATCGGCTTGCCGCCCTTGACCGCGCCATCCAGCGACACTTCGCTCGCGCCGGTGAACCCAACGCCCTTGATTTGCGCCGTCGTGCCCTGAAGAATCGGTGCCTCGCTATCCACCTTGATCCGCACCCACACGAACTCAGGCCGGTTGGGCAGCAGGGCGATCTTTTCGACCTCGCCGACGGGAACGCCGGAATAGTTGACGCTGGTGCCCTTGCTGACACCGCCGACGCCCTGTGCGAAATAGATGTCGAAGCAGTTGCTCTTCTTGGTCGACAGGCCGGCCAACCAGACGGTGAACAGCAGCGCGCCGGCAAGCAGCACCAGCACAATGGTCCCGACCAGCAGGTGGTTCGATCGCGTTTCCATCAGTGCCTACGACGTCCGCTCAACGGCCTGTCCCCCATGATCCCGCGCCATGCCCTGCAGCACGGCTTGCGCGCCCCCGTGCCCTGCCGCGGCCCGGCCCCGCGGCCCGTTGAAATACTCTTGAATCCACGGATGGTCCAAAGCCAATAGTTCCGGAATCGTTCCGACCGCGATCACCTTGTGATCGGCAAGTACTGCCACCCGGTCGCAGATCGCGTAGAGCGTGTCGAGATCGTGGGTGATCAGAAAGACGGTGAGGTTGAGCTGCTTCTGCAAGGCGGCGATCAACTCGTCGAACGCCGCGGCGCCGATCGGGTCGAGCCCGGCGGTCGGCTCGTCGAGGAACAGCAGCTCGGGATCGAGCGCGAGGGCCCGCGCGAGGCCCGCCCGCTTGCGCATGCCGCCCGACAGCTCGGCCGGATATTTCGGACCGGCGCTCTCGTCGAGCCCGCTCATCGTGATCTTGTAGCCGGCGATCTCATCGAGCAGCGGCGGCTGGATGAACGGGAAATACTCGCGGATCGGCACCTCGACATTCTCGGCGACGGTCAGCGTCGAGAAGAGCGCGCCATTCTGGAACAGGATACCCCAACGGCGGCGGATGTTTTTCGCCTCGTCCTCGCTGCGGTCGATCATGTTCTCGCCGAGCACTTCGATCTCACCCGACAGCGGTCGCTGCAGGCCGATGATCGAGCGCATCAGCACCGACTTGCCGGTGCCGGATCCGCCGACGACTCCGAAAATCTCGCCGCGGCGAACCTCGAAACTGAGGTCGTCATGGATGACCTGATCCCCGAACGCGTTTTTGAGGTGGCGCACCTCGATGACGTTCTCCGGCTTCATGTCCAGCCGATCGAGCTGAAGAACACCGCGAAGACGGCGTCGAGGACGATGACGAGGAAGATCGACTGGACGACGGCGTTGGTCGTGCGTCGCCCGACGTCTTCCGAATTGCCGGCGACGAGCATGCCCTGGAAGCAGCCGGTCAGGGCGATGATGAAGCCGAACACCGGCGCCTTGATCAGGCCGATGTAGAGGTCGTGGAGCGGCACCACTTCCGCAATCCGCTGGGCATAGGTGACCGGCGGAATTTTGAGGCTCAGCCAGCAGAAAATTCCGCCGCCGATGATCGCCAGCAGCATCGAGAAGAAGCCGAGCAGCGGCATCATCAACACCGCCGACAGCATCCGCGGCACCACCAGCGCTTCGACCGGCGACACGCCGATGGTGCGCATCGCGTCGATTTCCTCGGTAATCTTCATCGTGCCGAGCTGCGCCGCGAACGCCGACCCCGACCGGCCGGCGACCATGATCGCGGTCATCAGCACGCCCAGCTCGCGCACCGTGATCCGCGCGATAGATCAGCCATGCGCCCACGGTGTCGATGCGCTCAACACCCGACAGGTCGATGGTCATTCCGTCGGGCATCGCATCGAGTTCGCGCTGGGTCGATCCGGCGCGCGCGATGGTCAGCGCGCCGGTGCATCGGAACGCCCTGTCGTCATAAGAAGGAGAACGGGCGGGCTCGGCCATGCGCCGCGGAGAGTGCGCGAAATTGAAGATGGCGGCAAGGGTGGTGTGCTTGGCTCTTTTCGAGCACCACCGGCTCCGTATAGGGGCTGACCCGTGTCCAGCGATCCTCCGCCCGAGCCATACCGCTGGACCGCGCTGCTGCTCGCCGGCTCGCGTCCGGGCGACGATCCCTTCGCCGAAGCCAACGGCGTGGCGCTGAAGCCGCTCATTCCGATAGCTGACGAGCCGATGGTTGTCCGTCCGTTGCGCGCGCTGCTCGCATCGCCGAACATCAGGCAAGTGCGCGTGCTGACACAGGCGCCTGAAGCGTTCCGCGACGTTTTGCCCACCAATCCGCGGCTCGCTATTGAACAGTCGGGCGCGACGATTGCGGCGACAATCGAGGCAATTCTGGCCGACAAGGCGACCCGCTACCCGCTGCTGATCACGACCGCCGACCACGCTCTGCTCGACCCGGCGATGATCGAGGAGTTCTGCGCGAAGGCGGCCGGCGCCGACCTCGCCATCGGCATCGTCGAGCGGCGCACGCTGATGGCGCGGCTGCCGCAGACGAAGCGCACCTGGATCGGCTTTCGCGGGGGCGCCTATTCGGGCGCGAACCTGTTCGCCTTCGCCTCGCCTCGGGCAGCCAGCGCGGTCGCCCTGTGGCGGAGCGTCGAGCAGGACCGCAAGACGGGCTGGCGGATGCTCGCCGCGTTCGGCCCGACATTGCTGCTCGGAGCCGGTCTCCGCCTGCGCACGCTGGAGCAGTCGCTGAGCGCAATCGGCCGTAAGCTCGGCCTCACTCTGATGGCGGTCGAAATGACGGACCCGCTCGCCGCCGTCGACGTTGACAAGCCCGCCGACCTCGCCCTCGTTGAAACCCTGCTTCGGGACCGCGCATGACCGATCTTGCCATTTACGACATGGATCGGACGATCACGCGCGCCGCCACCTACACGCCGTTCCTGCTCTATTGCGCGGCCCGGCGGCAGCAATGGCGGTTTGCGCTTGCACCGGCCGCACTCGGCGCCATGGCTGCGTTTGGCGCCAGCGCGATCGACCGCGCCCGGTTGAAGGAGATCAATCAGCATCTGCTGCTCGGCTATGCGCTCAGCGACGAGCAGTTGAAGCCGCTGGTTGAGGGGTTCGCCGAGAAGATGGTGCGGACCAACATTCAGCCCGGCGCATCGCGCGCGATCGCGCGCGACCGGGCGGAGGGGCGCCGGCTGGTCATCGCCACGGCGAGCTACGCTCTTTATGTCGACGCCATCGCCGAGCGGCTCGGGTTCGACGATGTGATCGCCACTCGCTCGGTGCGCGGCTCGGACGGCCGCCTCGTCGCGCGGATCGACGGCGACAATTGCTACGGTCCGGCGAAGAAGCGGATGATCGACGAGTGGCTCGCTGAACAGGAGATCGACCGGGCAGCGGTTCACATCCGCTTCTACTCCGATCACGGCACCGACGCTCCGGTATTCGAATGGTCCGATGAACCGGTTGCAGTGAACCCGAACGGCAGTCTCAAGCGGCTGGCGCGGGAACGGGGCTGGCCGATCGAGGACTGGTCCCGCTAGACCGCGTTCAGCGCATTGGCGAAGTCGGCGATGAGGTCGTCGGCATCTTCCACCCCGATCGATATGCGCACCAGATTGTCGCTGATCCCCAATGCCGCCTTGCGCTCGTCGGGCACCGACAAATGGGTCATCGCGGCCGGTGCGCTGGCCAGCGTTTCCGTACCGCCGAGGCTGACTGCCAAATGCGCGATCTGGAGCGCGTCGAGAAAAGCGAACGCCTCCTTTTCACCGCCCTTGAGGTATAGCGAAAAGGTCGACCCCGCGCCGGAGCAATGCCGGCTGAAAATGTCGGCTTGGCGCGACCCTGGATCAAGGAAGCCGAGATAGCCGACCTTCTCGACCTTCGGATGATCCTTCAGGAAGTCGCACACTTTCACTGCGTTCTCGCCCGCTCGGCTCATCCGGAGCTCCAGCGTTTCAAGGCTTCTGAGCAGCATCCACGCGGTGTTGGGATCGCAAATCGTGCCGATCGTGTTGCGCATCGTCCGCACCCGGTCCAGCAGTGCCTTGTCGCCGACTAGCCCGCCGGCGACGAGGTCGCTATGCCCGCCGGCATATTTGGTCAGGCTGTAGACCGAAATGTCGGCGCCCTGCTCGATCGGTCGGGCCCACAAGGGCCCAAGGAACGTATTGTCGATCGCGATCGGCGGCGCGTCGCCCCCGCTGAACGCCGCCGCTCGCGAGGCCGCGACCGCCTCGACGTCGACCAGGGCATTGGTCGGATTGGCGGGGCTTTCGAGGTAGATCAGAGCGACGCGTCCACCGTTCGTGGTCTGCCCCTTCGCCTTGGTCAGCGCCGTATCGATCTCCTCGCGCGTCGCGCCCGCTGGAAAATCGACATAGGTGACGCCGAATTGGCTCAGGATTTTGGCGATGAACGTCTCGGTCGCGGCATAGAGCGGCCCGGAGTGGACAATCACGTCGCCCGGCCTGACGAAGGTGAACAGCAGCGTCGCGATGGCCGACATCCCGCTCGAGAAGCTCAACGCCGCCTCGCCGTCCTCCCACAGCCGCAGCCGATCCTCGAGAATCTCCTGGTTCGGTCCGTTGAAGCGCGAATAGACCAGCCCGTCACCGCCGCCAGGCCGCCTGCCGGTAATGCCTTCGAAGAACTTCTTCCCGTCCGCCGCTTTCTCGAACACGAAGGTGGAGGTGAGGAAGATCGGCGGCTTCAGCGATCCTTCGGACAGCGCCGGGTCGAAACCGTGGCCCATCATCAGCGTCGCCGGGCT
The DNA here is from genome assembly GCA_020200315.1 of Sphingomonadales bacterium. Classification (GTDB taxonomy): domain Bacteria; phylum Pseudomonadota; class Alphaproteobacteria; order Sphingomonadales; family Sphingomonadaceae; genus Sphingomicrobium. Next base: position 9,027 of record JAIVIZ010000012.1, on the reverse strand, counting down.
TAGCTGATGGTTGCCGATGCTCGTCCTCGGCGCCTTGGGACGGCGGCTGCTGGTCTCGTTGCTCACTGGTCTCTCCTGTCGCGGTCCGCTTAGTCCTGCGCCACTGGACGCGCTAGGGGCGCAGTCCGATCAGCGCGAACTGCCGCCCGTAATCCGCCTCGTCCCGATGGGTCGCACACCGATAGCTGAAGAAGCGCGCCGGATCGGCATAGGTGTCGAGCCCTGAAGCCTCGATCCGCTGCACCCCCGCAGCCGCGAGCCGAGCAACGACATAAGCTTCCAGATCGAAATGCGGTCGTCCCGCCAAGCCTTCGACGAAGAAACGGTCGTTGTCGGCGTCGGCCGCAAGGAAGCGCGCGCGGAATGTCTCGTCAACCTCGTAATTCGCCTGGCCGATGCACGGGCCGACCGCGGCTGCGATCCGCTCGCGACGGGCGCCAAGAGCTTGCATCGCGGTGATCGTTGCGTCGGTCACTCCGTCGATCGCTCCACGCCATCCCGCGTGCGCCGCGCCGACAACGCCGGCGGCCTCGTCCGCCAGCAGCACCGGCGCGCAATCCGCCGTGACGATGCCGAGCAGCAGGCCGGGCCGGTCGGTGACCAGCGCGTCGGCTTTCGGCCGCGCCTCCATCGGACATGCCTCAGCCACCACAGCGGTTGCCGAATGGATCTGATAGGCCCGCGCCAGCGCCGCCCCCGGAAGCACCGCCGCGCACGCGCGCCGCACATTCTCGGCGACGGCGTGAGGATCGTCATCGCTGCCCCAGCCGACGTTGAGGCCGGCGATCGCTCCCTGCGACACGCCCCCGCGACGACCCAGAAAGCCGTGGGGGGCGCCCGCCAGTGACGGCGCGCGGATGACCTCGACCTCGCTCATCGATCGGCCTGCAGCACGAGGTGGCGCAAGACGATGTCCTCGTCCGCGTGACTGCCGACCATGAAATCGTAGCGTCCGACAGGCGCGAAGCCGTAACGCTCGTAGAAGCGCCGGGCGCGGTGATTGTCGACATAGACGCTAAGCTGGATGTAGCGCGCGCCCTTGGCGCTCGCTTCCGCCATCGCCCACTCCATCAGTGCGGCGGCAATGCCAGTCCCGTGCCATTCCTTCAGCAAATAGAGCTGGCAGAGCTCGATCGTATCGGGCGGCGTCTCGACCGGAAGCTCGGGCGGGCCGATCTTCACATAGCCGGCGAGCTGCTTGTCTGCGAGGGCGAGGTGAAAAGTGAAGCGCGGGTCGGCGATGTCCTGACGGAAGCGGTCCGCCGTTATCGTCGCGAGGAAGTCGGCCAGATCATGCGGCGGATAAAGGTGCCCGAACGTATCGACAAACGAGCGCACGAATAGGTCCGCGACTGCATCGGCGTCCGGTGGCGCCGCGTCGCGATAGGTGACCGCGCTCACGTGCGGAACCCCGCCGGCTCCGGCCATGCCGGCGAATGGATCGCGATCACCTTGAACAATTCGCCCATCTCCCCGCCGTCGCACAGCCGCCGCCGGGCCGCGGCGATGTCTTCCGTGCGGGCTGGGGATCGCGCTGCGAGCGCCATTGCTCGCGCCGAAATGCCGAGCCGCTCCAGCCACGTTCCCTGACTGACGAGCGGGGATACAGCCGCACCGCCGTCGCGCGCAGCCCGCGTCACCGCCGCGAAGTCGACGTGCACGGTTACGTCCTGCTCTCCCGGATCGGCAAGCACGTCGGCAAAGCCGTGGCGTTGAACCGCCTGCAACGTGTCCCCCGGCCCGCTCGCACGATAGCCATAGTCGATGATCAGCGCCGCGCCGCCGTTCGCGGCGAGCTGGCGCGCCAAGTCGCTCACCGCCGCCTCTCGCGCCGGCGATTTCTCCTGGATCTCACCCTCGGCGGAAAAGGCAAAAGCTCCGTCATTCACCGTCACTTTGCGCTCCACGTCGCCGACGAACTGCTTCACGGGTAGCGCATCGAGGAACTCGTTCGCGACCAGCAGCAGCGGCCGTTCGGGCAAGGCCGATATGCTGTCGTGCCACGTTGCATCGCCCACAAGCGCCGCCTGCGCCGCTCGCAGGGTGGAGCTGGTCTCGATGAGGTGAACCTCTCCGCCGAACCCGCCGCCACGCATCACCCGCAGCGCGTCGGCCACCAGCGTCCCGCGACCAGGGCCAAGCTCCGCAAACACCGCATCGGCTGGCGCGCCGGCCCGTAGCCAGCAGTCGGCGAGCGCCCCCCCGATCATCTCGCCGAACATCTGGCTGATTTCCGGCGCGGTGATGAAGTCGCCGGCGGCGCCGAGCGGATCGCGCGTCGCGTAATAATGCGCGTTGGCGGCGGCCATATAGTCGTCGACGCCGATCGGACCTTCGGCGGCGATCCGCGCGCGCAACCGTTCGGCCAGCCGGTTCACCGGGCTAGGCGACGCTCGCCGTTCCCACCGTCGGCTCGACCCGCACCCGTCGCTTCTCGGCGGTCATCATCAGGTAGACACCGCCGACGATCATCGGCAGCGATAACCACTGCCCCATGTGCAGGCCGGTGACTTCGGCGAAGCGGCTTAGCTGCGCGTCGGGCTCGCGGATGAACTCGAGCCCGAATCGGAAAAGGCCGTAGAACAGGATGAACGCACCGACGAGCTTGCCGGGCTGATATCGGGCCGGACTCTTCCAGAACATCGCCCAGAGAATCGCGAACAGCAGCAGCCCTTCGAGCGCGGCTTCATACAGCTGGCTTGGATGCCGCGGCGGCCCGAGCACCGTCATGCCGGCGATCGTCTCCGGGAAGCGGATCGCCCAGGTAACATTGGTCGGTGCGCCCCACAGCTCATGGTTGACGAAGTTCGCCAGCCGCCCGAAGAACAGGCCGAACGGTACGCAGCAGGCGACATAGTCGTGCAGCCGCAGCCAGTTGAGCCCGTTCTTGCGCGCCAGGTACAGGATGCCGAGGCTGGTCCCGATCACCCCGCCGTGGAAACTCATGCCACCGTCCCACAGCTTCAATATGTCGAGCGGGTTGGCGAGATAATAGCCAATGTTGTAGAACAGCACATAGCCGATCCGGCCGCCGAGGATGATGCCGAGCGAGGCATAGAACACCAAATCGTCGGCGTGTCGCCGCGCCATCGGCGCGCCCGGCTGCGCGATCAGCTTCAGCAGATAGAAATATCCCGAGAAGATACCGGCGAGATAGGCCAGGCTGTACCAGCGCAGCTGAAACACGCCGAGGTCGAGCGCGACCGGCGACAAGTGCAGGTCGGTCCACGAAATTGCCTGGCTTGCGGCGACATACATGGGCTTCCCCCTCCGGCGTTGCCGCCTCATAAGGTGACCGCCTTGAAAGGCAAAGGAGAGAGATGAATGCCTTCCGCGCTCGACCGGACGTTCGACGAGTCCCTGGCCGAAGTGTTGGGTCCGGGCGGACGGATCGTGCTCGATCGTGATGGTGAGGGGCGGGCGATCGCCGCCAATTTCCCGGCGACGCTGCCCGCCTTCTTCGACGCCTTCTGCGCGCTGAACGGCGCCGTCGAAGCGGTGGTCGCGGGTGATGAGCGGCTGACCTATGCCGACCTGAACGCATCGGCCGACCGGGTTGCCGGCGCGCTTGCGGCACGCGGCATTGGCAAGGGCGACCGCGTGGCTATCGCCATGCGCAATTGCCCGGTCTGGATCGTCACCTACATGGCGGCGCTCAAGGCGGGAGCTATCGCCACGCTGGTCAACGGCTGGTGGCAGCCGGGCGAGCTCGACCATGCGCTCCGCCTGACCGAGCCCGCCCTGATCCTCGCCGATGGTCCGCGCGCGGCTCGCATCGCTGCTGCTGCGGGCGAGTGGAACGTCATCACCCTCCCTGTCGACGCGCATCTCGATCGCGCATTGGCGCCACTGCTCGATCGCGCCGCGACCGCTCCACTGCCGCAGATCGGGCCCGAGGACGGCGCCACGATCCTCTTCACCTCCGGCTCGACCGGCGAAGCGAAAGGGGCCTTCTCCACCCACCGCGCTGTCACCACCGGCGTCTATTCCTACGCGACCGGCCTGATCACGCTGCTCAATGTGCTGACCAAGGAGAACCGCCTCCCCTCCAACCCGCCGCGCACGCTCGTCAGCGTACCGTTCTTCCATGTCACGGGCGAAGTGCCGCTGATGCTCAACAGCTTCGTCATCGGTCGCGGCATGGTGATCATGCCCAAGTGGGACGTGGTCGAGGCGATGCGATTGATCGAGGCCGAGAAGATCACCTATTTCGTCGGCGTTCCGACGATGAGCCTCGAACTCATGAACCATCCGGATCGCGACAAATACGACCTCTCGTCCCTGACGGATATCACGGCCGGCGGCGCGCCCCGTCCCATCAGCCACGTCAAGCGCCTCCAGCACGATTTTCCCAATGCCCAACCGGCGCTTGGCTACGGTCTCACCGAAACCAATGCCGTCGGCTGCTCCAACTTCTGGAGCAATTATGCCGACAAGCCCGCCTCCACCGGCCGCGCGCAGAAGCCGTTCGTCGAAGTGGGGATCCTCGGCGACGACGATCGCGCGCTGCCGCCGAACAGCCGGGGTGAAATCGCCATTCGCTCGGCAGCGAACATTGACGGCTACTGGAACAACCCCGCTGCCACCGCTGCCGCCTTCACCGCCGATCGGTTCTTTCGCACCGGTGACATCGGCTACCTCGACGAGGACGGCTATTTGTTCATCGTCGACCGCAAGAAGGACATCATCATCCGCGGTGGCGAGAATATCGCCTGCGCCGAAGTCGAGGCGGCGCTCTACGATTGCCCGGCGATCGACGAAGCCTCGGTGTTCGGTGCGCCCGACGAGCGGCTCGGCGAAGTGCCGGTGGCCGTCGTCCATGTGGAGCCCGGAGCGCGGCTGAACGAGCCGGAACTGCGTGCTTTCTTGGCCCCTCGCCTCGCTGCCTTCAAGGTGCCGGCGCGGATCGTCTTCTCTGAGGAAAGCCTGCCGCGGCTCGGCACCGGAAAGATCGACCGCGTTGCCCTGCGGAACCAGTTCGCCCATTGAAGCCGTCCTGTGAAGTTCCGCTCGCCTGACATCGATCGCCGCACTTTGTTCATTGGCGGAGGACTCGGCGTTGGTCTCGTGGTCGCGCTCGCCGCCTGGCCGCGCGTTGTCGGCGGCGGCCTGCGGGCGCGCGACAGGGAAGCCGTGCTCGGCCCGTTCCTGAAGGTGGCGTCGAGCGGTCGCATCACGCTTGCCGTTCCGCAGGCGGAGACGGGACAGGGGATCTGGACCGGCCTTGCCCAGATCGTCGCCGACGAGCTCGGCGCCCGGTGGGAGCAGATGGCGGTCGAGCCCGCGCCCTCCTCGCCGCTCTATGCCAACCCATTGATCGACATTCCCGGACTCAAGCCCTGGACGGTGCGGGAAACCCGCGCCCGGCTGCGCGTCACGGCGGGATCGACCAGCATCCGCGCTTTCGAAGCGCCGCTGCGCACGGCGGCCGCAATGGCGCGCGTGATGCTGATCGCTGCTGCTGCAGAGAAATGGAATGTACCGGCAGCCGAATGCGACACGGCCGATGGCGACGTCATCCACGAAAGCAAGCGGCTCGGCTTCGGCGCGCTCGCCGGGGATGCCGCAGGCAAGCGCGCTCCCGAGGTCGTGACGCTACGGGCAGCCGGAACGGGCAAGCTCGCCGGCCAGCCGCTGCCGCGGCTAGACCTGCCGCCGAAGAGCGATGGCTCGCTCCGCTTCGCGGCGGATATCCGCCTCCCCGGAATGGTCTTCGCATCGCTGCGGATGGCGCCCCCCGGAGGGCGCCTGACCGGCTTTGCGAACGCACCGGCACGGCGCGTGCCGGGCGTGCGCGACCTTGTCGTCACCGACCGTTGGCTCGCGGCGATCGGTGACACCTGGACCGCTGCCGAGCGCGCGCTCGCCATTGCCAGCCCGCGCTTCACCGGCCCCGGCGGCGCGGACTCGCCGGCCATCGCCGCCCAGCTCAATCGCGCGCTCGATGCCGGCGAAGCCGCCACGGCCTTCGAACGCGGTGACTATGCCTCGGCGGTCGCCAACACGCGTCCTCTGGTCGCCAATTACAGCATTGCTCCGGGCCAGCATTTCGGGCTTGAGCCGCTGTGCGCCACCGCGCGCTTCACCGGCGACCGGCTCGAAGTGTGGGCCCCGAGCCAGGCGAGCGAATTCGCCCGCGCCGCAGCCGCCGCCGAAGCGAAGCTCCCGCTCGGACAGGTCGTCTTATACCCGATGGCGGTCGGCAGCGATTCCGGCCGCGCGCTGGAGGCCGATGCCGTCCCGATCGCGGTCTCGCTTGCCAGGCGAGTGGGCCGCCCTGTGCAGCTCACCATCCCCGCTTCGGCCGGCACTAACCATGACCGCCTCCGCCCGCCGCTCGTCGCGCGGCTCGCGGCCCTGCCGGCACCGGGAGGAGGGACCATCGCCGCGTGGAACGCGCGGATCGTCACCAGCCCCGGCCTCGAAGGCGCACTCGCCCGCCTTGCGAGCACGTCGACGCCGGTCAGCGACGTCAGCGGTGCAATCCCGCCCTACGGCATCCCCGCCATCCGCATTGATCGGATCGACGCGCCGCCGCTCACCCGCACCGGCTATCTGCGCGGCGGATTCCCGTCGCTCGCCGGCTTCGTCACGGAAAGCTTCATCGACGAGGTCGCGCGCGCGCTCGGCGCCGAGCCGCTCGCCTTCCGCATCGGCATGCTCGGCGGCAACGTCCGCCTCGCCAAGGCGATCATGACCGCCTGCGCCATCGGCCAGTGGGACGGCGGCGGGTCGGGCAGCACGATGGGCATCGCCTGCGCCAGTGCCTTCGGTTCCCACATCGGCCTGCTCGCCCAGGCCCACATCGGCCCGGACCAGCGCATCGTCGTCGACCGACTCGTCGCCGCGGTCGATTGCGGGCGCGTCGTCAATCCGGACCTCGTTCGCCAGCAGATCGAGGGCGGCCTTCTCTCCGCACTGCAGCAGGCGACGATTCCCGCGCCCGAAATCCTCGCCGCCATGCCCCGCTCCCGTCCGCTGCGCAGCCTCGGACTCAACCGCCTTGCCGCTACGCCGAAGATCGAGGTCGAGCTCATCCCCTCCACCGATGCGCCCGGCGGCGTCTCCGGCCTTGCCTCGACCGTGCTTGCCGCCTCACTGGCCAATGCTTTGGCCGCCGGGCCGGGCCGGCGGCTGCGCACCCTTCCGTTCGATCTGAGATCTGCCTGATGGATCGCCCAATCGACCACCCGGCAGTTCACGCCCCAAAGATCGGCCTGCTCCTCATCAACCTCGGCACGCCCGATGCGCCGGAGCCCGCCGCCGTCCGCCGCTACCTCGCTCAATTCCTGACCGACCCGCGCGTGATCGAGATTCCACGCTGGATCTGGCGGCCGATCCTCCACGGCGCGGTCCTCCGCACGCGCCCGAAAAAGAGCGCGCACGCCTATCGGCAGGTGTGGACGGAGGAAGGTTCGCCGCTCGCTGCGATTACCGCGCGCCAGGCAAAGGCGTTGCAGCGCTGCCTCGGTAGCGGCGTGCTCGTCGACTACGCGATGCGCTACGGCAATCCAGGAATCGCCGGCGCGCTCGACAAACTCATCGCCGCGGGCTGCACGCGAATACTCGCGGCGCCCCTCTACCCCCAGTACAGCGGCGCGACCACGGCGAGCGCCAACGACGCGCTGTTCGCGGCACTTGCAGCCCGCCGCTGGCAGCCCGCGCTGCGCACGCTTCCGCCCTATTACGACGATCCGCTCTACATAAAAGCGCTCGTAACCGATTTGGAACGACAAGTTGTGGCGCTCGATTTCACGCCCGATGCGCTGCTGCTGAGCTTTCACGGCATGCCGGAGCGTACGCTGCAGCTTGGCGATCCCTACCATTGCCACTGCCGAAAGACCGCCAGGCTCGTGGCCGAGCGCCTTTCGTTACCGGTCGAAGTCGCGTTTCAGTCGCGCTTCGGCCGTGCCAAATGGCTTGAGCCGGCCACCGATGTCACTCTCGCCGCGCTACCCGGACGCGCGGTAAAGCGGCTTGCGATCGCCGCCCCGGGCTTCTCCGCCGACTGTCTCGAAACGATCGAGGAACTCGGGCTTTGCGGCCGCGACACTTTTCTGGCTGCCGGCGGAACGTCGTTCGCTCTGCTCGATTGCCTCAACGACGGTGATGCCGGCATGGACCTCCTCGAAGCACTCGCCCGGCGCGAGCTTGCCGGATGGTGGCCCGCCGCCTAGCCTTTTTGAAAACAGGAGAGAGACATGGCCAGAGTCGCAATCGTCACCGGCGGAACGCGCGGGATCGGCGAAGCCATCAGCATCGCCTTGAAGGACAAGGGCATGACCGTGGCCGCGACCTACGCCGGCAACGACGACCGCGCCCGTGAATTCACCGACCGCACCGGTATTCGCGCCTATAAATGGGACGTCGCCGACCATCAGGCGTGCATGGACGGCGTGAAGCAGGTCGAAGACGACCTCGGCCCGGTGGACGTCCTCGTCAACAACGCCGGCATCACACGCGACACGACGATGAAGCGGATGGACCATGACAAGTGGCAGCAGGTGATCGACACGAACCTCGGCGGCTGCTTCAACATGGCCAAGGCCGTCTTCGAAGGCATGCAGGCCCGCGGCTATGGCCGCATCGTCAACATCGGCTCGATCAACGGCCAGGCCGGCCAGTACGGCCAGGTCAACTATGCCGCCGCCAAGTCGGGCATCCACGGCTTCACCAAGGCGCTGGCGCAGGAGGGCGCACGCAACAACGTCACCGTCAATGCCATCGCACCGGGCTACATCGACACCGACATGGTCGCCGCGGTGCCGGAGGATGTGCTCGCCAAGATCGTCGCGCGGATACCGGTAAATCGGCTGGGCAAGGCGGAAGAGATTGCCCGCGGAGTCGTATTTCTGGTGGACGAAAATGCGGGGTTCGTTACGGGCTCCACTTTGTCGATCAACGGCGGCCAGCATATGTACTGAGGTGTCTGGAACTGCCTATCATCCGCCGGTCAAGCGCTCGGTCACGATCGCCGGACACCAGACGTCGATCAGCCTCGAACCGATGTTCTGGACCGCCTTGGAA
>JAIVIZ010000059.1 GCA_020200315.1 Sphingomonadales bacterium | reverse complement strand
CATCAGATTATGCTCGACCGGGCCGCCATGGGCGATGTCCTGCAGCGTCTTCTGAATGCAAAAGCTGCGCGGGTCCGCCAGGCGCCCGGTCGTATTCTTCTCATTGTCCGCCCACGACGAGAAGGCGCATTGCGACAGGCAACCCATACAGTCGGCCTGGTCCTTGCGGATGATCTTCTCGTCCTCGGGCGTGACGAACACCAGCGTGTCGTCCGGCGTCTTCATCGCATTGGTGAAGCCCGCGCCGTACCATTCGCGCGCGTGCTGCAAATCCCCCCTCGTCACCCAGTAATTCTTCTTGGTGCCGATGCCGACGTCGAGCTGGAACGCGTGATCGCCGACCGCTTCCTTGGTGTAGGCGATCTGGCGCTCGCTGCGCGCTTCGAGCCAGCGCAGGAAGGGGTTGCGCACGGCGCTCGAATAGAAGCCGGTCGGCGAGAAGCGGTGGAGCAGGATGTCGCCGTCCTCCAGCGTCATCAGCCGCGCTTTCCAATCGGGCGGGATCGGGCTTTCCTGGGTCAGCAGCGGGCGCGTGCCGAACTGGAAGGCGATCATGCCGAGCTCGTCGTTGCCGATCCAATTGTCCCATTCGTCGAGCCGCCACACGCCGCCCGCCATGACGATGGGGACATCGTCCGGGATGCCGCCCTCGCGCATTGTCGCGCGCAGCTCGGCGACGCGCGGATAGGGGTCCTGCGGCTTGCGCGGGTCCTCCGCGTTGCTCAGCCCGTTGTGCCCGCCGGCGAGCCATGGGTCCTCGTAGACCACCGCCGAAAGCCACTCGGCAGCCTTGGAGTAAGCGCGTTTCCACAGCGCGCGGAAGGCGCGGGCGGAGGAGATGATCGGCAGGTATGAGACCCCGTGCGAAGCCGCGATTTCGCTCAGCTTGTACGGCATGCCGGCGCCGCAGGTGACGCCGCTGACAAGACCTTTCGTCCGTTCGAGCACGCCTTCGAGCACGCGCTGAGCGCCGCCCATTTCCCACAGCACGTTGATATTGATCGCGCCCCGACCCGACGCGATGTCATAGGCCTTCTTTCGGGATCGTAGCTGTCCGCATTGACCGCGCTGACCGTCCCGATCCCGCCGGCCGCGGCCCAGGCGCCCGAGCTCATATGGTTGGTGGCGCTGACGCCCTTGCCGCCTTCGACCAGCGGCCACACTTCGCGGCCGCCGTAGAGGATGGGCTGCAGCCCCTTGAACACATGCATCTCCTGAAGCGAACTAGCGGTCATATAGGCATTTCGTTGCATTTTGCGCGCAAAAAAAGGGCCGGGCGAGTGACGCCCGACCCTCCGTTCGGTTCCTGATGAGTTAGCAGGTTTACCTTTTTAGCAGGTCGACTTGCCGACCTCGCGTCCGACCAGGGCACCGATCGCCGCACCGAGGATGGTGCCGGTCGTGCCGCTGCCGCGGCGGTAGCCGTCATAATCCCGGCTGCGGCCGATCGAGCGACCGAGCAGCGCACCGCCGGCGCCGCCGACGATCGTGCCGGTCGTGCCGCTGCAGCGGTGATCGCGGTACGAACGGCCATAATAGCCGTTGTTGTAGGCGCGCTGGCCATAATAGGCGTTCTGGCCATAATAGCCGTTGTTGTAGCCATTGTAGCCGTAGCCGTTGTTGTAATAGCCGTTGTCGTAGCCATTGCTGTAATAGCCGTTGCTATAGCCGCGGTAGCGGTGCGCATCCGCTGTCGCCGGAATCGCGACCATCGATGCGGCCGACAAAGCGAGCAGGGCTTTCTTGAACATTTTTTCACTCCTCGAACAGGCTGACCGGGATCCCGATTGCTGTCGATCTTCGGTCGTCGAGGATGGTTTTGAACCCGAGTCCATGTCGACAGACTGAACTCGGCATTCACCCGGCGTTGTAATCACCTTCAGGAAAGCGCGTAGTCCAGGCCGATGTCGACCGCCGCTGCGGACTGAGTGATCCGCCCGACCGAGACATAGGTGACGCCGGTCGCTGCAATCATCCCGACGGTGTCGAGATTGACCCCGCCCGATGCCTCGAGCGGCACCCGGCCCGCGACCAGCGCAACCGCTTCGCGCAGTTGCTCCGGGCTCATGTTGTCGAGCAGCAAGCGGTCGGCGCCGGCGGCGAGCGCTTCCTCGATCTGTTCGATGCGGTCGACCTCGACCTGCACGGCAAGGCCGGTGTCCGCCGCTTTCGCCAGCCGTACCGCGTTGCGGACGCCGCCGGCGACCGCGACATGGTTGTCCTTGATCAGCAGCCCATCGTCCATCCGCATCCGGTGATTGTGCGCCCCGCCCATGCGCGCGGCATATTTTTCCAGCAGGCGAAGGCCGGGAATCGTCTTGCGGGTGTCGAGCAGGATCGCCCCGCCGCCGCCGATCGCGTCGACATAACGGCGCGTGAGGGTCGCGATGCCGGAGAGATGCTGCAGCGTATTGAGCGCGGAACGCTCGGCGGCGAGCATCGCGCGGGCATTGCCGTCGAGCCGCAGCAGCACGGTCCCCGCTGCAACGCGATCGCCGTCGGCGGCGAGCTTCTCGATCCGCACTTCTCCGTCGAGCGCGCGGAAGAAGGCGATGGCGATGTCGAGCCCGGCAATGACGATCGGTTCACGGCACGACATGGCCGCAGCGAAGCGGGCGTCGGCGGCAATCGTCGCCCGGCTGGTGACGTCGCCACCCGAACCAAGGTCTTCGGCCAGGACGCACTGGACGAAGTCGGCGAGGTCAAACGTTGGGGGGATTAGCTCGGAGGCTTCGGTCATGCCCTCCCCTATCCGTTCGTCGCCGCCTCCGCCACCGGCTCCCCTCCGGCAAGCTCCCAATGCTGGCCCGAACGGGCAAACCGCTGTGCGCTACCGCGCACAAAGCGGCTGCCGTCCCACTGTTCGAGAGTCACTTCGACCTCGGTCTTGCCCAAGACGATCAGATTGAAACTCTGGCCCTCCTCGCGCACGCGGGTCGAGGTCGCGGTGCCCGCCTGGATCACCAGCGCCCGCCCCGCGCCCTTGGCGAGTTCGCTGGCGATGGTCCACGCACGATGGTTGTGCCCGGCCAGCAGCAGGTCGACGCCTGCCTCCGCGATGGCGGACAGCGCCAGTTCGTCGTTCTCGACCGCGCTCGCCGGTTCCAGCCCTTCGCCGACCGGCTGCGCGAATAGCGGATGATGGGTGACGAGCACGCGCACATTGTCGGGGGTGGTTTTCGCGAACGTGTCGCGAATGAAGGCGATCTGCTCCTCGTTGATCCGCCCGCCCTTGAAGGTCGCCGAGCGCGCCGTGTTGATCCCGAGCACGGATGCGCCCGGCACTTCGATGAACGGGCACAGCACATCGCTGACATAGCGCTTGTAGCGGGTCAGCGGCGACAGAAAGCGGCGCAGCACATCGTAGAGTGGAACGTCGTGGTTGCCGGGCACCGCGAGCACTTCATGGCCCGCCGCGCTCAACCGCTCGAGGAAGCGGCACGCTTCCTTGAACTGCTCGGTGCGCGCTCGCTGGGTGAAATCGCCGCTGATGACGACGAGGTCCGGGCGCTCCTCGTCGATCCGGCGTTCGACCGCCTCGACGATGACCGGATCGTGGGCGCCGAAGTGGAGGTCGGAGAGATGGATGAGGCGGGCCATGTTCCTCCAACCCTCGTCACCCTGAACTTGTTTCCCCCGCACGATTGGTCGAGACGGGCCCGATGGATCGACAGCAAGCCAACAGCGGAACGCGTGCGGTCGCGGAGCGGCTGCGCTTCGACGAAGGCGCGCTGGCCGGTTGGATGGAGGCGAATGTGCGGGGCTTTCGCGGTCCGCTTACCGTCCGCCAATTCGCGGGGGGCCAGTCCAATCCGACCTACAAGCTTGAGACGGCCGCCCACTCCTATGTCCTGCGCCGCAAGCCGCCAGGCAAGCTGCTGCCGGGAGCCCACGCGATCGAGCGCGAAGCCAAGGTAATGCAGGCGCTGGGTGCAACCGGCTTTCCAGTGCCACACGTCCATGCGCTGTGCGACGACGAGAGCGTCATCGGCACGCCCTTTTTCGTCATGGGCATGGTCGATGGGCGCATCGTTTGGGACGCGAGCTTTCCGGGAATGGAGCCTGCGTCACGCGCCGCGCACTTCGACGCGATGAATGCGGCCATCGCCCAGCTTGATTCGATCGATCCGGAAGCGGTCGGGCTCGCCGATTACGGCCGCGCGTCGGGCTTCGTGGAGCGGCAGGTGGCGCGCTGGTCGAAACAATATGAGGGCGATGTCGAGGCGGGCCGAATCCTGGCCATGGACCGGGTCAAGGACTGGCTCCAGCG
>JAIVIZ010000058.1 GCA_020200315.1 Sphingomonadales bacterium | reverse complement strand
CCACCAACCTGCGGGCCGGCGGCGAAACGCGCGACTTCCGCAGCAGATCGTTGCGCGGCGGGGTGGAACAGGAAGCAGACCTGTCCCGCGACAGCGTCGGAGCGCAGGCGAATGTCGACCTGCCGATCGCCAGCCGGAGCAGGAAGAGCCTCGCCTGGCTGGGCGATCTTTCCGCCAACGTGAACCTTGGGTTCGACCAGCTTTCCGATTTCGGCACATTGCGGAGATTGGGCTACGGACTCAATTGGTCGCCCATCGCAGGAATCAATCTTATCGCATCGCGCACGAACGAAGAGGGCGCTCCCACGGTCGAGCAGCTGGGAGCCCCGCTCGTCGTGACTCCTAACGTTCGAACGTTCGACTTCAGCAGGCGCGAGGTGATCGACATCACGCGAACCTTCGGCGGCAACACCGGCCTTCGCTCGGACAATCGCGACGTGCTCAAGCTCGGGCTGAATGCCAAGCCCTTGCCCAAGACCGACCTCACGCTCAGCATGGACTATATCAAAAACGAGGATCGACGATCCGATCGCATCCTTTCCGATTGCAACGCCGGAAATCGAGGCGGCTTTTCCGGAGCGGTTCACGCGTGACGCTGTCGGCCGATTGCTGCGGATCGATGGCACGCCGCTCAACTTCAGCCGATCCAATCAGGAGCGGCTTCGCTGGGGAATCAACTTCACCAGACCCTTGGGGCCGGTCGCGCCGGAGCTGCGGAACGCGAGGGTACGCTTTGTCGGCAGCGAGGGCGATCTGCAGAACGCACTTCCTCCCGGGGCTCGAATTATCAGGCCCGAACCGGGCAGCGCGGCGGCGCGGCAGTTCGAGAACGCATCGAGCCGGTTGACGCTCAGCCTCTATTATACGCTGAACCTGGTGGATGAAATCCTGACTCGCCAGGGCGGGCCTGTTCTGGACTTATTGAACGGTTCCGCGACCGACGCCCGCGGCGGCCGGTCCCGTCACGAGGTCGAGTTCCAGGCAACCGCCTTCAAGCACGGCCTCGGCGCGCGCGCCAAGGTTAAAGGGCAAAGCGGGACCAGCGTGCGCGGCCTGTCGGCAAGCTCGTCCGACAGCTCGGGCGACCTGACCTTCTCCAGTTTCGCCACCGTAGACATCAATTTGTTCGCGAACCTTGCCGACCGTTTCGGAGGAGAGAAGGCTCCTCGCTGGCTGAAGGGGACCCGGGCGAGTCTTGGCATCACCAATCTATTCAATCGCCGCCCGGAAGTGCGGGACGAAGCAGGTTTGACACCGCTCAGTTATCAGCCGGCCTACCTCGATCCGCTTGGCCGACTCCTGAGTTTTAGCCTTCGCAAGGTCTTTTAGAATCGCCATAAATCCTAGGCTCGGAGATCAGTGCATTGATTAGCGGAATTGCGTTAGTAAAGTACGGATCTGACTGCATCAGGTGTTGCGCCGACCTGCCATCCCACCACCCCGTACCGCACCTTACGAAATGCTGTCCTACAGCGCGCTCGTCTGCTATCGCCGCGACGCTCGGGCCGCCCGCCTCGGGAGGTCCCATAACGATCGATCGTTGCGCGCTCGTTATTCCAAGCCGCGACGGCCTCGCCCGCGATGTCGTTCAGGGCTAACCTTAGTGTAACCTTCCAGCTCTCATCCGCCCATAAATCACCCCGTCAGTGCGAACATTGGGAAGATTCGCTTTCCATGTTCCCCTCTTGTTCTACCGGAACAGATGATGTACGAACGTCGAATCGCCGGCACGCTCGGGACGGCCAAGTTGACGAAGGGACAGGCATCATGGCAGCGAATTTGAAGGTCGTCGGTACGAGTGGAGATCAGGTGAGCACGGACAGGGAGAAGGCGCTCGAGGCCGCGCTGGCGCAGATCGACCGCGCCTTCGGCAAGGGCTCGGCGATGAAGCTCGGCAGCCGCGAGCAGATGGAGATCGAGACGGTTTCGACCGGCAGCCTCGGGCTCGACATCGCGCTCGGCGTCGGCGGGCTGCCGCGCGGCCGCATCATCGAAATCTACGGGCCGGAAAGCTCGGGCAAGACGACGCTGGCGCTGCACGCCATCGCCGAGGCGCAGAAGATCGGCGGCACGGCGGCGTTCGTCGATGCCGAACATGCGCTCGATCCCTCCTACGCCAAGAAGCTCGGCGTCGATATCGACAACCTCATCGTCTCGCAGCCCGACACCGGCGAGCAGGCGCTGGAGATCGTCGACACGCTGGTCCGCTCGAACGCGGTCGACGTGCTGGTGATCGACTCGGTCGCCGCGCTGGTTCCGCGGGCCGAGATCGAGGGTGAG
The DNA here is from genome assembly GCA_020200315.1 of Sphingomonadales bacterium. Taxonomy (GTDB): domain Bacteria; phylum Pseudomonadota; class Alphaproteobacteria; order Sphingomonadales; family Sphingomonadaceae; genus Sphingomicrobium. The sequence continues at coordinate 978 of JAIVIZ010000058.1, read as the reverse complement.
ATGGGCGACAGCCATGTCGGCCTCCAGGCCCGCCTGATGAGCCAGGCGCTGCGCAAGCTGACCGGCTCGATCAGCCGCTCGCGCTGCACCGTCATTTTCATCAACCAGGTGCGGATGAAGATCGGCGTGATGTACGGCAATCCCGAGACGACCACCGGCGGCAATGCACTGAAGTTCTACGCCTCGGTCCGGCTCGACATCCGCCGCACCGGGCAGATCAAGGATCGCGACGACATCGTCGGCAACACCACGCGCGTAAAGGTCGTCAAGAACAAGGTCGCGCCGCCGTTCAAGCAGGTCGAGTTCGACATCATGTACGGCGAGGGCATCAGCAAGCTCGGCGAGATCCTCGACCTCGGCGTCAAGGCCGGCATCGTCGAGAAATCGGGTGCCTGGTTCAGCTTCGACTCGATCCGCATCGGCCAGGGCCGCGAGAATGCGAAAGTCTATCTCAAGGAAAATCCCGAGGTGGCCGACCGCATCGAAAATTCGGTGCGCGGCCGCAAGGACGAGGTCGGCGAGGCGCTGATGGCCGGACCCGAGCCCGAGGACGACTGATCGGTCCGCCCTCGCTTGCCGGGATCTTCGGGAATCAGGCGGCGAGGGGCTCCATCAGCCGACCGCGCTCGGTCGCGAGGACGAGGCCGAGCGCGGCGGCGGCGCACAGCGCGGCGCCCGCGAGGAACGGGAGCACGGTCCCGTTGAACGCCTGGCCGATGATCAGGCCAATCGTCGCGCCGACGATGGTGCTGACCACGCCCTGGACCGACGAAGCCGTGCCGGCGATGCTCCCCATGTTGGTCATCGCCAGCGTCGAGAAATTGGCCGAGCAGAAGGCGAAGCTCATCAGGCTCAGCGCTTGCAGAACGATGAAACTGGTGAGCGTCTCGTCACCGGCGCTGGCAAGCAGCAAGTGACCGGCCGCGACGGTCAAAAACGCGATCAGTCCGGCGTGGCCGACGCGCCGCAGCCCGAACC
>JAIVIZ010000105.1 GCA_020200315.1 Sphingomonadales bacterium | reverse complement strand
CCGCCCCCGCCAGCCGCACCGCCAAACGGCTGATCGTGGTCGAAGGCTATATGGACGTCATCGCCCTTGACCGCGCTGGAATCGGCGAGGCCGAGGCCGAAGCGCTCCGTGGCCGCGGCGTCGATGCCGCGTTTCGCGAGATAGGCCCGCGCCTCGGCGCCTTCGGGCGAGGCGAGCGTGTCGGCAAACCAGCGCTGCGCCGCCGCCATGACGTCGGTGAGCCCGGTGGCGCGCGCCGCTTTCTCCTGCGCGCGGGGATCGGGCGCGGGCACGTCAAGACCCGCCTTGCCGGCCAATTCCTTGACCGCGTCGATGAATGGCAGCCCGCGCGCGTCGGTCAGGAAGCGGATCGCGTCGCCATGCGCGCCGCAGCCGAAGCAATGGTAGAAGCCTTTCTCGTCATTGACGGTGAAGCTGGGGGTTTTCTCCTGGTGGAACGGGCAACACGCCTTCCACTCCCGCCCGGCGCGGAGGAGCTTCACGGAGGGGGCGATGACCGAGGACAGCAGGATGCGCGCGCGGAGCTCGTCGAGGAATTGCGGAGAGAGGCTCACTTTTTACCCCCTCTCGCCGGAGCGGGAGGGGTCGACTCGCCGCAGGCGAGCGGGGGAGGGCATGTCGCAGTAATGTGCCCACCCCCGGCCCCTCCCGCATGCGGGAGGGGAGAAATGTGCTGCGCAGGCGACGAGACTCATTCCTGCTCCCCCTCCCGCATGCGGGAGGGGGCCGGGGGGTGGGCTTGGCCAATCAGTGACTTCAAATCGATCAAAACCCCTTCCAAATTCTCGCGAACTTCATTGTTCCAGTAGCGCACCACGCGATAACCCTGTCGCTCCAACCAAGCCGTCCGCGCCTCATCGCGCTTGCTTTCGCAGTGCTGGCCGCCATCGACTTCGACAATCAGGTTCACCTCGCGGCAAAGGAAGTCGCAGATGAAGGGCCCAACCGGCATTTGCCGCGAGAACTTCCATCCCCCCAATTGACGCCTCCTGAGGTGGCGCCAGAGCAAACGCTCAGCCGGCGTGGCGTTATTGCGGAGTTGCTGTGCGCGCTTCGTCGCTCTTCGGTGCACTGTGGGCATGGTCCTGGTGTGCCCACCCCCGGCCCCTCCCGCAAGCGGGAGGGGGGAAGAATTAGGCCAACAACCCTCGGACCAGCGCGCTTGCCCGCGCCGGTTCGATGCTTGTCGCATGGCGCTCCTTCACCAGCGCCATGACCTTGCCCATGTCCTTGACGCTGGCCGCGCCGGTCTCCGCGATGATCGCGCCGATCGCCGCCTTCGCCGCGGCGTCGTCCATCTGGCTTGGCAGGAAGCGGTCGATGACAACGATCTCGCTCTCCTCCTGGGCAGCCAGTTCCTCGCGGTTGCCCTTGCGGTAGAGGTCGACCGATTCGCGGCGCTGCTTGACCATTTTCTGGAGGACTTCGGTGACGAGCGTGTCGTCGTCGGCCGGGGCCTTGCCGGTCCGCGCCTCGATGTCGCGGTTCTTGATCGAAGATTGGACGAGGCGGAGGGTCTGGGTGGTGGGCTTGTCGCCGCCCTTCATGGCGGTGACCAGCGCGGCCTTGATGTCGTCGCGAATCATGGGGGAACCTGGATGCAAGCGGAAACGTCACCCTAGCGCGAACCGGGCTGTCGCGACAGCGTTGACGGCACGGCCAAGCGGGCCTAGCGGCTATGGCTTAGCGACATCGCTGGAACCAGTTCGAAAGGCCCCATGCCCGATGGCCGACGCTCGACCCTTGCCTGCGCCTCCGCCGAACGGCGCGACCGGAGCGCTGATGTTCGCTGACGGCCGCGTGGCGTGGGGGCAGGGGTTCGGCGCGGAAGGGGCGGCGGTCGGCGAGCTGTGCTTCAACACCGCGATGACCGGCTATCAGGAAGTGATGACCGACCCCAGCTATGCGCGGCAGGTGGTGGCGTTCACTTTCCCGCACATCGGCAATGTGGGGGCGAACGAGGAGGATGTCGAGGCGAGCGACCCGCATGCGCTCGGCTGCGTGGTGCGAGAGGTCGTGACGGGACCGTCGAACTTCCGGGCGAGCGGCGATTTTGCGGCGTGGATGGCGGCCAATGGGCGGATCGGGATTGCGGGACTGGATACGAGGGCACTGACGAAGCTGGTGCGGCGCGAGGGGCCGCCGACGGTGGTCATCGCGCATGCGGCGGACGGGGTGTTCGATGTGGAAGTGCTGCGGGCGCAGGCGCGGGCGTGGCCGGGGCTGGAGGGGATGGACCTGGCGAAGGAAGTGAGCCGGGCGCAGGTGGAGAATTGGTCGGGGGGGAAGTGGAGTTTGAACTTAACCCCTCCCGTCGGAGCGGGAGGGGAAGAGCCGCGAAGGGGATCCCATGAAAGTATTACTTTCATGGGTGCCCGATGCGGCGAAGGGGAGGGCCTGTTCGCGGGGCAACATGCCCTCCCCCGCTCGCTTCGCGAGTCGACCCCTCCCGCTCCGGCGGGAGGGGCGCCCCACGTCGTCGCGATCGACTATGGGGCCAAGCGGAACATCTTCCGCAGCCTGGTCGAGGCCGGGGCGCGGGTGACGATTTTGCCGGCGACGGCGAGTTTCGAGGAGATCATGGCGCACGCGCCGGACGGCTTCTTCCTCTCGAATGGGCCGGGCGATCCGGCGGCGACGGGGGTGTATGCGGTGCCGGTCATCCGGAAACTGCTGGAGACGGGCAAGCCGCTGTTCGGCATTTGCCTCGGGCATCAGCTGCTGGCGCTGGCGGTCGGCGGGCGGACCGCGAAGATGTTCCAGGGGCATCGCGGGGCGAACCATCCGGTCAAGCGGCTCGCCGACGGCCCCGATGTTGGGCGAATCGAGATCACCAGCATGAACCACGGCTTCGCGGTCGAGCGCGAGATGCCGGACAATGTGCGCGAGACCCACGTCAGCCTGTTCGACGGCAGCAATTGCGGGCTGGAGTTGATCGACCAGCCGGCGTTCAGCGTGCAGTACCATCCAGAGGCGAGCCCAGGGCCGATGGATAGTTTTTACCTGTTCGAGAAGTTCGTGGGGATGATGCGGTGAGGCTCAGCCAATTTGTCGATCTCTTTGTTGCCGCACTTTACAACGAAACCCAGCGTACGGGTCAGTCAGATTTTCGTGTCGGAGAAATCGTCGCGAAGTACGGGCTGGAGTTGAATCCTGGTTGGGGGGAGCGTCTCTTCAACGACGACACATTTGCCTCTCATGTCGAGGCGAGTAGGACCATTGGGCCACCGCTCCAGCAAAATGTTTCACTCTCGTCGCGTGGCTTTCGATGGGTAGAGGACGAACTGGGTGAAAACGTCGCTGCTTTCCTAGAGCGAAACGGAGCCACTTACACCCAGCCGGTTCCGGAAAACGCTCTTACCACCGAAGACGGCGATCCAATCGTTACTGAAGACGGTGACTACATTCTAATGGAGGATACAGCTGAGGCGGAATTGGTTCCGAGAATTATTTCCAGTGAAGAATGGACTGGTATCGCAAATAGGATCGGGCGGGATGCCGCAGTCGCATCGCGCATTAATAAGCAAATCATTCAGTTGGATAAAGAGGTCGATCGGCTTGGACTTAGCAATCACGAAAGGGCAAAGGTTAAAGCAATTACAGAATCTCTTACAAAGCTGGTGGCGTCGCCAGAGCCTGAGTGGAAAGCCATTGTAGAACTGCTTCGTTCGCCTACGCTTGCGGCAATCGTCGGTTTGGTAGGCATCGCCCAACTCGCTCTGAAAATCATCTTTGGGATTGGCTAATGCCCCGCCGCACCGACATATCTTCCATCCTCATTATCGGCGCGGGGCCGGTCGTCATCGGGCAGGCGGCGCTCAGTCGTCCCAGGGATTTACCAGCGTGATGCCCGCTCCGGCAAAATCGTCGAGATCGCGCGTTGCGAGCGTTGTGCCGTGCGCCCGCGCCGTGGCGGCGATCATGGCATCCGCGCTGTTGATCGGCTTGCCCGAAGACCGTGCGTCGGCCAGCACGATGCCGTACCAGCGTGAGCATCGTTCGTCGAAGTCGAGAACGCGGTCGCGGTATTCATCGAGGACGGCTTCGATCAGTGCCGACAATGCCTCGCGGTTCCGACCCGCCGGCATCAATGCCGCGCCCGCCCGCCATTCCGCCAACACGATGGTAGACAACCAGAGTTGTTCGGCGTGTTCGCGCTCCCACCTAACGACGCGTGGTTCGGGGGCCAGCTTCGCCAATTCGCTCCAAACGTTGGTATCGACGATGATCACTCGTCGTCGAACGTCGCGAAACTGGCTGGGGAGTCCGGCACTTCGGGCGTGTCGAAGCCGGGCCGGCTCAGTTCGAAGATCATCTGACCGATCGACTTGCGCTTGGTTGGCTGTTCCGGCCGCACAAGCGCGATCAGGGCGCGACGCGCTTCTTCTTCTAGCGAGCGGCCGTTGCGGGCAGCCACTTGGCGAAGTTCGTGCTTCACGTCGTCGGGAAGTTTGCGGATCGTCAGGCTCGCCACGTCACCCTCCCGTGATTGCAGTGCAATCAATGTATGCAATGATGGCAGGATAATCAATGCCCCGCCGCACCGACATTTCCTCCATCCTCATCATCGGCGCCGGACCGATCGTCATCGGGCAGGCGGCGGAGTTCGATTATTCGGGGTCGCAGGCGGTCAAGGCGCTGAAGGCCGAGGGCTATCGGGTGATCGTCGTCAATTCGAACCCGGCGACGATCATGACCGATCCCGAGCTGGCGGATGCGACCTATATCGAGCCGATCACGCCCGAGGTCGTCGCCAAGATCATCGCGGCGGAGAAGCCCGACGCGCTGCTGCCGACGATGGGCGGGCAGACGGCGCTTAATACCGCGCTCGCGCTGGCCAAGGACGGGACGCTCGAGCGGCTGGGCGTGCAGCTGATCGGCGCCAATGCCGAGGCGATCGAGAAGGCCGAGGACCGGCAGAAATTCCGCGACGCGATGGACCGCATCGGGCTCGAGAGTCCGCGCTCAGCGATCGTCCATTCGATGGAGGAGGCTTGGGCTGCGCTGGACGAGATCGGCCTTCCGGCCGTGATCCGGCCGAGCTTCACATTGGGCGGGACTGGCGGGGGCATCGCCTATAACCGCGCGGAATATGAGCATTTCGTCCGCTCCGGGCTGGAAGCCTCGCCGACCACCGAAGTGCTGATCGACGAGAGCGTCGTCGGCTGGAAGGAATATGAGATGGAAGTCGTGCGAGACCGCGCCGACAACGCCATCATCATCTGCTCGATCGAGAATATCGACCCGATGGGAGTGCACACGGGCGACTCGATCACTGTCGCGCCGGCGCTGACGCTGACCGACAAGGAATATCAGCGGATGCGCTCCGCTTCGATCGCGGTGTTGCGCGAAATCGGCGTCGAAACAGGCGGTTCCAACGTCCAGTTCGCGGTCGATCCGAAGACCGGGCGGATGCTGGTGATCGAGATGAACCCGCGCGTGTCGCGAAGCTCGGCGCTGGCGTCGAAGGCCACCGGCTTCCCGATCGCCAAGGTCGCGGCGAAGCTGGCGGTCGGCTACACGCTCGACGAGATCGCCAACGACATCACCGGCGGCGCGACGCCGGCGAGCTTTGAGCCGACGATCGATTATGTCGTGACCAAAATTCCGCGCTTCGCGTTCGAGAAGTTCGCGGGGTCACCCGCCGAACTGTCGACGGCGATGAAGTCGGTCGGCGAAGTGATGGCGATCGGGCGCAGCTTCGCCGAGAGCCTGCAGAAGGCGCTGCGCGGTCTTGAGACGGGGCTCACCGGACTCGACCGGGTGCGGGCGCTCGAACATGCCAGCGATGACGAGATCGCCAATGCGCTGGCGCGGCCGACCCCCGACCGGCTGCTGGTTGCGGGCGAGGCGCTGCGCCACGGGTTCAGCGTCGAGCGAATCCATGCGTTGGCAGGGTTCGATCCCTGGTTCATCGAACGATTGGCGGAGATCGTCGCCGCCGAGCAGCAGCTACGCAACGAGGGCTTGCCTGCGGATGCACGCGGGATGCGGCGGCTGAAGGCGATGGGCTTTTCCGACGAGCGACTGGCGCAGTTGGCGCTGCGCTCGGCGGGCGCCCCGCGCGCCGCGAGCGAGGCGGCGGCGCGGGGCCGGGGCGTGGTCCATGATGCACTCAAGGCGCTAACCGGCGGCGTCACGGCGCAGGAGGTGCGCTGGCATCGCCAGGGGCTTGGCGTGCATCCGGTGTTCAAGCGGATCGACAGCTGCGCCGCCGAGTTCGACGCGTCGACTCCCTATCTCTATTCCACCTACGAAGCGCCGCTGTTCGGGGAGCCCGAGGACGAGGCGGCGGTGTCGGACCGGCGCAAGGTGATCATCCTGGGCGGGGGACCCAACCGCATCGGGCAGGGCATCGAGTTCGATTATTGCTGCTGCCACGCGGCGTTCGCACTGCGCGATCTCGGGCTCGAGACAATCATGGTCAACTGCAACCCGGAGACGGTGTCGACCGATCCGGAGACCTCCGACCGGCTCTATTTCGAGCCGCTGACCGAGGAGGATGTGCTCAGCATCATCGAGCGGGAGCGGGAGCGGGGCGAGCTGCTCGGCGTGATCGTCCAGCTCGGCGGCCAGACTCCGCTCAAGCTCGCCGCCGGGTTGCAGGCCGCGGGCGTGCCGATCCTCGGCACATCGCCGGACAGCATCGACCTCGCCGAAGACCGCGAGCGGTTCGCGGCGCTGGTCAACCGGCTCGGTCTCAGACAGCCGGAAAATGGCCTCGCCCGCAGCCGCGACGAAGCGGTGCAGGTGGCGAGCCGGATCGGCTATCCGGTGCTGCTGCGGCCCTCCTATGTGCTCGGCGGGCGGGCGATGGAGGTGATCGACGGGCCCGAGCAGCTCGACCATTATATCGCCACCGCGGTGCAGGTGTCGGGGTCGAGCCCGGTGCTGATCGACCGCTATCTGCGCGACGCGATCGAGGTCGATGTCGATGCGATCTGCGACGGGAGCGAGGTCGCGGTGACCGGCATCCTTCAGCATATCGAGGAGGCGGGCGTCCATTCGGGCGACAGCGCCTGCTCGATCCCGCCCTACAGCCTGTCGGACGCGGTGCTGGCCGAGATCGAGCGACAGACGCGGGAACTGGCGCTGGCGCTCGACGTGCGCGGGCTGATGAATGTGCAGTTCGCGGTGAAGGAGGACAAGGTCTACCTGATCGAGGTCAATCCGCGCGCGTCGCGGACGGTGCCGTTCGTGGCGAAGGCCATCGGGCGGCCGATCGCCAAGATCGCGGCCGAGGTGATGGTCGGCGGCAAGCTCGCCCCGCACCTGCCGATCCGGCGCGACATCGCCCACATCGCGGTGAAGGAGAGCGTGTTCCCCTTCGCGCGCTTCCCGGGCACCGATCCGGTGTTGGGGCCGGAAATGAAGAGCACTGGCGAAGTCATGGGAATCAGCAATGATTTCGACATCGCTTTCGCCAAATCTCAGCTTGGCGGGGGAGTCTCGTTGCCCGACCGCGGAACCGTATTCATCTCGGTCAAGGATGCCGACAAGGACAACATCCTTCCCGCGGCGGCGAAGATGGCGGAGCTGGGATTCCGGTTGATCGCGACCGGCGGGACGGCGGACACGCTCGCGGCGGCGGGGCTGCCGGTCGACCGGGTCAACAAGGTGGCGCAGGGACGCCCACACATCGTCGATTTCCTCACCGACGGCGGTGTGCAGATCGTGTTCAACACCACCGAGGGGTGGCAGTCGATGAAGGACAGCCAGGCGATCCGCGCCACGGCATTACAGCGGAAGGTGCCCTATTTCACCACCGCCGCGGCCAGCCTGGCGGTGGCGCGGGCGATCGGGGCACTGCGCGGCCACGCGCTTGAAGTTCGTTCGCTCCAGTCCTATTATTCCGCCTCCGAACAGTAGGAATTCCGACAATCCGGACTGACCAAGCGCCGCCCTTCGGCTGGCGCCGGGCCAAGTTTTTGATCGGCAAAAGAAAGGATTGCTCATGGCGAGCGACAAAGTGCCGATGCTGGCCGAAGGCCACCACAAGCTCGAAACCGAGCTCAGCAAGCTCAAGAAGTTCGAGCGTCCGTCGATCATCGAGGCGATCGAGGTCGCGCGCGCCCATGGCGATCTGTCGGAGAACGCCGAATATCACGCAGCCAAGGAACGGCAGGGCCAGGTCGAGGCGCAGATCGCCGACATGGAGGATCAGCTGAGCCGCGCGCTGGTGATCGATCCGACCAGCCTGTCGGGCGACAAGGTCGTGTTCGGGGCGACGGTGACGCTGCTCGATGAGGACGAGAAGCAGGTCCGCTATCAGCTGGTCGGCCAGGTCGAGGCCGATGCCAGTCACGGACGCATCAGCTATGCCTCGCCGCTTGGCCGGGCGCTGATCGGGCGCGTCGTTGGCGAGGACGTCGAAGTGTCGACGCCGTCGGGCGAACGCTATTACGAGATCGCCAAGGTCGAATTCGTCTGAGCGGCATGCATCCGCCGCACCCGCTGAGGACTGCGACCGGCGTAATCGCCGTCGTGACCGCGGTCGTGTCGCTGGTGCCGATCCTGCTCGGCATGGTCGAGCCGGCGGCGCGGCTGCTCGGGTTCATCCCGGCGCGGCTCAGCGGCGAGATGCCGGGACTGATCGCCGTGCCGGTGGTGGTCACGCCGCTCACCGCGACGCTGATCCACGGCAGCTTTCTCCACCTCGCCGGCAATCTGCTGATGCTGGTGTGGTGCGGGCTCGCCGTCGAGCGCGCGCTGGGGCGGGACGCGGTGCTGATCCTCTATGGCGTCGGCGCCTACATTGCCGCCGGAGCGCAGTTCATGGTTGGCCCGCATGCCCTCTCGCCGATGATCGGCGCAAGCGGAGCGATCAGCGCCCTGATCGGGGCGTTCGCGCTGAGCTATGGCCAGCAGAAGCGGCTCGTCGCGTCGCGGGCGTTCAATCGGTGGATCAACGTCGCCTGGCTGATGGCGGCGTGGGTGCTGATCCAATTGGGGTTCGGTTATCTGATGGGCACGCAGGGCATGATGCTTGCGACGCCGGCGCACATCGGCGGCTTTCTCGCCGGATTGGCGCTGCAGCGGCCGCTGCTGATGTGGCGCTATCGACACGCGTGACCCTTCTCCTCCCTATGATTTATGGGGAAGGTGGCGGGCGCAGCCCGACGGAGGGGTTCTGCGCTCCGATTTTCTAAGAACCCCTCCGTCAGCGCTGCGCGCTGCCACCTCCCCGAAGAATCTCGGGGAGGATAGACTACCCCGTTTGCGGCGGGTTCTCGGGCTCGAGCAGGCGGTGGAGGTGGACGACGACGTAGCGCATTTCGGCGTCGTCGACGGTGCGCTGGGCGGCGCCGCGCCAGGCGTCTTCGGCGTCGGCATAGTTTTGGAACAGGCCGACGAAATCGATCTTGTTGAGGTCGGTGAACTCGAGACCCTGCGGATCCTCGACCCGCCCGCCGAACACGAGGTGGAGCTTGCTCATGGCGAGCGGGCTAGCATGACACGGCGGTCAAGGTAACTCCCCTCCCGGCCGACGGGTGGGGGGCTTGTCCAGCCATGCGGATGGAACAGGCCCTCCCCTTCGCCGCTTTGCGGCTCTTCCCCTCCCGCGAGCGGGAGGGGTTTGATCAGGACTCGCCCGAACTGCCCATGCCGAAGAATTCGCGGACCTTGTCGCCGGCGAGCTCGTCGACCTTGGCCTTGGCGGAGTCGCGCACCCGGTCGACCGCATCGCGACCGGCACCGTTGATCTTGCTTCCCGCCGGCTGAAGGAGTTGCGTTTCGCGTTCGGACTGCGGCAGCACGGCGGCAATCAATGCGCCGAGCGCGATGCCGCCGGCGACGGCGATCAGCGGGCTGCTGTCGATCTGGCCCGCGCTCGTGTCGCCGAACTGGCTGAACGCGGAGGAAGCGCGATCGCGAATGTCGCCGATCCCCCCCGAGCTGTTATTGGCGGTTTCCGCACTGTTCTGGTTCTGCTTGACCATACTCGCTTACTCCTCATCTTCGGTTTCGTGGGGTTCGGATCGATCGGCGTCGCTGAACAGCCCCGTCACGAGACTGATCAGCGGCTTGCGGGCGAGCAGCAGGGCAACCCCCGCAGCGACGCCCGCTGCGACCGCCGGGCGCTGGCGGACCGCGGTGATGGTATTGTCGGCAACCTCGCTGCCCTTGTCCTTGGCGCCTTCCCAGGCGTCATGGGCAATGGTCTTGGGCGCGAGGCGAAGTTTGATTTCCTCGACGGTGCCAAGCAGCTGCTGGCGCCTGGCGTCGGCTTCGCCGCGCGCGGCGGCGATCTTGACGTCCGCGGCGCTCATTTGCCGGCGTCCTTGAGTTTGGCCAGCCCGACCTTGGCGAGAATCGCGGCCGTGCCCACCAGAATCACGACGGTCAGCAGACCGGCCAAAGCCGGGTTGATCAACTGCGCAAGCGCGACGAACAGCGTCGCGACGAGCGCCAGCAGCGCGGCGTGGCCGAGGAACAGCGCGGCGGCGAACAGCATGACCGGCAGCTTCCAGGCGTTCGCCTTCTCGGTGCCGATGGTCTTGTAGAGCGCGACCTCGGCCTGCAGCCAGGCGCGGGCCTCGTCCTTGGCCCGGCCGAACAGCCCGGCAAGGCTGTCCGGCTCGGGGCGGGGCGGCGAGTCGATTCGCTTGAGCATCGCAGCCTCCGCGGCAGATCAGCTCGATTGCTTCGAATTGCGGCGGCCTTCGCTCGTCGAGCCATTGCCCTCCAAGCCCGATTTGACGACGCGGACCAAGGCGAAGCCGAGGATCGCGGCGCCCGCCAACGCCACTCCAGGCGACTTGCGGACGAGGGTGCGTGCATCCTCGATCAATTCTTCCGGATCCTTGTTGGCGAGGCCGCTCGCGGCGCGCTCGATCGCCTGCGAGGCGCTGCGCGCATAATCGCCGTATTGCGTACCCAGCCGCTCATCGAGGTTGGCGGCCGTGTCGCCGATGATCGACGAGACGCTGGTGAGAGCGTCGCGCGAACGCTCGATACCCTGGCCGACGAAGCCCATCGCCTTGTCGCCCGCCGTCGAGCGCAGCTTGTCGGTGCTGGTCTTCAGCGCCTGCTTGACGCCGCCGCCGCCGCCGCCACTGTTGCTGCTGCCCGTGGATCCCGATCCGCTGCCGGTTCCACTCGTTTCCGTGCTCATGTCCGCTCCATCCGTGATCAGGCTCGATTCCATGTCCGCGGCATCGTCGAACTCCGCGGCAGCGCCCATGCCGCCGCTGGTGCTGCTGGTGCTGCCAGTACCCGTGCCGCCCGTTCCAAGGCTGCTGCCGGTGCCGGCGATGTCGGCGTCGCTGATGATGGTGTCGGTGATGATGGTGTCGGTGCCTTCGGGCAGATTCTGCTCGGCCATGATGTGCGTCTCCTTGGGCTTAAACATTCGACGGTACAAACACGCCAGGGGGACGCGGCGTTCCTCGATCTGCGGCAAATCTTGTCGCATCCGCGATGCGTCGATAGGGGCTGCAGCGTAACGAACCCCGCGGAGAGGTGCCTGTGACCGCCATCATCGACATTCATGCGCGCTCGATCCTCGACAGCCGCGGCAATCCCACGGTGGAGGTCGACGTGCTGCTAGAGGATGGCAGTCTGGGTCGCGCCGCGGTGCCGTCGGGCGCCTCCACCGGGGCGCACGAGGCGGTCGAGAAGCGCGACGGCGACAGGACTCGGTGGGGCGGCAAGGGGGTCGATCGCGCGGTCGAGGCGGTCAACGGCGAGATCGCGGGCGAGATCGTCGGCTTCGAGGCCGAGGACCAGGTCGAGATCGACGGCGCCATGATCGAACTGGACGGCAGCGCCAACAAGGCGCGACTCGGCGCCAATGCGATCCTCGGGGTCAGCCTGGCGGCGGCGCGGGCGGCGGCGGATGCGCGCGGGCTGCCGCTCTATCGCTATGTCGGGGGGGTCGGGGCGACGCTGCTGCCGGTGCCGATGATGAATATCCTCAACGGCGGAGCGCATGCCGACAATCCGATCGACTTCCAGGAATTCATGGTGATGCCGGTCGGGGCGGCGAGCTTCGCCGAGGCGCTGCGCTGCGGGGCGGAAATCTTCCACGCGCTCAAGGCCGAACTCCATTCGAAAGGACTGTCCACGGCGGTTGGCGACGAAGGCGGGTTCGCGCCGAACATCGCCTCGGCGCGGGCGGCGCTGGACCTGATCGGCGAGGCTGTGGGACAGGCCGGCTACGGCCTCGGCAGCGACGTTCTGCTGGCGCTCGACTGTGCCTCGAGCGAGTTCTTCAAGGACGGCGCCTATGCCATGACTGGGGAAGGGCGCCGCCGCTTACCCGATCGCCTCGATCGAGGACGGCATGGCCGAGGACGACATGGCAGGATGGAAAGCGCTGACCGAGCGCGTCGGGGACCGGGTGCAGCTGGTCGGGGACGATCTGTTCGTGACCAATGTCGCGCGGCTGGGCGACGGCATTCGCGACGGCATCGCCAATTCGATCCTGATCAAGGTCAACCAGATCGGCACGCTGACCGAGACGATCGATGCGGTGCGGATGGCGCAGACCTCCGGTTACACCGCAGTGATGTCGCACCGGTCGGGCGAGACGGAGGATTCGACCATCGCCGATTTGGCGGTGGCCTTGGGGTGCGGGCAGATCAAGACCGGGAGTTTGGCGCGATCGGATCGGACGGCGAAGTATAATCAGCTGCTGCGGATCGAGGAAGAGCTGGGCAGTGCGGCCCGCTATCCGGGCGTTTCGGCGATACGAGCGTATAAGCGTTAGGGGTACGGATCGCGCGAGCGGAAATCAGGAAGAAGGTGGGCCCCGGATCAAGTCCGGGGTGACGTTGCCCCCTTGCCGTCATCCCGGCCTTGAGCCGGGATCCACCTTCCTGCGGATCAAGGGTTCGAAGCCAAAGTCCTCGGCGAGATCACGCCATGTCGGATTCTCCGCTTCGATCAGCGCGATCTTCCATTCACGCCGCCAACGCTTCAGCTGCTTCTCGCGGTTGATCGCACCGTCCATCTCCGCCCCCGTTTCGAACCACACCAGCCGTTTGACATCATACCGTGTCGTGAAGCCTCCGGTTAGTTGCTCACGATGCTGGACGATCCGCTGAAGCAGGTTGGACGTTACGCCGGTGTAAAGCGTACCGTGAAATCCTGACGCCAGCAGGTAAACGGTTGGAACACGGTCCATCCAACGAAGCTAAAGAAGGTGGGGCCCGGATCAAGTCGGTGATTATCCCCTTGCGCCAAGTAAGTTGACGCGCTATACAATGGGTATGAAAACGAAAGCCCCCACGCTCCGCGCCTTTCTTGACCAGTTTCCCACCGAGGAAATCTGTCTCGACCACCTGATGCGAACCCGCTTCGGCATGGTTCACGAGTGCGGATCGTGCGGGCGCGAAGCCAAGTTCTACCGGGTGAAGGCGCGTCGGTCCTACGCTTGCGAATGGTGCGGCTATCAGGTGTTCCCGACGTCGGGCACGCCCTTCGATCGCACCCGGACCCCGCTGCGCGACTGGTTCCTCGTGATGTTCCAGTTCTGCACGACGCGGAACGGCGTTGCCGCCAAGGAAATCGAGCGGCAGCTTGGCGTGACCTACAAAACGGCGTGGCGCATGTGCCATCAAGTCCGTGCCTACATGGCCTCGCTCGACAGCGACGATCCTTTGGGCGGGCCGGGTTCCTTCGTCGAGATTGACGAGACCATTGTCGGCGGTTCGGTCAGCGGCATGGGCAACGGCTATATGGGCAACAAGACGATCGTCGTTGGAATGATGGAGCGCGGCGGGGAGTTGGTCACCAAAGTCGTGACGCGCCGCCACAAGGCCGCGATGCACGGTTTGATCTTGCGGAACGTGCTCCCCGGCACGACGATCTGCACCGACGAGATGGGCGGCTACAAGGACATCGACCAATCGGGATACCGCCACCTCAAAGTCAATCATAATCGCGGCCAATACGCGTCGAAGGCCGGGGGCGGAGTGAACGCCTTGGAGGGCTTCTGGGCGCAGTTGAAGCGCGGGATTAACGGCACACACATTCATGTCAGCGGGAAGCACCTTCCGAAGTATCTCGGGGAGTTCGAGTATCGCTGGAACATGCGGGCGGTTCCCCACCTGATGCTTGATCGGATGATGGCTTCTTTCCAGCGCTAGGCGCGGGGCCGTCCAGCATCGCCTTCAATAGACGATCAAAGCGAGAGTTAGGGTTTCCCGTCATTGGTTGTCTCCAATCGCTCAGGCCAAATTCGGTCAATTTCTGGTCGGTAAAAATGAAGGTCGAGCATGTCGTATCCGCTGCCATACGGCACGGGCACATGAAGCGTTTGAAGACGGTGATCGAAGACCGATTCATCCCATTGGCGGAGATCGATTGGCCTAAGGGGGCGCTTTCCCGATCGGCCCCAGACGCGAAGGCTATTATGAGAGACTTTGTCGGCGATCTCTAGATCGACGCGCTGCCAAAACTTGGCGCGCTGAAGATTGTCCTCGGGGGGTGGTCCAAGCAGCCTATAAATGCGAACGAGCAGCTCGGTCAGGTTTAGGTCTGGCTTTGGGTCGTTATAAG
>JAIVIZ010000171.1 GCA_020200315.1 Sphingomonadales bacterium | reverse complement strand
AGCGGCCCGTCGAACCAGCGGCGGATTTCCTGGACCAGCGCGAACGGCGACCATCGTCCCGCATGGCCGCCGGCGCCGGCGGCGACGGCGATCAGCCCATCGGCGCCTTTCTCGATCGCTTTGCGCGCGAAACGATCGTCGATGATATCGTGGAGGGTGATGCCGCCCCAGCCGTGCACCGCGACGTTCAACTCCTCGCGCGCGCCGAGCGAGGTGATGACCAGCGGCACTTTCCATTTCGCGCAAGTCTCGATGTCGGCTTCGAGCCGGTCGTTGGAGCGATGGACGATCTGGTTGACGGCGAACGGCCCCGCCGGCTGACCGGGGTGGTCGCGGTCGTGCACCGCAAGCGCCTCGCTGATCTCGTGCAGCCACTCATCAAGTTGGCTCTGCGGTCGCGCGTTGAGCGCAGGGAAGCTGCCGACAATCCCGGCCGTGCATTGCGCGATGACCAGCGCGGGGTGCGAGACGATGAACAGCGGAGCGCCGATCACAGGCAGGCGCAATCGCGTGAGGAGGGGCGGCACGCTCATGCGAGACTTGCTGACGAGAGGCCGTGGTAGTCGCGGTACCAATCGACGAAGCGCGGCACGCCGACATCGATCGACGTGCTCGGCGCATAGCCGTGATCGCGCGCGATGGCGCTGATGTCGGCATAAGTGTCGGGAACGTCGCCCAGCTGCATCGGTTCGCAGTGAATCTGCGCCTTGCGCCCGGTGGCCTGCTCGAGCAATTCGACGAGCCGCCTGACATTCTCGGAGCGGCTGTTGCCGATGTTGTAAAGCGCGTGGGGGGTCTTGCTGCCGCCCGCTTTTTCGGCGCCGTCATCCGGGGGCGGTGCGTCCAGGCAGGCGAGAACGCCGCTGACAATATCGTCGATGTAGGTGAAGTCGCGCCGCATGTCGCCGCCGTTAAACAACGGGAGGGGGTGGCCTTCGAACAGCGCCTTGGTGAAAATCCACATCGCCATGTCGGGCCGGCCCCACGGACCATAGACGGTGAAGAAGCGCAGCCCGGTCAGCGGCGTGCGATAGAGGTTGGCGTAAACCTCGCTCATCAGCTCGTCGGCCTTCTTGGTCGCGGCATAGAGCGACAGCGGATGATCGACCCGGTCCTCGACCCGGAAGGGCAGGCTGGTGTTGCCGCCGTACACCGAAGACGAGGAGGCATAGACCATGTGGCTTGAACGTCGCTGCCGCGCGAGCTCGATCATGTTGCCGTGACCGACGAGGTTAGCCTGGAGATAGGCGGCGGGGTTGTCGATCGAGTGGCGCACGCCGGCCTGGGCGCCGAGATGGACAATGCGGTCGAAGTCGGCTTTGTTGGCGAATACTTCGAGGGCGGTCGCGTCGGCGAAATCGAGCCGCTCGAACCGGAACGCATCGCCAAACTCTCGGCGTAGCTCGGCGAGCCGGTCTTCCTTCAGGCCGACCGAATAATAGGCATTGAGATTATCGAGCCCGATGACCGGCTCGCCGCGTGCCAGCAGGGCTCGCGCGACCGAAAAGCCGATGAAGCCCGCGGCCCCCGTGACGAGCGTTGTCATGACGCATCCCTAGCCGGGGCTTAGGCGCTCGACAAACCCACCTCGGCCTGGCTTCTTTCCTCGCGACCACTCGGTCCTCGTGATTGCGCGGTGATCCGGCGCAGGCACGTCCCACTGGCGGCTTGCGCTTGGGTTTTGGGCGCGGGCCTGCTACGGGCGCGCCATGCTCAACATCAGTGGAATCACTGTGCGCCTTGGCGGGCGGACGATCCTCGACCGCGCGACCGCCGCGATCCCACCGCAGAGCCGCGTCGGGCTGATCGGCCGCAACGGCGCGGGCAAGTCGACCCTGATGAAGGTGATGATCGGTCAGCTCGACGCGGACGAGGGCGAAATCGAGATGCCGCGCAAGACGCGGCTCGGCTATATCGCGCAGGAAGCGCCGTCCGGCAGCGCGACCCCGTTCGAAACGGTCCTTGCCGCCGACGCCGAGCGCGCCGCATTGCTCGACGAGGCCGGGCATGCCACCGATCCGCACCGCGTCAGCGACATTCACGAGCGGCTGCTGGCGATCGACGCCTACAGCGCGCCAGCACGCGCCGCGCGCATCCTCATCGGGCTTGGCTTCGACGAGGAGATGCAGGGGCGCCCGCTCGACAGTTACTCGGGCGGTTGGAAAATGCGCGTTGCGCTGGCCGCGCTGCTGTTCTCCGAACCGGACGTGCTGCTGCTCGACGAGCCTTCTAACCACCTCGATCTCGAAGCGACGCTGTGGCTCGAGAATTTCCTCAAATCCTATCCGGGAACGCTGGTCGTCATCAGCCACGAGCGCGACCTGCTCAACAACGTCGTCGATACCATCCTTCACCTCGAGCGCGGCAAGGTCACGCTCTATACCGGCGGCTACGACAGTTTCGAGCGGCAGCGCGCCGAGCGCGCATCGCAGATTGCATCGGCGCAGGCCGCGCAGGCCGCGCAGCGCGCCCGGCTGCAGGACTATATCGCCCGCAACAGTGCGCGGGCGTCGACGGCGAAACAGGCGCAGTCGCGGGCGAAAATGCTGGCCAAGATGCAGCCGATTGCTGCTTTGGCGGACGATCCCAGCCTCAGCTTCGATTTCCCCAGTCCGACCGAGCTCAAACCGCCGCTGATCACGCTCGACATGGCGTCGGTCGGCTATGCCGCCGGCCATCCGGTGCTGCGCAAATTGAACCTGCGCATCGACCCGGACGACCGCATCGCGCTGCTCGGCCGCAACGGCAACGGCAAGACGACGCTCGCCCGCCTGCTGGCGGCCCAGCTCGCGCCGATGGACGGTGAGGTCCACGCATCGGGCAAGATGCGCGTGGGCTATTTCACGCAGTATCAGGTCGAGGAGCTGCACGGCGACGACACGCCATTGCAGCATATGACGCGGATGATGACCGGCAAGACGCCGGCGGCCGTGCGCGCGCAGCTCGGGCGGTTTGGCTTTTCGGGCGATAAGGCGACGACGCTCGTCGCGAAGCTGTCGGGCGGCGAGCGGGCGCGTCTCGCGCTGGCGCTGATCACCCGCGATGCGCCGCACCTGCTGATCCTCGACGAGCCGACCAACCACCTCGACGTCGACAGCCGCGAGGCACTGGTCCAGGCGCTCAACGGCTATGACGGCGCGGTGATCCTGGTCAGCCACGACCGCCACATGGTCGAGCTGACCGCCGACCGGCTGGTGCTGGTCGAGGACGGCGGCGCGACCGATTATGCCGGCAGCATCGACGAATATATCGACTTTGTCCTCGGCCGAAATCGGCCCAAGATGGAGGCGAAGCCGAAAGCGCCCAAGCAGGACAAGACAAGCTTCGCCCAAGCGCGCGAACAGGCCAAGGC
>JAIVIZ010000170.1 GCA_020200315.1 Sphingomonadales bacterium | reverse complement strand
GCGTTCGACCTGATCATCGTCTCGGTGCTGCTCGACGCGGGCGCCGGGCCGGACTGGCGTTACCGTGACGCGGGCAGCGGCCTGGCCCTCGCCCGGTCGGAGGGCTTGGCAGTGGCGAGCCAGCGCATGTTCGAGGCCGGCGCCTTTTCCGCTTCACCATCGTCGCCGTTACGAGCCGAAGGCCGCGCTTTGGCCGAGCTTTCGACCGGGGCGCTCGTCGCCGGCTTCCAGGTCGACGAGGCCAATCCCCTGGTCGGGCTCGACGGGCGCGCGGCTTTGTTGCGCCGCCTGGGCGAGCAGATGCTGGCGCGGCCGGATCTGTTCGCCGCAGCCCACGCACCCCGGGCGGGTGGCCTGTACGACATTCTGGCCGCGCGCGCCCAAGGGGGGAGGCTGCCCGCCCCGGCGATCCTCGAGCTGCTGCTCGAGGCGCTGGGACCGATCTGGGCAGACCGGCTGGTTGTCGACGGCGTTCCGCTCGGCGACTGCTGGCGCCATCCGGCGATCCGCCGCGACGATGCGAGCGACAGCCTGGTCCCGCTGCACAAATTGTCGCAATGGCTGGCTTATTCGCTGATCGAGCCGCTCGAGGCGGCGGGCATCGCGATTGTCGAGATAGACGGCCTCACCGGCCTTGCCGAGTATCGCAACGGCGGCCTGTTCGTCGACAGCTTCGTACTGAGGCTCGCCGATCCCGACTTGGCGGAGCGAACGCACTTGGTGTCGGATCCGCTGATCGTCGCATGGCGCGCGATGACCGTCGCTCTGCTCGACCGGCTCGCGCCGAGGGTCCGCGCCTTGCTCGGCGTCGACGAGGAAGACTTTCCGCTGGCCCGTATGCTCGAGGGCGGCACCTGGGCGGCGGGGCGGCGCCTGGCGGCCGAGCGCCGCACGGGCGGCGGACCGCCCTTCACCATTATCAGCGACGGAACGGTATTTTGATGCGCAGCGTCACCCCGGCGAAGGCCGGGGTCCAGACGGAGGTCGAGCTGGATACCGGCCTTCGCCGGCAAGACGATTAGGTCTGGAAAGGACAAACAGGACTCATGGACGGATTGACGATCGTTCAGCACCCGCTGGTGCAGCACAAGCTCACCATCCTGCGCGACCGCAACACCTCGATCCAGCTGTTCCGCGCGGTGGTGCGCGAGACCGCGACTCTGCTCTGCTACGAAGTGACGCGCGACCTGCCGACCGAGAGAGTCCGGATCGAAACCCCGATCGCCGCCACCGAATCGCCGACGATCTCCGGCAAGAAGCTCGTCATTGCGCCGATCCTGCGCGCCGGCTTGCAGATGGCGGAAGGCATGCTCGACCTGGTCCCCTCGGCGCGACTCGCCCATGTCGGCCTCTACCGAGATCCGCTCACGCTCCAGGCGGTCGAATATTATTTCAAGACGCCCGAGGATTGCGCCGAGCGGCTGGTCATCGTCGTCGACCCGATGCTGGCGACCGGCTGCACCGCGATCGCCGCGCTCGATCGGCTCAAGGAAGCGGGGGTCTGCGACATGCGCTTCGTCTGCCTGCTCGCGTCCCGGCCGGGCGCGGAAGCGGTTCGTGCCGCTCACCCGGACGTGCCCATCTGGGCCGCCGCGGTGGACCAAGAGCTCAACGACCATGGCTATATAGTCCCCGGCCTCGGCGACGCCGGCGACCGGACCTACGGGACTCGCTGAGCTCCGTTCAGCACATTGCCGAGGCCGGGGAAGCGGGCGAAAAGCCGACGGCGGAGGCGAGCCGGTGCCCCGCTACGTCATCTTTGCTGCTTTGGCGCCGTCTTCGCGGCGTGGTTCGTCCCCCGCGATCGCTCGCGCTTCGCCGGGTGGCGCCGCCGCGGACGCTTTGACCGCTCGCGGCGTTAATTCCCCTCGAGCCGCCGCAGGATGGCCATGGTCTGGTCGGCGGCCGACTGCGGCACGATCTCGCCGTTGCGGTCGGTGATCCTCGCCCAGTTCGCCGCCACTGCTTCCGGCGTGCGGTCGTCTTCCGGCAGCGCGACACCGCGGGTCAGCGTGACATGGGCCGCCTGGACGACGCCGGCGCCGGCGCCGACGACGACGTTGGTCGGCGCGTCCTCGGAGACAAGGAACAAGGCGGCCGGCGCGACTAGCTCGGGCTGGAAGCGGGCGAGCAGCTCGGGCGGGAACAGCTCTTCGGTCATCCGCGTCGCGGCAACCGGGGCGATGGTGTTGACGCGGACATTGTATTTGGCGCCTTCGAGCGCGAGCGTTTTGGCGAGCCCCGCCAGGCCGAGCTTGGCGGCGCCGTAATTGGCCTGGCCGAAATTGCCGTAGAGGCCGGTGGAGCTGCTGGTCATCAGGACGCGGCCATAGGCCTGCTCGCGCATCGTCTCCCAGACCGCCTTTGTGCAGTTGGCCGAGCCGGTCAGGTGGACGTCCACGACCACGCGGAAGTCCTCCATGCTCATCTTCGCGAAGCTCTTGTCGCGCAGGATCCCGGCATTGTTGATGAGCACGTGCACGCCGCCGAGCTCGGCTTTGGCCTGCGCGACCATCGCCTCGACCTCGGCGAGGTCGGTCACGCTGGCGCCGCTGGCGATCGCGGTGCCGCCGCCGGCGCGGATCTCGTCGACCACCCGGTCGGCGGCGTCGCTTTGGCCGGTGCCGTCGCGCGCGCCGCCGAAATCGTTGACCACGACCTTCGCGCGGCGCCGCGCCAACTCGAGGGCATAAGCGCGGCCCAGGCCGCCGCCTGCGCCGGTCACGATGGCGACGCGGCCTTCGAAGCTGATGGTCATGCGCGTGACGCCCCCAGGAAAGTTATCGGTGAGGGCGGGTTAGTCGAACATCGGGCGTGCGAAAAGGCCCGCCGCCGGCGCGCGATAGCGGCCGGATCAGCGGGCCTTTGGCTCCGTCAGGCCTTAGCGGGGGCTGCGGCCCCTTTCATAGGTCTGGACGCAATGGTCCGTCACCGTCCGCGAGCAGGCCGGATAATTCTGCGTCGCGGGCTGCGGCGCCGGCGGCGAGGAAGCGTCGACCAGCGGACCGCCCATGCCCGGCGGGGCATTGAAGCCGGTGGGCACGGTGGCCGGATCCGAGACCACCGGAATGCCGCGCGCGTCGAGCTCGGGACTGGCGTTGCTCGGCTGGGAGACCTGGCTCGTCGCCGTGGTCGTCGTCGTGGTCTTATCGTCGGTGGTCTGCGCCGCCGCCGCCCCGGCGAACATGATGGCGGTCACGAAGAGTACTGACTTCATCGACTTCCCTCCTTGAATGGGGCGCCCGGAACGCGGCGCCAGTCGGGCCGCGGCGAATCCGCGGGACGATGGCCGGTAAACGTCCTTGAAACCGCTTTTCTCCGCGTCCGGAACGAATCCTTGGCGAAACGAGCGGTGCGCGCGTTGCTTTGCGATTGGCCGGCGGCGCGTCCCGAACCGGGACAGGGCCGGCGG
>JAIVIZ010000104.1 GCA_020200315.1 Sphingomonadales bacterium | reverse complement strand
AGCTAAGGTTGTGCGGCCTAGATACGCACCCGGATGTCATCGAGGGCGAAATCCTTGTCCGGGCACTGAGGCGACGTCGCCAGTGCGATCGGGACCGGCACGCGGTGCGCCAGTCCAAGACGGTCGGCTGCCTCCGACTCCAGTCGTGCAAGGCGCATCGCAAACGTCGGCGGCGCACCGTATCGGCGGCTTCCATAAAGATAGCGCACCGGGCCGATGGCGTGTGCATCCGCCGCGAAAATCGCCACTATTGCTCCTCCATCACCGGCATCCCGCACGCTGAGCCGGCACTCGCCGCGCACGCCGAACACGATCGAACTCTGCATCTGCAGCGGCCGTAGGGATACGACAAAGCCCTGCTCCCGGAGAGTTTCGGTCAATTGACGTTCGACCTGACCCGCACGGCTCGCCCCGGTTCCGTCGCGCGGCGGCCCGGCCAGGCCCTTGACCCCGACCGAGACCAGCGCGAGCCCGGCGAGCACGGCAACGAAGCGCCTAGTGCTGGCGCCGGACCGCATCGGACACCCCCAGGCCAGCCAGCGCGCCCGCCCCAATCAGCCCCGCCCAGCCAAACAACACCGCGCCGGCACCATTATGAAGAAGTTCGAAGTCGGCCGGGAACAGGCCGATTGACGCCAACCGGGCAATGTTGAGCGCGAACATCAGGGCGACCATCGCCACTCCGAAGGCCAGCAGACGGACGTCGATGCGCAGCTTGAACAGCGCGGCGGCGGTCGTCCACAGCAGGATCGCCAGCGACATATTGTGGACCGAGGAGCAGGGGCCGCCGATCAGGAATCGGCGACTGCTCTCCGCGAAATGGAGCGTGTTGCCGTCGACCGTGGAGCTGATCGCCGAGCCCACCAGTCTCGCATCCAATGCGAGAAGCGGAACTTCGAAACTATGCAGAATGATCCGCCCCCACAGCAGCGGACCCGTCAGCGCCAGCAGCACGATCGCGGCTCGACCGGAGGAACTGGTGGTTCGAGATGTCGCAAAAAGGTAGAGACCGCACAGCAGCAGACCGGCCTGTGCCGCGAACGACAAGGGCACGAACGAGGCGGCGAGCACGGCCGCGAGCACAAGGCCGTCGGCACGGCGATAGGGTTCGGACCCTTCCTCGAGCGCGATCCGCAACACGGCATACATCGCCGCCCACACCACCGCGCTGATTCCCGCGAGACTCGTTACGCTGTCGATCAGCGGGGTGAAACGGATCGCATCGATGATCTGCCCCGCCTGGGCGTTGAGCGCGGCGAGCAGTCCGGCCCCGGCGAAGGCGAGGCTGCGGTTGGCCGGCAGAATCTGGAAAAAGGGCCGGGCCGGGATTGCCCCCGCCCCGGCGTAGGTCACCGGCTGATCCGGTTCTTGAGTGCCCGGTAACCGAACCCGATCAGCGCCACTGCGCCGACCCCGATCCCGGCGACGGGCGCGGGAGTGCGGACAACCTCGCCCGCGAAAGCAGGGCTGCTGGCCGCCAGGGCCACCAACGCGAAGGCCAGACGTTCAACTCGGTTCATATATCCCTCCTGTTAACTCGACGACGTTATCATCGTCGCTAACAGAAAGATAACATGATATGGTCGCGCGGAAAAGATCCTGTCTCACCGACGAGGAGAATCATGTACGCGGCGCTTTTTCTCCTCATCTGGTTTGCGGCGTTCGCCGTCGCCGAGGCTTGCCTTGCCCGCGGTGCGGCGATCGCCAGAGGCGGCGGCGACGGGCGGCTCGCGACCAACTTCGGACTGACCGCGCTGATTCTGTTCGGAAGCGCGATCATGCCGCTCGTTGGCCTTGGCGTCCTCGCCCGCGGTCCGCAGGGTGGCGGCGGGCTGATGGCCGTGCTTGGCCTCGGAACCGTCGCGATCTTTCTGCTGACCCTATTGGCGCGAACCTTCGTCGCCTATTGGGTGCATCGCCTGGTGCACGCCATTCCGCTGCTGTGGCGAATTCACCGCGTCCATCATGCCGACGATCACGTCGATATTTCGACCAGCCTTCGCAATCATCCTCTCGAACTCCTGTTCGCGGCGCCCTCCGCGACGCTTGTCTTATTGGCCTTGGGGACGCCGATCGCGCTGGTCGTCGCGGTCGACACGATCCTGTTCGCCGCCGCGATCTGGCAGCATGCCGATATCCCGCTGCCCGGCCGACTCGAGCGCGGGCTCGGCGCGATCTTCGTCACACCCGGCATCCACCGATTGCATCACGCTCCCGACCGTGTCCTGCACGACAGCAATTTCGGCGACATTCTCACGGTGTGGGATCGGCTGTTCGGGACTTTCAACCCGGTCTCCGCCTGCGCTGAGCGGGTCGGGCTCGACGGTGAAGCGGTTCGTAGCGATAGCTTTTGGGGACAACTTTGCGCTCCCTTCACCTCTTCCCCGTCTCCCCCAGGCAGGGCTAAACCGAGCCGGCGGCGATGGGACGAAATCAATGAGCGATCCGAGCGACAAGTCTGATCCGGCCGCGGTCAGCCGCCGCTCCCTGCTCGGCGGAATGGCGGCGGGCACACTCGCTTCCCCGGCGATCGGGCGCGCGTCCGTCCGCGGGTCCAAATTCAAGGTTGCCGTGATCGGCGCGGGCGTGTTCGGCGTGTGGACCGCGCGCCACCTGCAGCAGGCGGGTCATAAGGTGACCTTGATCGACGCGCGCGGGCCGGCGAACAATCGCGCGAGCTCCGGCGGCGAGTCGCGCCTGACTCGGGCCGCCTATGGCAAGGACGCCATCTACACCCGCATGGCGCTCGACAGCCTGACGCAATGGAAGGCGCTCAGCAGCCGCGCCGGGCTGCCGATTTTCATTCCGGCCGGCGTCCTGTTCTTCTTTCCGAACGAGGACGCCTATTTGACCGACAGCCTCGCCGCGCACCGGAAACTCGGGCTGCCGACCGAAGCGCTGTCTCGAGCGGAGATGGCGCGGCGTTTTCCGATGATCGCCTTCGACGGAATTGCTGCTGGCTTGCATGAACCGGGCTTCGGCGCCTTGATGGCGCGCCGCGCGGTGCAGCTGCTCGCACGGGAGTTCGTCGCGGATGGCGGCCGATACCTGCTTGGGAGCGTCAGCCCGCCTGACGAAAAGAGCGCCTCGCTCGACATGGTGACCCTGTCGAACGGCGAGCGGATCGGCGCGGACCGGTTCGTGTTCGCTGCCGGTCCGTGGCTGCCCAAACTGTTCCCGCAGGCGATCGGCCAGCGGATCGTTCCGACTCGGCAGGAAGTATTCTTTTTCGCACCGCCGCCCGGCGACCGGCGTTTTCAGCTCGGCACGATGCCGGGATGGGCGGACTTCAACGGCGGGGACATCTTCTACGGCTTCCCCGATCTCGAAAGCCGGGGGGTCAAGTTCGCCCATGATGCTCATGGGGTGGACGTCGACCCGGACACGCAAAGCCGCGTTCCGACCGAGGCCGCGCTGGCGGAAATCGTTGCGTTTCGCGACCACCGCTTTCCGCTGTTGCGGGGCGCGCCGCTGGTCGAGAGCCGCGTCTGCCAATATGAGAATAGCGGCAACGGCGACTTCCTGATCGACCACCATCCGCGCCTCGCCAACGTGCTGCTGGTCGGCGCGGGCTCGGGCCACGGCTTCAAGCATGGGCCCGAGGTCGGACGCCGCGCCGCCGCACTGGTGATGGGGACCAAGCCCGCCGAGCCGCGGTTCCAACTCGCGACAAAGACGCTCAGCCAGCGGCGCGAGGTTCATTAGGCTGGGGCGGGCGCTTGAACTGACAGCATTTAACGCAATGCGTCCTCGACCTTGCGGTGGAAGGAGGCGATGCCCTCTTCGAGCGTGCCCAGCACGATCTCGTCGATCTGGCCCGAAGCGAGCCCGCTCTGGCCGAGCGCGGCGGCGCGGAAATCCTCGCCGCCGAACGTGCCTTCATCGAGCAGCTCCCAGCTCTTCTGCCAGTGCGCCTCGGCTTCGTTGGTCTGCGGCTCCTCGGGGATGAGCATCAAATCCTCGACCAGCGTGCGGCCGACGCCCTGCGGCATGGCGATCAACAGATTGATATAGTCGGGGCTGACGATCACCACCGACGAGGGGAATAGCTGGTAGGTGAAGGTCACGGCTCGGCGCAGCGCGGGCCAGTCGCTGCGGTCGATCTCGGCAAGATAGTCGCTGCGCCCGACGGCGGCGCGCTGGTGCAGGCCGATCTGGTCGGCGACGGTGATGCCGTCGGCGAAGAAGCTGGCGATGGTCCCGGCGTGGAGCCGCTGGACGTGATAGCTTTCGAGGAAGGCGTCGATGACCAGCTTCCAGTTGGCGGCGACGTCGTGGGTTCTGCGGCGGTAGAGGTGGAGGCCGGCAAGACCGAACGTGTCGAGATCGGGAGCGAGCGCGGCAGCGTCGGCGAAGTCCGCCTCTGGCGAACGTGCGAACCAGATCAGCCCGCCGGCCTCGAGGGACGGGAATTGCGTGAGGCCGTGCGCGTCCTTGTCGAGCCCGGGGAAACAGTCGGCGCGGGGCAGCGAGGCGAGCCGCCCGTCGGCCCGATAGGCCCAGGCGTGATAGGGGCAGACGATGCGCGTCGCCGGCACCGGTCCAGCCGCTTCGAGCAGGCGGGTGCCGCGGTGGCGGCAGACGTTGGCGAGGACATGGATCTGGCCGTCGCCGTCGCGGCTGACGATCAGCGGCACGCCATAGCCGTCGTGGATCACCGCCTGATTGGGATTGGGCAGCAGCCCCGACGGACCGAGCAGCAAGGGATAGCGGGCGAACAGCCGCTCCTGCTCGCGCTCGAACCGTGCCGGGTCGGTGTAGGTGGCGGCGGGAAGCGTCACCATCCCCTCGCCCATCGCCGCCTCACCCCGCGCCAGCGCCTCGGCGAGCGCAGATTGGCCGGGACTGGGGCGGGACGCGCGGGGGAGCATATCCATGCCAACAATCTGCGCTGCGCCCCGCTTGCTGGCAAGACCGCTCGTTGCTGCAAAGCAGCGGCGCACTTAGCGGGGGCTAGGCAGCGCTTTCCACGCGGTTAAGGTGCAGGGCGGAGGCGATAAGCGCATGGCGACGACACGGCCCAAGGGACTGAGGCTGCTCAAGGTGGCGCTCGGCAATCGCAAGTCGGGGTCGATGCTCGGCTTCGGTTTCTCGTCGGGGCTGCCGTTCGCGCTGCTGATCGGGACGCTCAACGCCTGGCTCGGCGAGGTGAAGATCAATCTCGCGACGATCGGCGTCCTGTCGTGGATCGGGCTGACCTATGCGTTCAAATTCCTGTGGTCGCCGCTGGTCGACCGGCTCGAGATTCCGGGGCTCAATCGCTTTGGGAGGCGCAAGAGCTGGATCATGCTGTGCCAGGCGGTGCTGGTCGCGGCGTTCGTCGCGCTGGCGCTGACCGACCCCGTCACGAACATCGGCTGGTTCGCGATCTTCGCGGTGATCGCCAGCTTCGCCTCGGCCACACAGGACGTCGCGGTCGACGCTTGGCGGATCGACGTCGCCGACGAGGCGGTGCCGGTCGAGCTGCTCTCGGCGATCTATCAGTTCGGCTATCGCATCGCCTCGATCGTCGGCGGCGCGCTGGCGCTGGTGCTGGCGGCGCGGATGAGCTGGAGCCTGGTCTATCTGCTGATGGCGGTGGCGATCGGGTTGATGATCGGGGTCGCGCTGACCGCGCCCGACACCAACCGCCCGCCCAAGGGCGCGATGAACGAGGCGCTGAGCCAGGCGGGCGAGATCGAGCCGAGCACCCGGCTCGTCGCGCTGGCCATCGTCGGCGTCTGCTGGGCCTGGGCGATCGTCACCATCGCGCGCTTCATGACCTCGATGCTGCTCGTCGCGCCAGGCGCCAAGCCGCCGTCCGTAGCGGACTTTACCAAAGGCGTGGGGCCGTGGATCATCGTTGCGACGGTGTTCGTGCCGCTGACCATCGCGGCGGCGGTGAATTGGCTGAAGGCGCACGGGCGGCACGTGTTGGCCGCGCGCGATGAACATCCGGGCGCGGGCCGTACGGCCGCCAATCACATGTACGGCGCGCTCGTCTCGCCGCTGGCCGAACTGTCCGAGCGGCTGGGCTGGGGCGTGCTGATCGTGATGGGGTTCATTCTCACTTACGCGCTCTGCTACAATATCTGGTCGAGCTTCGCCTTCCCCTTCTACCTCGATTTCCTCCATTATTCGAAGGACGAGGTGGCCTTCGCGTCGAAGGTGTTCGGCATCTTCATGACGATGATCGGGATCAGCCTGGGCGGCTACCTCTTCGCCCGCATCGGGCGCTTCCCGACGGTGCTGATCGGCGCGATCCTGCCGCCGACGGGCAATCTCGTCTATGCCGATCTGGCCGAGGGCGGCGCGCATCTCGACATGATCAGCCATGTGCTGCACCTCGATGCGCTGGCGCGGGCGCTCGGATCTGACGACCGCATGCTGCGGCTGCTGATGGCGATCAGCTATGAGAATATTTCGACCGGCATCGCGCTGACCGCGTTCGTCGCCTACCTCTCCTCGATCGTCAGCAAGCGCTTCACCGCGGTCCAATATGCGCTGCTGTCGTCGCTGACCTTCCTGGTCGGTTCGCTTGGCCGCGGGGTGGCGGGCGAGGCGTTCGACACGCTCGGTTACGCGACCGTGTTCCGCTACACGGCGGCGTTCGGGCTGTTGTCGGTACTGTTCGTATCCCTGGAATGGATCAGGGTCAGCGCCAAGGACCGGCGCGCGCGGGCGTCGGACGCGGCTATTCGGGCAGCTGAAGATTTGCCCGTAGCGCTTCCCCCGCAAGGTACAGCGAGCCCGCGATAAGGATCGGCGCATCGAGCGGAGCCAGCGCTTTGCCAAGGCTCGCCGCCGCCCGCCCGCCAAACTGCGCCGCGAGCGCGGCCGGATCGTGGCTGGCGTGATCGGGCACCGGCACGAACGTCAGGCTGAGCGCGTGGCAACGAAGCGCTTCGACGATCGCGGTCGCGTCCTTGTTGGCGAGAATGCCGAGGACGAGGTGCTTCGGCGCCCGGCGCAACGCTGCGGCCAGCGCGCGCGCCGCGGCTTCATTGTGCGCGCCGTCGATCCACGTTTCGCGCCCTTGCGTCAGCGGCCCTTCGGCGAGCCGCTGAAGCCGCGCCGGCCAGTCGGCCCAGCCCATCGCCGCCGACAGCGCGGCCGGCGGAATGACCAGACGCCGCTGATGCCGCAGCATGGCGACCGCGAGGGCGGCATTGAGCGCCTGGTGGCGGCCGGGAAGACGTGGGAGCGGGAGAGCGAGTTCCCCACGTTCGTCGCGATAGCGCAGCTTGCCCCGGTTGGCGGCGGCGTCCCACGTGCTTCCTCGCGCCAGCAGTGGCGCGCGCGCCTCATGAGCGATCTCGGCAACCCGCGCGGCGACGGCGACCGGGTAGCGCTGCGTCATCAGCGGCGTGCCGGCCTTGGCGATGCCGGCTTTCTCGGCCGCGATGTCGATCAGGCGATGGCCGAGCCACGACTCATGATCGATGCCGAGGCTGGCGATGCCGCAGGCGATCGGCGCGTCGACGACGTTGGTCGCGTCGAGCCGACCGCCTAGTCCGACCTCGATCACGCAGGCGTCGGCCGGCGTGCGCGCGAAGGCGAGGAAGGCGGCGGCGGTGGTCGCCTCGAAGAAACTCGGTTCGAGGTCGCCGCCGGCGTCGAGCACTTCTTCGAGCAGCGCGCCGAGCGCCTCGTCGTCGATCAGCCCGCCCGCAAGGCGGATGCGCTCGTTGAAGCGCACCAGATGCGGGCTGGTGAAGACGTGCGCGCGCAGCCCGGCCGCCTCGATCGCGGCGCGAAGGAAGGCGCAGGTCGAGCCCTTGCCATTGGTGCCGGCGACGTGAAGCACCGGCGGCATCGCGTCCTGCGGCCGGTCGAGGCGGTCGAGGAGAATGGTGATGCGCTCAAGACCCAGCCGGTCGCCGCCGAGCGAAAGCGCAGCGAGGCGATCGAGCTGTTGCTGAACGGCCGGGTGCGAGGAGGTGGCGAAATCCATTAGGTCCTCCCCAGCATGGGGAGGGGGACCATGCGCAGCATGGTGGAGGGGGGGTGCGACATGAGCCCCGCGCTCGTGGCGGACCCCCTCCACCACGCCGCTTCGCGACGCGGTCCCCCTCCCCATGCCGGGGAGGATTTCACGCCGCCGCCTTCTCCGGCGCCAGATAACCCACCAGCGTCGCCAGCCGCGCGGTCAGCTCGGCGCGCGGCACGACCATGTCGATCATGCCGTGGTCGAGGAGATATTCGGCGCGCTGGAAGCCTTCGGGCAATTTCTCGCGGATGGTCTGCTCGATGACCCGCTGGCCGGCGAAGCCGATCAGCGCGCCCGGTTCGGCCAACTGCACATCGCCGAGCATCGCGTAGGAAGCGGTAACGCCGCCGGTGGTCGGGTCGGTCAGCACGACGATGTAGGGCAGGCCCGCCTCGCGTAGCTGGGCCAGCGCGACGGTGGTGCGCGGCATCTGCATCAGCGACAGGATGCCCTCCTGCATCCGCGCGCCGCCGGCGGCGGTGAACAGGATGTAGGGCGTGCCGGCCTCCATCGCGGCCTTGATGCCCGCGACGATCGCCGCGCCGACGGCGATGCCCATCGACCCGCCCATGAAGGCAAAATCCTGCACGCCGACGACCACGGCCCGTCCGCCAATGGTGCCGGCCGCGGTGATCAGCGCGTCGCGCTCGCTGGTCGCGGTCCGCGCCGCCTTGAGCCGGTCGGTGTAGCGCTTGCTGTCCTTGAACTTGAGCGGGTCCTCGCGCACCTCGGGCGTCGGCAGCAGCCGGTATTTCTCGCCATCGAACAGCATGTCGAAACGCGCTTTCGGCCCGATGCGGTCATGATGATCGCAGCGCGGGCAGACGAACAGATTCTCCTCCCACTCCTTGGTGAAGACCATCGACCCGCACTTGCCGCACTTGTGCCACAGCGTGTCCGCGACCTGCCGCTTGGGCAGGAAGGGAATGCCGTTGCGCACCCTGCTGAGCCAGTTCATCGCGACCATCCTTGCATCGGGCGGCGATTATGCGTGGGGAGAGGGATTGTCCATTGCGGGGGTGTTTGGTCAGTCCTCGATCTCCGGCTGCTCACAACCTCCATCTTATCGTATTGGTACGGTACTTATCTTCGATCAAATTGCCTTTTGCGTCGGTTGCGGGGGTGAAGTGAGCCCGGCGCCGGAGTATTGTACACGTGGCTTGATCGAGCACTGCATGGCCGCTGGATTGAAAAATTGTACACTCACGAACCCTGCCCAATGTGTCGATCACGAGGTCAGCGATGACGTCGCCCTGCCATCCCTTCCTGGCGGCTTCAACGGGATAATCGTCATTTGAGATCAGTGGCGGAGCATCAGGCGGCGTAAATGGATGAGGCGCTCTAAGAACCTCTCGCGGTGCGGGTGGCGCAGGGGGTGCGAAGAGCGGAGCTTTCCCACAGCGTTCCATCGACCACACGGCACCGTTCTGCATCCGAATGATTACATGCCCGTTCAACTCGCGGACCGACGCACTCGGTGCGACGTCGAAGCAATCCTTGTAGACCGCTTTGCTTGTCGGGTTAGGCGCGATCCGACCTTTGCAAAGCCAAGAAACCTCGCTGTACTCGTAGTAAGTTTTGTTGAACGCGCACCCTTCGATATTCTTCAAGAATTCGCCTTGAGGTACGATCTCCAGTTCACCGGCAGCCGGAATCGGGTTCTTGAATCTTACGAAAGCATACCCTTGAGATCGGTCCAGTCCGCCAGCATCATGACGTTGAACTAGATCGAGGAACCGGTCGATGGTTACGCTCGTGGCGGGCGATACGGACCCAGCGGGCGGAGCAGGCTGAGCCGCTTGGAACACTAAGGCGAGTGTCAGTGCGGGGGTACTCATCGGCTGCATTCGCTAACCAGCGTCACCATCAAACGCGTTACTCGCATTGTAAATTCCCTAGGAGGTGCGGTGTGGGAAACTGACCGATCCTGGAGATATCAGCAATGGGTCGGAACAGTGTTTTCTCGGAGTTTGGCCTCAATCGCGCGCAATGCCGCGACCGCATCCGCCGCCATCGCCGATGTCCATCAAGGTCGCGCACCGGCGACCGGAGCTTGGTAAGCGGCGCTTTAACCAGTTTTTGTCTTTCG
This sequence comes from Sphingomonadales bacterium, assembly GCA_020200315.1. Classification (GTDB taxonomy): domain Bacteria; phylum Pseudomonadota; class Alphaproteobacteria; order Sphingomonadales; family Sphingomonadaceae; genus Sphingomicrobium. The sequence goes on along the minus strand of JAIVIZ010000104.1, from coordinate 2,672 downwards.
CGGCCTAGCGTCACTGCTGGCTTTTCATTCCGTGCCACGGGCAAGGTTGCGCAAGACCATGACGGACAGCATCGCGCCGGCACCGCCGAGCAGCCATGACTCGGACTTGGCGATCGGGTGGCATGAGGTCTGCCCTGTCGAAGATGCTGCAGCCGCTGGCCCTGCTTCCCGCTGGTCTACCGCCGCACTGCCGGCGAGCTGCGCCGCCTTTTTTCTGTTCGGCATATGCCTGATCGCCAATGCCCAGGTTCCCTCCAACGGCACCTGGGACCTGTACGCCAGGCTGATGGGCGGCGGAGCGCGGCTCTACAGCGATCTTCGGCTTCCGCTGCAACCGCTGTTCGTGCTGATGACCTATGGATGGCAGCAGCTGCTCGGCGATTCATCGCTGGCGTCGCAGGTCCCGGCGGTGCTCGACCTCGGCCTGTTCACGGCCGGCTTTTACCTGCTCGCCCGACGGGGGCTGTGGCGAGGGTGGCAAAAGACCGTGGTCTTCCTCGGCGCGGCGTCGGTGGCGATCGCATTCAACTGGTATTTGTTCAATGATTACCGCGTCCTGACGGACGTTGCCAACCTCTATTCGATCCTCGTGCTGCTGCATCTGCTCGATCGTCCCGCCAGCAGCCCGATACGATGGATTTATTCGCTCGCGCTCGGCATCCTGAGCGGCCTGTCGTTCACGACCCGCGCCAACGACGGGTTGCTGCTGATGCTTTCGGTCGCGGCGATTCTGTTTCATTCCTTCCCCGGACAACGACTCCGAATTGTACCCCTGTTCTTCGGCGGCGCAGTCGCCACTGCCCTCAGCGTCATTGCGCTGACCGGCGACTCCCTGATCAGCTATGGTCGGTACAGCCTCCTTTCCAGCCCCGCCTCGAAGGGCGGGATCGGGCAAGTGATCCTTTCCCCCTTCCTGCTGGCCGGCGATCTCGTCAGCACCCTACTCCAGCCAACGGTCCTGACATGCGCGGCGATCTTCGCCGCCGCCGCCGCCCTGCCGGTGCTATGGGTGCGGACCGTCCCCGTCGAAAGGGCCTCGCGGCGGCAATGGCTGATCGCGCTCGGCGCCATCGTGGTCGCGACCTTCGAGTGCTTCGTAATCGGGTTTTTCAACCGCATCGCTTTCGATTGCGTGGCGACCGTCGTCGCTCCGATGCTGATCCTGCCCCTGATCCTGGTTTCCCTGTGGGGCGCGCTTGGCGTGATCCATGTCGTCAAGATCGACAATCGACGGTCGCTGCTGTTCCTCGTGCCGTTCGGCGCGCTCGTCGCCGGCGGAATGTCGACGGGGGGCAAGGTCCTCGGACTCTACGGGCCGGTCGGGCTGTTCATGGTAATCGTGCCGATCGTGTTCACGCTGCAGCGCCGAGTGAGATGGGCGCGGGGCTTTGCGCTATCGATCTATGCCCTGCTCGCGATGGCGGTGATCGTCGGCAAGGTACAGCATCCCTTGCTGTGGCAGAACTACCGCGCGAAGCCGATGTTCACCGGCCGCGCCCTGGTTGACCACCCCCTTTACGGTCCGATGATCGTCGACCGCGTCAACAGCCGGTTCTTCGCGGAAGCATGCCGAACCATCAGGACCAGCGAGGCGACGCCCGAACTGCTGTCGATGCCGTATTCCTACGCCAACTATTATTGTGGGATCGAGCCGTGGGGCAGAAACGTCCAGACCTTCTTCGACACGACCAATCCCGCGACGATCCGAACAATCGGCAAGGGTCTCGCGACGAAGCCCCCCGCATGGATTTTATATGAGCGGCAGCTCAACATTCTGCGCGTCAACGAAGTCGCTTATCATCACGGCGACCGCTCACACTACCGTGACCTTGACGAATATATCGAAGGTCAGGTCGTCCGCGGCCACTGGACGATCGTCAGGCGATGGTCGGAAATCCCCGGTGACGACTGGCAGCTGATCCGAACGTCGGTCGAGGGCACGCCGCCTCCCTCGGTTCAACCGACAAGGCTAGAGCGATGCTTCGATCGCTCGGATCGCCTCTGCCGGGTCCTCGGCCCCCGTGATCGGCCTCCCAATCACTAGGATCGAGGCGCCGGCGTCGATCGCTTCGCGCGGGGTGATGGTGCGTTTCTGGTCGGCAGTGGCGCTGTCGGCGGGGCGGATGCCGGGGATGACGAAATAGCCATTGGGCCATGCCTTGCGCGCGGCGGCGACTTCGCGGCCGGAGCAGACGATTCCGTCGAGCCCCGCCTCGCGGACGAGATCGGCGAGCCGCGCGACCTGGTCGGCCGGCGAGCCGGCGACACCCATGGCGTTAAGGTCGCCTCCATCAAGGCTGGTGAGAACGGTCACGGCAACAACCCTGGTTCCGGCTGAGGCGGACGCCTTCGCGTCTTCCATCATCGCCCTGCCACCGCTTGCGTGAACCGTGAGGATCGCAGGCTCGAACGGGGCGAGCGCCTGCACCGCCTTGGCGACCGTGTTCGGGATGTCGTGAAGCTTGAGGTCGAGGAACACCGGCAAGCCTTCATGGGCGATATCCATGACCCCGGCGCGGCCGTTGCGGCAGAAGAATTCGAGGCCGAGCTTGATCCCGCCGGCATGGCCGCGAACGGCGTGGGCGAAGGTGCGCGCGCGATCGAGGTCGGGCGTGTCGATGGCGACGTAGATCGGGCGCGTCACGCGATCGGCTCGTCGTGTAGCGGCGGAG
>JAIVIZ010000103.1 GCA_020200315.1 Sphingomonadales bacterium | reverse complement strand
CACCCACAGAGTATCCTGAATGGGCGGCCGGGTGGGGGTGCGGGCCGGTGCCGACTTCGCACTACAACGCTTGCCTTTGAAAGGCGCGGCGCTAAAGGGGGCCAGCCTCGAAAGAGGGCTTCGCACGACGAGGCTGTTCCCCGGTAGCTCAGCGGTAGAGCGTTCGACTGTTAATCGAATGGTCGCCTGTTCGAATCAGGCCCGGGGAGCCATAACTTTGACTGCTTCGCGCCGGTTCACCGCCGTTGCGGATAGCCAGACATCGGGCAATAAGCGGCGGATGAAGCTTCGTGTCACAGCGACCATTGCAGTTCTACTAACGGGGACCTCCGCGATCGCAGCCGACCTGTTGCCGCTCCGACACGGCATCTTCGTCACAGCAGAAATCCCCTGCAAGGGGGCGTCCTTCGTCGACATTTTGTCTTATTGGGGCGGCCAGAACGGCATCAACTCGCAGCCAATCGAATGTCGGATCACGAAACTTACCCGCAGCGGCCAGGCTTATCGTTTGTCCCGCAAGTGCAGAGACATCCGCTACGGCCCGTCCTCCTATAACCAATTGACTGTCGTCGTCACAGATCGCAATTCATTCACGATCAACGGCGTTCGCTATCGCTACTGCGGCCGGCGCGCGATTCTGTAGCGCCAGCCGTTCAGATCAATCCACCGCCGCCATCAGCGTGGCGTTGCCGCCCGCCGCGGTGGTGTCGATGCAGGTGACGCGCTCCGTGGCGAAGCGCAGGACGTAGTGCGGGCCGCCGGCTTTCGGGCCGGTGCCCGACAGGCCCTCGCCGCCGAACGGCTGGCTTTCGACCACGGCGCCGATCTGGTTGCGGTTGACGTAGAGGTTGCCGACGCGGGCGCGGGCCTCGACGAAGTCGCGGGTCGTGTCGATGCGGCTTTGCAGGCCGAGCGTCAGCCCGTAGCCGGTCGCGTTGACCGCCTCGATCACTTGGGCAAGCTCGCCCGACTTCCACCGGATAACGTGGAGGATCGGGCCAAAATGCTCGCGGTCGAGATCGGCGAGGCTGGCGATCTCGACCATCGCGGGCGTGACGAAGTGGCCGTGCTCGGTGCCCGACGGGAGGTCGAGGCGAGCGAGGAATTTGCCCTTCGCCGCCAGCTCGGCGAGGTGCGCATCGAGCGCCGCCTTCGCCTCCGCATCGATTACCGGCCCGACATCCGTCGCGAGGTCGCGCGGATCGCCGATGGTCAGCGCGTGCATGGCGCCGCCGATCATTTCCAGCATTCCATCGGCGACGTCGTCCTGAACGAACAGGACGCGCAGCGCCGAGCAGCGCTGGCCGGCGCTCTGGAAGGAGGAGGCGATGACGTCGCGGGTGACCTGTTCGGGCAGGGCGGAACTGTCGACGATCATGACGTTCTGGCCGCCGGTCTCGGCGATCAGGGGGATGATCGGTCCGGGACGTTCCGCAAGGCCGCGGTTAATTGCTCGCGCGGTGTCCGTCGAACCGGTGAAGGCAACACCGGCGATTAGCGGATGCGCGGTCAGCGCAGCCCCGACCCGGCCATCGCCGGGAACAAGCTGAACCACCTCGCGGGGAATGCCGGCCTGGTGCATCAGCTCGATCGCGCGCGCGCCGATCAGCGGCGTCTGCTCGGCCGGCTTGGCCAGCGCGGCATTGCCGGCGGCGAGCGCGGCGGCGACCGGGCCGATGAAGATAGCGAGCGGGAAATTCCACGGGCTGATACAGGCGAACACGCCGCGGCCGTGGAGACGGAGTTCATTAGACTCGCCGGTCGGCCCGGGGAGCGGCATGGCGATGGAGAACTTGGCGCGCGCCTCGGCGGCGTAGAAGCGAAGGAAATCGACCGCTTCCCGCACTTCGAGAATAGCGTCGGGCAGGGTCTTCCCCGCCTCGCGGATGCACAGCGAATAGAGCTCTTCGCGATGTTCTTCGAAGACGTCGGCGGCACGGTCGAGGAGGTGCGCGCGCTGCGTGCCGCCGAGCGCGTTCCAAGCGGGCTGTGCGGCGGAAGCGGCGCGGGCCGCGGCTTCGACGTCAGCGGAGTCGGCTTCCACCACCGTTCCAACGAGCAAGCGCGTGTTGAAAGGCGAAACGATCGGCACCACCTTCCCCTCCCCCCCGCCGATGGTTGGCGCAGCCATCCATGTTTTCGCCTCAATTTCCTTCAGTCGCTCCAATAGCGGCTCTCGGACCAGCGGGTCGCTGAGGTCGCAACCGGCACTGTTGCGTCGGCCGGCGCCGAAGATCGCATTGGGCAAGGGAATCGCCGGGTTGCGCAGCGGCGAGAGCGTTTCGAGGTCCGCGACGGGGTCGCGCACCAGCGCGTCGACCGGCACCTCGTCATCCGCAATGCGATTGACGAAGCTCGAATTGGCGCCGTTCTCAAGCAGGCGGCGGACCAGATAGGCGAGGAGTTCCTTGTGGCTACCAACCGGCGCGTAGATGCGCACCGGGGTCGGCTGCTGCCCCATCTCGCGTTCGAGCGCAGCGAGTTCGGCGTAGAGTCCCTCCCCCATGCCGTGGAGGCGCTGGAACTCGAACGATTTTTCCCCGGCGAGCGCTTTCACTGCGCCGATGGTGTTGGCGTTATGCGTGGCGAAGGCGGGATAGATCGCATCGTCGGCGGCGAACATTGCCTTGGCGCAGGCGAGATAGGAGACGTCGGTCGCGACCTTGCGCGTCCAGACGGGATAGTCGTCGAGGCCGGCGACTTGCGCCTCCTTGATCTCGCTGTCCCAATAGGCGCCCTTGACGAGACGGACCATCAGCCGGCGGCCATGCTTGTGGCCGAGCGCGGCGACCCACTCCACCAGCGGCAGCGCGCGTTTCTGATAGGCCTGCAGCGCCAGCCCGAACCCGCCCCAGCCGTTGGCGAACAGGCTGTCGTCCGCGGCCAGCGCTTCGATGATGTCGAGCGACAGTTCGAGCCGGTCCGCCTCCTCCGCATCGATGGTAAAGTGGACATCGGCCGCGCTGGCCTGGGCGGCGAGGTCTCGCACGGCGGGAAGCACGGCGGCCATCACCTCGGCGTGGTGCGCGAACTCGTAACGCGGATGGAGCGCCGATAGCTTGACCGAGATTCCGGGCGAAAAGCGGAAGCCGCCCTTCGCCTCGGCGGCGATGCGATCGAGAGCGCCGGCATAAGCCGCGGCGTAGCGGGCGGCATCGGCATGCGTCCGGGCTGCTTCGCCAAGCATGTCGAAGCCCGCCGAGCTTCTCCGCCCAGTCGGGACCCGACAATTTGTCGTGGATCAGCTCGTCGGCGGTCTCCGCGTCCGGGATGCGCAGCAGCGCCTCGGCCAGGCACATCAGCGCGACGCCCTCGTCGCTGCCCAGGTCATAGGCGTGGAGAAAGGCGTCGAGACCCGCCGGCTTGTGTGCCCGAACCCGCTCGACCAGCGTCCGCGCGATCGCAGCGGCGGCGGGCGCCGAGTGCGCCGGCAAGCGCGCCTCCCCAAGCCGCTGACGAAGGAGATGGTCTTCGTCGGGGCGATAGGCCGCCCGAAGCGCGCTGCGGTCGATCATCGTCGACCGCCTAGGCCAGCGCCCCATGGCAGTGCTTGTATTTTCGGCCAGAGCCGCATGGACAGGGCGCGTTGCGGCTTGCCGGCTCGACGACGGTCGTGCCCTCCGGGCCGGACTGCGGCAACGGCGGCAGGGTCGACTGCAGCGGCGGGAGCGTCGACAGAATCGATCCCGTCCCGGCATCCAGATCGTACGTATTATCGTCCCCGGAGAGGGGATCGATGTGGCTGGTGATGAAGTCCGGCAGCTCCATCGGCGGCGGCTCGAGGCTGATCTGCGCGCGCATCAGCACGCGGGTGACGTCCTCGCGGATCGCGACCAGCAGGCGCTCGAACAGCAGGAAGGCCTCCTGCTTATATTCGTCGATCGGCTTCTTCTGCGCATAGCTGCGCAGGTGAATAACCTGGCGCAGCGCGTCGAGGGTCGAGAGATGCTCCTTCCAGAAATGATCGAGCGTCTGGATGAGGACGCTCTTCTCGACCTGAACCCAATGATCGCCGTCCACGGTTCCGACCTTGTCGGCCATGAAGGCGTCCGCCTGCGCCTGAACGCGCTCGGCGATCATCTCCTGCTCGACAGCTTCCTCATTGAGCCACTCGTCGACCGGTGGCTGCAGGCCGAGCACGGCGTCGATGCTCTCTTTCAAGCCGGCAACATCCCATTGCTCGGGATAGGTGCCGGGCGGGCAATGCGCCGCGACCAGGCTGGCCACCGTCTCGGCGCGCATCTCCGTCACGACGTCGCTAACGTGGTCGGAGTCCATGATGTCGGCGCGCTGCTCGTAGATCACCTTGCGCTGGTCGTTCATGACGTCGTCGAACTCGACGACCTGCTTGCGAATGTCGTAGTTGCGCGCCTCGACCTTCTTCTGCGCCGTCTCGATCGCCTTGGAGATCCATGGGCTGACGATCGCCTCGCCGTCCTCGAGATTCTTGTTCATCAGGCGGGCGAACATCGTCTGCGGCCCGAAAATCCGCAGCAGGTCGTCGTCGAGGCTGAGATAGAAGCGCGATAGGCCGGGGTCGCCCTGACGGCCCGAACGGCCGCGCAGCTGATTGTCGATACGCCGGCTCTCGTGCCGCTCGGTAGCGAGCACGAACAGGCCACCGACCTCGAGAACGCGGCGCTTCTGCTCGGCAACCTCTTCCTTGATCTTCGCAATCGCCGCGGCCCGCTCCGGCCCCTCGGGCATCTCGGCGAGTTCGTCCTCGACCCGGAAGTCGACGTTCCCGCCAAGCTGGATGTCGGTGCCGCGGCCGGCCATGTTGGTGGCGATCGTCACGGCGCCCATACTGCCGGCCTGCGCGACGACATGCGCCTCCTTCTCGTGGAAACGGGCGTTGAGCACCTCGTGGCGGATGCCTTGCTGGTTGAGGAATTCGGACAGCATTTCCGACTTTTCGATCGACACGGTGCCGACCAGAACCGGCTGACCCTTCTCCTGCCGCGCCTTGATCTCGCCCGCGATGGCGGCGAACTTGTCGGTGATATTCTTGTAGAATTCGTCGTCCTCGTCGACCCGCTGCACCGGCACGTTGGTCGGGATCGAGACGACGTTCATCTTGTAGATATCGAAGAACTCCGGCGCTTCGGTCAGCGCCGTGCCGGTCATGCCGGCAAGCTTCGGATACATGCGGAAATAATTCTGAAAGGTGATCGACGCGAGCGTCTGGTTCTCGGGCTCGATCGCCACCCCTTCCTTGCCTTCGACCGCCTGGTGAAGCCCGTCCGACCACCGCCGCCCGTCCATCATCCGGCCGGTGAACTCGTCGATGATGATGACCTTGCCGTCCTTGACGATGTAATCGATGTCCCGCTTGAACATCTTGTTGGCCTTGAGGGCCTGGTTGAGGTGATGGACCACCTGCGTGTTGGTCACGTCGTAGAGGTTGGCGCCCTCGATCAGACCCTGCGCCTCGAGCATGCGCTCGGCCTTCTCGGTGCCCTCCTCTGTGAGGACGATACTCTTCTGCTTCTCGTCCAGCTCATAATCGCGCTCGACGAACGTCTTCACGATCGCATCGGTGCTCATGTAGAGCTCGGACTTGTCGTCGGTCGGGCCGGAGATGATCAGCGGCGTGCGGGCTTCGTCGATCAGGATCGAATCCACCTCGTCGACGATCGCATAGGCGAACGGCCGCTGGACCATCTGCTCGCGCGCATATTTCATATTGTCGCGCAGATAATCGAAGCCGAGCTCGTTGTTCGTGCCGTAGGTGATGTCGGAATCGTAAGCGGCCTTGCGCTCCTCGTCGGTGAGGTTGGGGACAATGACGCCGACGGTCAGGCCGAGGAAGTGGTAGATCTGGCCCATCCACTCGGCGTCGCGCTTGGCGAGATAGTCGTTGACCGTGACGACATGGACACCCTTGCGTGGCAGTGCATTGAGATAGACCGCGAGCGTCGCCACCAGCGTCTTGCCCTCGCCCGTGCGCATCTCGGCGATCTCACCGCGATGGAGTGCGATGCCGCCGATCAGCTGGACGTCGTAGTGCCGCTGGCCGAGCGTGCGCCTGGCCGCCTCACGCACCGTCGCAAAGGCTTCGGGAAGAAGATCGTCGAGCTTCTCGCCGCCCACGAGGCGCGCGCGCAACCGCTCGGTCTGGCCGCGCAGTTCCTCGTCGGAGAGCGCGGACATAGTGGGTTCGAAGCCGTTCACCGCATCGACGGTCTTGCCGAGGCTCCGCACGTAGCGATCGTTGGACGACCCGAAAATATTCTTGGCGAGAACGGCGAACATTCGACTTCCTTCTGGAGCCGCGGCGCTGACGGCGGGACGCGGCAAAGGCTCGCCCACGAAGGGGGCGAAATATGCCGGGCGATGTAGGGTTGGCCCTGTTACTAGTCAATTGACGCGACGGGGTCGGACAGAGGAGTTTGCGCGTATGGCGAGCATGTTGGGCGGGTGCAGTTGCGGAGCGGTGCGCTACAGTTTGTCGAGCGCGCCGTTCGACGCCGGCTGGTGCCATTGCCGCACCTGTCAACTGACCAGCGGCGGACCGGCGATGGCGTTCGCAACCGTGCCGATTAGGCACTACCGCATCGAACGGGGCGCCGAGATCATCAAGCGCCGAGCGTCGAGCAGCTTCGGCCATCGCACCTTCTGTAAGGAATGCGGCAGCCCGCTTTCAATCCAGGTCGACTATCAGCCCGAGACGATCGACCTTCCGATTGCGACCTTAGACGAGCCCGACGCTGTGGTGCCGGAGTTTCACATCTTCTGGTCGAGCAAGGTGAGCTGGTTCCCGCCGGACGACGATCTGCCGACGTTCGAGCGCTTCCGCCCGAACACAGTGGGGCTCGATCGAACGGAGCCGCCCGAATAGCGTGATGCCTGGGGTTTGATCCGGCACCCAGCTTGTTTTTCCGCGCTTGAGAAAAAGGCAGACCCCGGATCAAATCCGGAGTGACGCATTAGACCGTCAGCTGCGCTTCGATCCACTGCTGGATCTGGCTGCGCGGCGCGGCGCCGACCTTCTGCGCGATCGGCTGGCCGTCCTTGAACAGCAGCATCGTCGGGATCCCACGTACGCCATATTTTCCGGGCGTGTCGGGATTCTCGTCGATGTTAATCTTGACGATGTTGACCTTGTCGCCGAGCGCGCCCGAAATCTCCTCCAGGGCCGGGGCGATCATCCGGCAGGGTCCGCACCACTCCGCCCAGAAGTCGACCAGGACGGGGGTGGAGGAACCGAGCACGTCGTTGGCGAAGCTCTGGTCGGTGACGGATTTGGTGCCCATGGAATCTCTCCGAGTCTCAGGTTGACCCTGCATATGGGGGTTCGCGGCGGTGGGCTCAACCGGGCAGTGCGATCAACCGCGGCGCGGCCGTGTAAAGCAGCGCCGCTTCGATCCGCCGGCCCGGGAAGATGACGCCGAGCGCCTGACGATAGGCGTCCATCTGCGTAACGTGCGAGGGCGGGACCTCGGCGATGCCGGCCGGAGCATGCCGCCCCGTCTTGAAGTCGATCACGCGCACCACGTCTTCGCCGATGCACAGTCGGTCGACGGTGCCAGCAATGACGCGCCCATCCGGGAGCGTTGCGGCGATCGGCGCTTCGGCAAGAGCGCTCGCGGCGAACAGCTCCGCGAAGCGCGAATCTTCGATGACCGCCAACGCCGCCTCGGCGATCTCCGCTCGCGCTTGCGGGTCGCTGACCTCACCGGCCCGCTCCAGCCACTCGAGGGCGACTTGGCGCCGCTCGCTCGAGCCGACACCCGGAAGGCGTTCGAACAGCGCGTGCAGCAACGTTCCGCGCCGCGCCGCCGCGGCCTGCGCGGGGGAAGGCGGAGCGGAGGACTCGCGGTCTTCGCCAAGCACGCTCGGCGCGAGCGGGCGCGGCGGCCGGGGTTCGGCGGGGGGCGCACGGCGGAGCCAATCGGGCAAGGGGGTCGACGGAAGCGGCGTCCTGCCGCCTTTGCGGGCGATAACCCCGGAAGCGACCGAACCCGTCCAGGTGAGACGCCCCTGCCCGTCCGGGACGGCGCCAAGGCCGGTGAGCGCGCGCTCGACCCGCTTGGTCCAGCTATCGTCGGACGGTTTGCGCGGCATGATTCCGGCGACGATCAGCCGCTCAGCGGCGCGGGTCAGGGCGACGTAGAGCAGTCGCCAATGTTCCTGCAGTTCGCGCTGCTGGTTGAGCGCTGCGACCTCCGCGAACGGCGAGACCATCTCCACCTTGCGCGGTCGGACCAGTGGCACCTTCTCGCCGCCGATCGGCAGATCGAAACCGCGCGAGCCGCCCATCCTTGCGGGATCGGCGGTGGCGTCGGCGAGGATGACGACCGGCGCCTCCAGCCCCTTGGCGCCGTGCACGGTCATCACCCGCACGGCATTGACCGGCGCCGCGGTGTCGCGCTTGATCTCGACATCGCCGCGCGCGAACCAGGCGAGGAAGCGATCGAGCGAGGCAATTTCGCTGCGTTCGAACTCCAGCGCGCTGGCAAGGAGCTCGTCGATCGGGTCGCGGGCGGCTTCGCCGAGCCGGCCCAGCAGCTTGCGGCGGCCATCGAGCGCGCCGGACAGGATCGTCTCCAGGAACCGCGCCGGCGTGACGTAATCGGCCATCGCCAGCAACGCCTGCAGCGCTTCGACCGTGTCCGCCGCGAACGGGTCCTCCTTGCCCGCTGCCGTCAGTGCCCGCCACAGCGGCTCTTTGGCCCGAGGGTAAGCAAGGTCGTAGAGCTGCTGCTGATCCCAGCCGAGCAGCGGCGACACGAGCAGGCTGGCGAGATTGAGGTCGTCGAGCGGCTGAACGGCGAAGGTCATCGCCGCGATCAGGTCGCGCACCGCCAGCGGCTTTTGCAGGTGGAGCCGATCGATGCCGGCGACCGGCACACCGGCCGTGAACAGCCGCGCGACGAGCAGCGCCGCAAGCTCCTTGCGGCTGCGCACCAGGATCATGATGTCGCCGGGGCACAGCGGCCGGCCCGTCGAGGCGAGCAGCGGCGCCTCCTCGACAAGCTTGCGAACCTCATCGGCGAGCCGGGTTGCGTAGAGCCGGTCGGTATCGCTCAGCCAACCCTCGTCGCCCTCATCCTCACTGTCGGCTTCGGGGGCGACAAAAGGAGGCCAATGCTCGACCCTGCCCGGCCAGCGCGCCCGGACGGCGCGGTGCGCATTGGGTCGCTCCGGCAGGCCCATTTCGGCGTACCCGACCTCGCGGATGACCGCGTCGACCGCCTCCAGGATCGCCGGAGCGGAGCGGAAGCTGGCATCGATCGAGAGGTCGCGGAATTCGCGCGCAAGCCGTTCGCCGCCGAAGTCGGCCTGATCCTCGGCCTCGATCAGCAGTTGCGCACGTTCGCGAACGAATCGCCGCATGGCATTGAATTCTTGGGGATCGGTACCCTGGAAACCGAAGATGGCCTGCTTGAAGTCGCCGACCATGAAGAAGGTACGCGCCCGCACTTCGCGAGCGCCGGAACCCGCGAAAAACTCGTCCATTAGCGCCTTGACGATGGTCCACTGGTCGGCGTTCGTGTCCTGCGATTCGTCGACGAGAATATGGTCGGTCTGGCGGTCGAGCTTGTAGCGCACCCACGCGCCCATCCCCTCGCTCGCGAATAGCCGGCGCGTCCAGGCGATGAGGTCGTCGAAATCGGCCACACCCGCGGCGCGCTTGGCGGCGGTATAGGCTGCGGCGAACGCGGAGCCGGCGCGGAGCCCCGCCGCCTGCACCGCGACCAATGCGGCGGCGCCGCGCAGCGCGAGCAGCCCGGCATGCCATTCACCGAAGCGCAGCGCGAGCGCTTCATAGTCGGGTTCGGCGACGAGCTGCTTCGGCGAAACCTTGCACGGCACGCCATCCTTGGTGATGATATTTTTGTTCAGTCCTTCAAGCGCCTGCGCGCGCTCGTGCCCATCGAGTGCGAGCCAGTGCGCCAGCCTCTCCGCAATCTTGATTCCCGTCGCGCTGCCCCAGGCGCGATTGGCGGCGATGAGCCGCTCGAACAGCGATCGATCGACCTGTCCGTCGCTGCACGCATCGACGATGTGCCCTTCGATGTCGCCATCGGGCAGTCCGACCGCGCCGCGCAATGCGCGCTCAACCGAGGCCGAGTCCCCAACCGAGCGGATCGCCTCTCCCGCATGGGCGCAGCGCATCAAATAGCCGACCGCCTCTTCCTCGCCCAGGCGCATGCTCAGCGCGGCGACGTCGGCGATCAGCTGTCGGTCACCGCCCGCCTCCGCGCCCGCGAGCAGATCGGCGAGCGTTCGCCGCGCCAATTCCTGCTCGGCCCTGCCCTCGATCGGTTGGAACCCCGACGAGATTCCCGCTTCCGCAGGGAAGGAGGCGAGCAGAGTCTGGGCGAAGGCGTGGATGGTCTGGATGCGCAGCCCGCCAGGAGTTTCCAGTACGCGGGCAAACAGGCGGCGAGCGCGTTGCAGCGCAGGCGGACTTCGATCGTCTTCGCCGAGCGCGAACAACTCGTGACTAAGCAGATTGTCCGGCAGCCGCACCCAGCGCGCCAGTCGGTCGCCGATGCGGTTGGCCATCTCGGCCGCGCCCGACTTGGTGAAGGTCAGGCACAGGATCGCGCTTGGCTCGACTCCTTGCAGCAGCAGGCGAAGTACGCGGGCGGTCAGAACCTGGGTCTTGCCCGTGCCCGCCGAAGCGGACAGCGCGGCGTGCGCCGAGGGATCGGCGGCGCGCGCCTGATCGCCTTCGAGAACCGGCAGAGGCTTGAAGGGACGCGCCATGTGCCGTGCGTGTTAGCAACTTCCTTTGCCGTCTGCGAACCCCTAGGATTGCGCCAGCAACAATCGGATCGAGGCAGGGATGAGCGAGGACAAGAAGGACGACGGCGGCCGCACGGCGTCGCTGGTCAAGGCCGGCTTCGCAGCGGGAATTGGCTCCGCGGCGATCGTCGCGGCGCTGCTTTACGCGTCCAGATCGCGCAAGCCCAAGACAGGCAAGAAAGCCAAGGGGAGCCCGCCGGCAACCGATTGAGCATCACTCGCGCCCGTACCACTCCTCGAGGCGCATCAGCTGATCATAGTCGCCATAGGGCGCATAGGCCGGATTGAGCTTGGCGGTGAACGGGACGTCGCCCGTCAGCCATTTCGCCGCGGCGGCGAGGAATTGACGTTCGGCGCGATCGAGGAAACCCGCCGCACCCAGATCCTTATCGGGCGAACTGCACTTGCCGAACGAATCCTTATCCTTGGCCAGCGACCAATATTCGTGCGCTTCCGGCTCGCCGGCGACGACCTCGAAGCCTCCGGCCCGCGCGATCAGCCCGAGCAGGCCGAGCTGGAGCGCGAAGCCTTCGTCGACCGCCCGTCGCGCCGGCGCCTTGCCGGTCTTGTAGTCGACGATCGCCAACCCTCCGTCCGGCAGGATGTCGATTCGATCTGCCTTGCCGAACAGGGTCACGCCGCCGAGCTCGGTCTCACCCCACACTTCGGCCGCTTTGGGACGGCGGCCTTCGGCGCGATTGGCTTCCTCCTGCGCCGCGACCCATTTGATCGCTTCAAGCAATCGGGGCTGCCACAAGGCGCGCAGCATCGGGTGAATCGCGTCGCCGGCGATCAGCGCCTGGGCGCGGGCGAGGAGGGTCGCCGGATCGCAATCGTCGTCCTTAAGCCATTGTTCGAGGATGGCGTGGACCGCGGTGCCCTTCCACGCAGCACTATGCTCGGCGTCGACCGGATCGAGACTGCGCAGCCGCAGCATCGCCTTGGCATAGAAAGCGAAGGGGTCGGCCTGGAGACGGTCGAGATCGGTGACGGCGATGCGCCTTGGGCGGTCGTTGATCGGTGGGCGAGGTGCCGGGCGCGCGACCGGCTCCGGCGGGCCATCGGGGCTATCGATCGCCGCCGCGAGCCGTTCGAGCCGGAGGTCGCGCGGCAATCCCCCGGTCATCGCCTGCAGCCGCAGCCACAGTCGCGACGCGACGGTCGGCGAGCGGCCGTCGCGCCGCGCGCGAGTGATGAGCACGCGCGGTGCCCCGAGCGCGCTCGCGAAATCATGGGCGGCGAGACCGCTCACCAGATCGAGTCCCGGCAGGCCCAAATTGGCGCGAATGCGCGGCGCCAGCCACGGGTCCGGGCGTGGTTCCGCCGGCCATGTCCCTTCGTTTAGCCCGCCGAGCACCATCAGGTCGGCCTGCTGCAGCCGCGCCTCGAGCAGGCCGAGGATCTGGATCCGTTGGTGCCCGCCATAAGGCGGGCGCACGGGGCGCTCGTCGAACAGTTGGCGAAACAACGGGACCGCATCGGATGCGGTGAGCTCAAACGTTGCCGCCACCGGCGCGGCCTCGATCTCCGCCAGCAGATCACCCGCCATTCGCCCCGCCGGCCCACGCCACGCCGCATCGCCGGCCAGCGATGTGGCGCACTCCCGCAAATGCGCGGCCAGTCTGGCGAGAGTCAGTGCACCATCGAACAACCGATCGAGCGGCTCGACCGCAGCGCGCAGCGGGGCCCAGGCCGCCTGCCACGCCGCCTTTGCGGCGCAGTGCTGGTCGAGCCCGGCAAGTCCGGTCGGCGGCCGCGGCCCGCGCAGGGCGAGGTCGAGCGCGCGAACCCGGTCCAGCCAGGCAAGCCGATCCGGTCCTTCGCCGCCAACAAGAGGATGCTTCAGCAGCGCGAGCAGGGCGACAGGCGCCATGCCTTCCGCCGCGGCGGCGAGGATGCCGAGCAGCAGCGTTCCGGGCGGCGCCTGCGACAGCGGACGGCCGGCGCTGTCGTTCGCCTCGACCCCCCAGCGCGTGAGGATCGCGGATACGCGCGCCGCCAGGACCCGATCGGGCGTAACCAGCGCAGCGGTCATCTCCGGCGTCTCCAGTGCTTCGCGAAGCGCGACCGCGATGGTCATCGCCTCGGCTGCGGGGTCGCTGAGTTCCGCCGCGCGAATGCCCGTGAGACGCCGTTCGCGTGGCGGCAGTGCGCTCCATTTCTCGGAAAAATCGGCAGCGGTCATCGCATGCATCACCGCCCGACCGCGCACCGCCGGCGACGAGGCTCGGCCCCCTGCGCGCCACACCCGCACTTCATCTCGCGCGACACCGAGCGCATCGAGCAGCTGCTTGAGGTGAAATTGCGGGTGCGTCGGCTCACCGCGTGTGCGGCGTCCATCCTCCTCCTGCGGTCCAAGAGCGTCCCACTCCGCGGCCGGCATGACATTGCCGAGCGCCAGTCCAGGCAGGATGACGGCGCCGTCCGGCAGTCGAGCGACCCGTCCGAGCAAGGTTGCCACGGCCGGCGCATTGGTCGTGACGCCGGCGGCGACGGTAAAGCACTCGGGAGGGCTCGCCCGCCAACGCTCGGCGGTCGAGCGGAGCAGCCGGTTGCGTCGCTCGGCGAGGCCCATCCGGCCACTTTTACGCTCGATGCCGGGCCAGATGTCGATGATCGCGCGCAGGCGATCGAGCGAGACCTGCCAGTGCCGGGCAAGTTCAGGCGCAT
Organism: Sphingomonadales bacterium; assembly: GCA_020200315.1. Taxonomy (GTDB): domain Bacteria; phylum Pseudomonadota; class Alphaproteobacteria; order Sphingomonadales; family Sphingomonadaceae; genus Sphingomicrobium. The sequence goes on along the minus strand of JAIVIZ010000103.1, from coordinate 2,498 downwards.
CGGCGGCCGCTTCGACGAGCTGCGCGGGCGAAACTTCGGCGATCGTCAGCTGATCCAGGGTGCGAGCTAGGTCCGCGGCGAGGCGCAGGGCTTCGGCGACACTCTCGCCTTCTCCGCGCACCAACTTCGCCAGCGTCAGCAGTCGTTCGAGCGGATCGACTGCGGGTTGGAGAGCCGTGTCCGCAGGGTCGAGAGCACCGCCGATGCGCTCATCCAGCTCGGGATCACCGATCGGGATCAGGCGCGGCAGGACGAGGCCGCCGCCACTGGCGCGAACGAACGCCTCGGTGACCGCGCGCACGGCGCGATTGGTCGGCAGGAGAATCCGGCCTTTGGCCAGTCCGACCGGGTCGCGGCCGTATGCCGCGATGAGGCCGCTGGCGAGCGCATCGGCGAAGCTGCGATGCGCGGGGATAGTATAGACGAGCGGCTCGCCTGCCGTGCGCCGGTCGGCGTCACCCTTGCGCAAGCGCATCCTCGGTGGCGCGGATCGCCGCGGGCGTGCCGACGTCGAACCACAGGCCTTGATGCACCACCCCGAACAGCCGGCCCTCGGCGATCGCCCGGTCCCATAGGATATTGGTCGAGAAGGGCCCCTCCGGCGCGCCGTCGAGCAGTTTCTTGGCCATCATCTGAATGCCGGTGAACACGAACGGGGCGATGCGGGCCTTGCCGCGGCGGCGCAGGCGGCCATCCTTATCCATGTGGAAATCGCCGAGACCGCTATGATTGGCGGCGCGGGTGTGCGGGACGAGCAGCAACAGAGCGTCCATCCGGTGCGCATCCCAGTGCGACGCAAGCAGTTTCAGCGTGTCAGCGGGGCCGTCGACCCAGAAATTGTCGCTGTTGACGGCGAGGAACGGGTCGCAGTTGATCATCGGCGCCGCCCTGACGAGGCCGCCGCCGGTCTCGAGTAGGAGTGCGCGCTCGTCCGAAATCGTGACGTCGAAGTCGGAGTTGTTGCGGAGGTGTGCTTCGAGCGAATCCGCGAGGTAGTGAACGTTGACGACGATCTTCTCGACACCAGCCGCGCGCAGCCGGTCGAGGACATGGTCGAGCAACGGCTTACCGGCGACGACAACGAGCGGCTTGGGCCGACTCGCGGTCAGCGGACGCATGCGCTTCCCGAGGCCCGCCGCCATGACCATCGCGGTGCGCGGCACCTCCGCGCTGACTTCCGCCCGAAGCTTCAGGGCGCGGCTGGCGGTCATGCCGCTTCCCACGCCAGCGCGCGTGCTTCCAGCGGGACGTTTGCATCGAACCAGTCGCGCACCGGCGTCAGCGCAGGATGGGACAGATCGCGCTCGAGCAAGCGCCACATGCGCGGCTGGAATGTCGTGTAGTGCTGCTTTTTATCCCGCTTCCACAGCCGGGTGAAGACGCCGAGGATACGGGTGTTGCGTTGCGCCGCAAGCCTCCAATAGGCGATTTCGAACTTGGCATCGCTTCCGGTCGCCGCGACGTAACGGTCGATCATCGCACGCTCGATCTCGGGTGAGACGTCCCGGCGCGCATCCTCGAGGACCGAAGCGAGGTCATAGGCCGGGTGGCCGGTCACCGCGTCCTGAAAATCGAGCAGGCCGAAATGAGCGAGCCCCGCCCGGCCCTGCAGCAGCATGATGTTTTCCGCATGGTAATCGCGCAAGACGGTGACCGGACCAAGGCCGTCGGTCGCCACGGGCTCCAGCACCGCGCGCCAAGCGGAGCTCCAGTCTTCGCGATCGATATCGAGGCCGACCGCCGGGCAATACCAGTCGGGGAAGAGCGACAGCTCGTCCATCCACTGATCGAGCCCGTGCGGCCTTAGGCCCGGCATCGGCGGATGGCAGTGAAGGTGGACCAGAAGGTCGGTGGCGATCGCGTAAAGTTCGCTCTCCCGGTGGGGCTCGGCGTCGAGCGTCTCGCGCAGGCGGGCATCGCCGAAATCGCCGAGCAGGAGCAGCCCGCGCTCAAGATCGCGCCCGAGGATCAGCGGCGGGGTCAGGCCGACCTCTGCAAGCCAGTCGGCGACCGCCGCGAACGGCCGCGGGTCTTCGTGCGGTGGAGGCGCGTCCATCAGGACGGCGCTCCGCTCGCCCTCCACAATGCGGAAATAGCGACGGAACGAGGCATCACCCGCCAGAGGCTCGATGCGTGCATCGCCCCACCCGTGGCGAGCGAGGAAATCGGGCGCCGCGTCCGGCGGATTCATCGCGGAGCTAGAGGGAGCGGCCATCGCCCCTCCCATGGCGCGGGCACGCAGGCTGTCAAGCGCCGCGCACCGCCTTCGAGCGGCTGGAGCGACAGGCCGAGCGCCTCGGGCCATGCGCCGGGCGCGCGCTCGGGCCATTCGACGAGCAGCGCGCCTTCCTCGATAATCTCGTCGAGGCCGAGTTCCGCCAGCTCGCCGGCATGCTGCAATCGATAAAGGTCGGCGTGCCACACCGGCACGCTCAGCTCGTCGTAGGGTTGCACGAGGGCAAAGCTCGGGCTCAGCACTTCGCCCTCTTCGCCCAAGC
>JAIVIZ010000169.1 GCA_020200315.1 Sphingomonadales bacterium | reverse complement strand
GAGACTGATGCGTGCTCGGCGTCCGGCCGCCTATCTTGGCTGGACGATCAAGCCCAACATCTACGGAGCGCTCGCGGCGCGCGTAACGGGCGTTCCGGCCATTCTCAATGTCAGTGGGCTCGGGACGGCGTTTCTCGGCAGTGGGCTGTTCAGCCGCTTCGTCGGCTTGTTGTACCGGGTGGCCTTTCAGAAGGCGCACGTCGTGTTCTTTCAGAATGACGACGACCGCAGACTGTTCGTGCAGCGGCGGCTGGTCCGTCCGGCGCAGGCGCGGCTGCTGCCCGGATCAGGCATCGATCTCGATCATTTTCAGTCGGCGCCACTGCCGCCGGGGCCACCGGTCTTCCTGCTCATCGCGCGGCTGCTCGGCGATAAGGGCGTGCGCGAATATGTCGAGGCGGCGCGGCGCCTGCGGGTTGACCACCCCGCCCTGCGCTTTCAGCTGCTCGGACCGATCGACCGCGAGAACCGCACCGGCGTGTCGGAGCAGGAGCTTCATTCATGGGTGGCCGAGGGGGTCGTCGACTATCTCTGCACGACGAATGACGTGCGGCCGTTCATCGCGGCGGCGACCATCGTCGTGCTGCCTTCCTATCGCGAGGGGCTGCCGCGCACGCTGCTCGAAGGCGCGGCGATGGGGCGCCCGCTGATCGCAACCGATGTGCCGGGTTGCCGCGACGTCGTCGAGGACGGAATCAACGGTTTGCAATGCAAGGTGCGCGACCCCGCGTCGCTGGCAGAGGCGATGCGGCGAATGGCCGCTCTGGACGAGGGCGATCTGCGTGCAATGGGGGAGGCGTCGCGGACGCGCATTGAGCGTCGGTTCAGCCAGCAGCTCGTCGCCGACGCTTATCTTCAGGCGCTGCGCGAGCTAGTGCAGGCCGCATGATCTTCCGGAGGCTCAAATCGCGCCCGTCGGGCGGCGAGCGCGCGCTGCCGTGTATTCCGGCCGGTCTCAGGGCCTATGCTATCGGCGATATTCACGGTCGGCTCGATCTGCTCGATCGCATGCTGGCGGCGATCCATGAGGACCTCGCCGGGCGTGAGCCGGCCGAGAACCACCTCCTCATTCTTGGCGATCTCATCGATCGTGGTCCGGATTCGCGTGGCGTTGTCGAACGGCTGAGCCACTATCACTGCCGCAATGTGCGGCTCGTGGTGCTCAGCGGCAATCACGAGGAAGTGCTGTTGCGTCTTCTCCAAGGCGAGTTCGGGCTGTTGGATGATTGGCTGACCTTCGGCGGCGCTGAAACGGTGCAGAGCTACGGACTCGACCCCGACGAGCTTCACGACATCGGTGGGCGGGCGGCGATCGCCAGGATCCGCGGCGCCATACCCGAGGACCACCGGCACTTTCTCGAAGCCGCAGTCGATACGGTGAAGATCGGCGATTATCTGTTCGTTCACGCCGGAATCAGGCCCGCGGTCCACCTGTCGATGCAGCTACAGAAGGATTTGCGCTGGATCAGGCAGCCGTTTCTCGATGACGACACTGATCATGGCTTCGTCGTCGTCCACGGCCACACGATCAGCCGCGAGGTGGTCGAGCGGCCCAACCGCATTGGGCTGGATACCGGGGCCTATGCTAGCGGGCGGCTTAGTGCGCTTGGACTCGAAGCCGGCGAACGCTGGTTCCTCGAAGCGACGCAATAAGCGGCGATTCCATTGATCTGGATGTAAATGCCGCTTACGCCCGGTCATAAGGCCGAGACGCGGTTCCGCCTTGGGGAAGGTAGCACCATGACGTTCGATCGATTGACCCGGTTTTGCTGGAAGAGTGCGGCGTGCGTCGCGAGCGCCGGGCTGGCGTTTGCTTCGACCGGATGTGCCGACAAGCGCGGCGGCCCGATTTCCTACTTGACCCCGCTCGGCACGCCGGATGCGCCGAACCTCGCACCGTTGGAAGCGACCTATCGCATCGCGCCGATGGACACGCTGTCGGTAAAGGTGTTCAAAATGCCCGACCTGTCGGGCGACTATGAGGTCGACCTGACGGGGCAGATTTCCATGCCGCTGATCGGCAATGTGATGGCGGCGGATTTGACGACGGCTCAGCTCGACGAGACGCTGAAGCGCAGGCTGGGCGAGAAATATCTCGAGAACCCGGACGTCAGCGTCGGGATCAAATCGTCGACCCGCCGCAACGTCACGATCGACGGATCGGTCACCCATGCCGGCTCCTTTCCGATCGCGGGCCCGACCACGCTGATGCAGGTCGTCGCCCTTGCCGGTGGGACCGGCCCGGACGCCAATCCGCGCCGCACCGCCATCTTCCGCCAGGTCGGCGGCAAGCGGCAGGCGGCGGCGTTCGACCTGACCGCCATCCGCCGCGGGCAGGAACCCGACCCGCAGGTCTATGCCGGCGACATCGTGATCATTGACGGATCTTCAACCAAGGCGGCGCAGAAGCAGATCCTCAACAGCCTGCCGATCCTATCCATCTTCAGGCCGTTCTAGCTCTCCTTTCAGGGAAGCGATGAGGCAGAGCGAGTAGCCGTGAACAGAAATATTCCAGTCTCCGGCGACGGCAAATGGATCGTTCAGCACGAGGGGTTCGAGCGTCAGTTGCTCTCGCCCAGTCCACAAGCGGGCGGCGATGAGTCGAACGGGATCGATTTCGCCCGGCTGATTCAGTCGTTCATTCACTGGCGCTGGTTGATCGGGGGCTGTGTGCTTGCGGGGCTCGTGCTCGCCGTTCTGGCGGCGATGGCGACCACGCCGATGTACCGCGCGACCGTGACGCTCGAAGTCAATCCGCTGACGGTCGAAGTCGTCGACGAGAAGAACCGACCGCAGTCGCAGTCGATGCAGAACGAGGATCTGATCGCTACCCAGGTCGGCCTGCTGACCAGCCGGGCGACTGCCGAACGGGTGGCGCAGGAGCTCAATCTTGCCAACAACAGGAAGGTCGTCGGAACCGATGGCAGCGCCACCGATCGACTGCGGCGGGCAACCGATGTCGTCGCCGCCGGAATCAAGGTGAAGCCGCCGCTGAGCGGAACGCTGATCGAGTTCAGCTATTCATCGCCCTCGCCCGAGCTTGCCGCGGCCGTCGCCAATCAAATCGCCAACAGCTTCATCAGCAGCGGCTTGCAGCGCCGCTACGACGCCTCCTCCTACGCGCGCAATTTCCTTAGCCAGCAGATTGCGAAGGCGCGCGTGGACCTCGAGCGGTCGGAGCGCGAACTGGTCGGCTATGCGCAGGCGCAGGGGATTATCAACACCGCCGGGCCGGCCAATAATGGTCAATCGCCCGGCGACGTCGGATCGCTGCAGGGCGAATCGCTCGTCGAAATCAACCGGGCGCTTGGCGACGCGACGGCCAAGCGGGTGGCCGCCGAGAGCGCCTATCGGCAGGGGGTCGCCGTCGGCGCGACGACTGATATCACCAACAGCACCGCCGGGCTGCGTGCCGCGCGCGCAACGCTGCAGGCCGAATATCAGGAGAAGCGGACGCTGCTGAAGCC
>JAIVIZ010000168.1 GCA_020200315.1 Sphingomonadales bacterium | reverse complement strand
ATGTCCGGGCTGATGCTCTGGGCGGCAGTGAGGTCGGCCTTTGACTTCGCGGCATCACCCTTGCGCGCCCACGCGATGGAGCGGCCGTAGAGCGATGCGGATTGACGCGGGCTCGACTTCAACGCTGCGTCGTAGTCAGCAATGGATTCGTCCAGTCGGCCAAGCTTCAGGTTCACCAGACCCCGGCTATCGAGATAGGCGGCGTTTTCGGGCGCGGCGCTAATCGCGCGATTACAGTCCTGGAGTGCCGACGAAAGAGCGATTCCCGCAGTCCCCTTTGCCCAACAAATCGAGTTCATCTGGGTCGGGTTGCCAGCGGCAGCCGCCGCCGCGGCGAAATCCTTGTTGGCGGCTGCCTGATCGCCGTCCTTGAAATACGCCATGCCGCGATAACTCAATACTTGGCTGTCGGTCGGGTTCTTGGCCAGCACGGCAGTAAATCCCGCAACCGCCTGATGATATTCCTTTTGCTTGAAAGCAAATTGAGCCTTTGCGATCAGCGACGCCTCATCAGCGGGGTCAAGTTTAAGCGCTGCTTCGAGGTCGGCACGTCGGCCGATATTGTCCTCGATTCCGCGGCTTTCCATTCGGTTCAGATAGATGAAAGGCTCGGGCTTGGCATCAAGTGCAAGCTGGAAGGCAGCCATCGCCCGATCCGGTTTCTTCGCAGCGGCGTAAATCTTCGCGGCGACGACCTGTGCATAATTGTCTTTTGGCTTCGCCCGCTGGATTGCCTCCGCTTCGGCGATCATGCGATCCTGACGACCCTGTAGTTTGAAGAGATTGGCCCGCTGGAGGCGGACATCCACGTCATCGGGGTTAAGGCGCAAGAGCGCGTCGGTATCGGCGATGACGGCGTCGTAACTGCCAAGCCCGCGATTGATCTCCGCCCGTGCCCGCAGTGCGAAGTCATTGTCCGGATCCGTCCCGAGAGATGCCGTGAGATCGGCAAGTGCCGCTTTCTGGTCTCCCTTGCGCAGCGCAAGCAGCGCGCGTCCACGAGCAACGACCGGATTGTTCGGCGCAATGGCGCCTGCTGCCGCGAAGTCTGTCTCGGCCTCGACAACTTTTCCTGCCCATGCGTGGGCTAAGCCACGATTAGCCAACGGCCAAACATCGTTGGGCTTGAGATCGTGGGCGTTGCTGAAGTCCGCGATCGCTTCCTTGTATTTGGTTCGTTGCAGATAGATCAGTCCCCGCTCCAGGAAGTCTTGTGCACTTTCCGGCGTGACTTTTGCCAACTGCACCAAATCGGCATCCGTGGCGCGATAATTCCCTTTCTGCAGTTGCACGTCCTCATCGTCGAGCGCCCGCAGGCGGGCCTGCGCGGTCCGGGCGGTCGCAGCCTCGACCTCGGGCACCAAGGTGCGCTCACTCTTGACCATGTGGAGCACATTGCCGGCGAGCTTCGCTTCCCGGTGGTAGGCTACGCCGGCGAGCGTCTGATCGATGTCATGGCCGACTTTGCCGGGCCACAACGTGATCCCCGGCGGGAGTTGGATCGTCGTGCTGGCCCGCCCATAGCCCGGAAAGTTGGCAAGGAATGGAGCATTGCTGTCCGGACCCGCGGGGCGGGAGAAGTCGGCGGCGTAGGCAAGGCTGCTGCCCGGAATTCTGAGCCAGCTGCCGTCCCACTTCAGAAGCGCCGTGCCGTCCATTGTAATGCGTTCAATTCCGGTCGCCGGGTCGAACGCGGCGGAAACCTTTGCCGGCTCGATGAAGTCGTACGTCCCCTTCCAGAAATCGCGAATCGCGGTGTCGCGCGACGCGTCCGGCAGGGCGGCGAGCGAGAGCTTCAGCACCTCGGCGGCGTCACCCCGGTAGGCAAGTTCGGAATGAGCCTTGGCCGGAGCGAAGATGCCGTCCCGGGCATCGATGTTGAGGGTATAATCGTTATCGGGCTGAACGCGCGGTGCGGGAATCATGCGGACGAGTTGGGCGCCCGCGGGGATCAAGGGCAGTCCCCACCCAAAGGCCGGCGTCTCCAGCCGCGCCAGGTCGCGATCGCCACTGCGGGTTCCATCGAGCCAATAATTCTTTCCGGCAATGGTTGCACGGACCAGCACATGGTCGAACAGGGCGATGAGCGGCAGCCTGCCATCCATGCCGTCGCCATTTGCCGAGCTGACCACGACGGGCACGGCCACGATATCGAGACGGTGAAGCATCGCCAGGAGGAGGGCGGTCTTCGCCTTGCAGTCCCCCAGCCGGTTCGCCCAAGTCGAATCCGCGGCTGCCGGAACATAGCCACCCTGGCCCATTTGCAGCGCGACGTAGCGGATTTTATTCTGGACCAGGTCGAGCGCAGCGCCAGCCCGAATGACCGGATCGTCACTGGCGGCCCGAATTGACTCGATCTGCTGGGCCAGCGGCCCTTTGGGGTCGATGGTGGAAGCCTTGCCGTACAGCGGCGCGAATAAGGCGCCAAATTCGGCCCAGCTCCTGTAATCGGTAGCCTCGAGAATTCGCCCGATGGCGAAGCGTGCGGGCGCGCCTTTGGGTGGAATGAGCGGCTGGACATGATCGGCAGTGAGCTCGATCATCTTTCCGCCGGAGTCGGCGAGGGTGGTAACGGCCGGCAGTCCAGCGGCGGAGCGAAGCCGGAGAGGCACATCGCGGGACCAGCGAAGGCGAGCGTGAGCATGATCGATCGGCAATCCGTTCCACTGCGCAACCGAAGTTTCGACGTGACCAGCCAAGGTGGGATCGCGGGTAATCACGGATGCGGCGAGATCGACGATGTCGCCGACTTCCATGCCATCGATCTGCAGCGTGGCCGTCAGCCGCCCGTCGAGCGTGGCGGCTTCGAGGTTCGTTTCGCGGCGGATGACGGTGAACTTCTGCGTGGCCAGCACGTCGATCAGCTTGCCCTTGCGGGTGATCGTCATGGCGTGCACGGCAAGTGTATCGAGGTCGGGGCGCCACGGAATGACGATGTTCCCGGCCGACAAGCCCGCCGCGGTTTGTACCATTACGGCGGTTTCCACGAACGTCGACACCGCGCCTGGCGTCATGCTGACCTGCTGGTCCGAGAGGAGAATCCGAACCGGGGCGTCGGTCGTGTCGGTCGGAGTCTGAATCGCAACCCGCTTCACCCAAGACGGTGTGGGCGTAATATCAGGCGCCGGGTTAGCGAGCGCCGCACTCGCCGTGGTCATCAGCAAGGCGCTGGTCGACAAACGCATACACGCCCCCGTGCTTTGATAATTCCGCAGATGCTAGTGAAAAGTCGGACGACGGCAAGCCAATATTACGCGCTCGCCGAGTTCCGTCCTGCCGCGGGACAGGCTGGCTCCGCCTAGCACGCGCAACTCAGGACGAGCTTATTACGCAAGCTGGAGGGCGGACTGCCTGTCACACCAGCCCCAGCCATTGAAGTCGCCGGTGCCCGCGACATGCCAGTTGACGGGGACCGAGGTCCCGGCGTTAGCATCGTTGGAGATGAACCCGCCGCTCGCAGTCGCCAGCCAGTCGCTCAACTGACCATTGTCGTTGCGCCACAGGATGTCGGCACGCCCGTCGCCGTTGAAATCGCCGGTACCCACGACATGCCAGCTGACAGGGACCGAAGCCCCGGCATTGGCGTCGTTGGGAGTAAAACCGCCGCTCGCGGTCGCCAGCCAGTCGCTCAACTGACCATTGTCGTTGCGCCAGAGGACGTCGGCCCGCCCATCGCCGTTGAAGTCGCCGGTGCCCGCGACATGCCAGCTGACGGGCACGTTGGTGAAGGCATTGGCGTCATTGCCAGCGAAGCCGCCGCTGCCATTGGCCAGCCAGTCGCTGAACGCGCCATTGTCGTTGCGCCACAGGACGTCAACGTGGTGATCGCCGTTGAAGTCGCCGGTGCCCGCGATGTGCCAGCTGGTGGGTACGTTGGCGAAAGCGTTGGAGTCGTTGCTGGCGAACCCACCGCTCGCGTTCCCCAACCAGTTGCTAAGCTGGCCGCCGTCGTTGCGCCACAATATGTCGCTGCGGCCATCGCCGTTGAAGTCGTTGGCGATGGTGTTGACGATTCTGATCTCGACGCCGCCCTGCAGCGATCGTTGAAATTCGACCCGGCCCGACGAGACGTTGGCCAGGGTCACCGAGCCGCTGACTCCAAGGCCAGTGTAGCTCAGCGTGCTGCCATTGAGCGTCGCGCTGAACGACATGATGGTCGCATCGCTGATCACGATCCGGTCGTCGCCGCCAAAATCCGCGATCGTGTCGCCGTTGATGCCTGCTCCCGTGTCCCGGAAGATATCCGCGCCGCCACCGCCGCTCAGCGCGTCGGTGCCGCCCCCGCCCGAAATCACGTTCGCCGCTGCATTGCCAGCGATAATGTTCGCGGCGGCGTTGCCGGTGCCGCTGATGGCGCCAGTTCCGGTCAGCGTCAGATTTTCCAGCCCGTCCGCGAGCGTGTAGCTGAAATCGGCATTGACCGTATCGGTGCCCCCGTCGAACGCGAGTCCAGACTGTTCGATGATCGTGTCGGATGCATCGACGAAATAGATGTCGTCGCCCGTTCCACCATCGAGCGTGTCGGCGCCGGCGCCACCGATCAGCGTGTCGTTGCCGGCCCCGCCGGACAGCCTGTCGTCTCCAGCGCCCCCTTGCAGGACGTTATTGCCGCCGTTGCCGGTGATGCTGTTGGCGAGCGCATTGCCGGTGCCGTCGATGTTGCCGCTGCCGGTCAGCAACAGACTTTCGACGTTCGCAGAAAGGGTGAAGCTGACACTGCTTAAAACCCCGTCACTGCCTTCATTGGCGTTCTCGATCAC
>JAIVIZ010000102.1 GCA_020200315.1 Sphingomonadales bacterium | reverse complement strand
GTGCTTTGGCGCTTATCGTGCACCGCCTCACCGGGCGCATCGTCTAGATTGTGCTGCATCCGAAACGGCGTTAACCTGGGTTCGCCGAATCCTCTGAACGAACGGGGATATCCATGAATCGAATCATGGCCGGTGCCGGCATCACTCTTCTCCTCACCACGGGCGCATTTCTCTTCTGGCAGGGGCATGCCGAGGGGCGTTCCGGGCTGCCGACGGCGCCGGCGGCGCAAAGCGCGGCCACCGCCAACCCGCGCCTGTTCGCAATGGCGAGCCCAGAGCTTCCCGGAGCGCCCGAAGCGAGCCGCAAGACGCGCGAGGAGAAGCGCTTCTCGCGCGCCGACAAGGACAAGGACGGCAAGATCACCGAAGAGGAGCTGCTGATGCCGCGGCGCAAGGCGTTCGCCAAGCTCGATGCCGATCACAATGGTTCGCTGTCGTTTAACGAGTGGGCGGCCAAGACGATCGGCAAGTTTGAGGGCGCCGACGATGATCATTCGGGTTGGCTGACCGAGACGGAATATGCCGAGACCGCGCCCAAGGCGCGGGTCCATACGCGCTGCAGTTGCTAGCGCTTCGGTTGGTCAGGCGGGCAGGGGTTCGCGCGCGAGCCAACCCGCCAGCGCGGCGCGGGCGCGGTCGGTGTAGATCTGCTTGCGATCGCCCTTGCGGGTGCGGCCGGGGATCGGCGGCATCAGGCCGAAGCTGATGTTCATCGGCTGATAGGTCGCCGCCTCCGCGCCGCCGGTGATGTGGCCGAGCAGGGCGCCGAGCGCGGTTTCGGGGGGCGGCGCCGGGAATAGGAACAGCGGCGGGAAAGGGGACAGTCCCTCGCTGGCGGGGGACTGTCCCCGGCGGAGCTCCGCGCCGGCGAAGCGCGCGGCGAGGAGGCCGATGGCGGCGCTTTCGACATAGCCTTCGCAGCCGGTGATCTGCCCCGCGAAGCGGATGTTCGGATGCGACTTCAAGCGCAGTTCGCGGTCGAGCAGCTCGGGCGAGCGGATGAAGCTGTTGCGGTGAATGCCGCCAAGCCGTGCGAACTCTGCCTTCTGTAGTCCGGGAATCGTTCGGAAAATGCACACCTGATCGGCGTGCTTGAGCTTGGTCTGGAAGCCGACCATGTTCCACAGCGTGCCGAGCGCATTGTCCTGCCGCAGCTGGACGACGGCATGAGGCCAGCGCCCGGTCCGCGGATTGTCGAGCCCGACCGGCTTCATCGGTCCGAAGCGAAGCGTCTCCGGTCCCCGCTCGGCCATCACCTCGATCGGCATGCAGCCTTCGAAGTAGGGGGTGTCCCGCTCCCATTCCTTGAATTCGGTCTTTTCGCCAGCATTGAGGGCGGCGATGAACGCGTCATACTGCTCGCGGTCCATGGGACAGTTGATGTAGTCTTTCCCGCCCTTGTCCCACCTCGCCGCCATCCAGCAGATGTCCATGTCGATGCTGTCGCGGTGGACGATCGGGGCGATCGCGTCGAAGAAGGCGAGGGCGCCGGCACCGGTCGCTTCGGCGATGCTGTCGGCGAGGGCGGGCGCGGTGAGCGGTCCGGTGGCGATGATCGCCGGTCCTTCAGGGAGCGCGTCGATGCGCTCGCGAACGATCGCGACGTTGGGGTGCTGCCCGATGGCGCGGGTCACCTCGGCCGCGAAGGCTTCGCGGTCGACGGCCAGCGCCGATCCGGCTGGCACGCGGTGAAGGTCGGCGGCGCGCATGACAAGCGATCCGAGCGCGCGCATTTCCTGGTGGAGCAGGCCGACCGCATTGTGGTCGGCATCGTCCGAGCGGAAGCTGTTCGAGCAGACCATTTCAGCGAGCTCGTCGCTTTCGTGCGCCGGCGTACTGTCGCCGCCGCCGCGCATTTCGCTGAGGCGGACGGTGAGACCCGCCTCGGCAAGTTGCCATGCGGCTTCCGATCCGGCGAGGCCGCCGCCGATGATGTGGATATCGTGCATCCGAGGTGCCTACCTCGTGAACGCATCACCGTCACCCCGGTCTTGAGCCGGGGCCTGCCTGTTTCTAGTGCAGCGAGGAAGGCAGGTCCCGGGTCAAGCCCGGGATGACGAGAGCGAATGCGCATTTTCACGATCGGCTACGAAGCGACGACGATGGGCGAGTTCCTGGCGGCGCTCACGGGCGCCGGTGTCAAGCGGGTGATCGACGTGCGCGCGCTGCCCTTGTCGCGGCGACCGGGCTTTTCGAAGACGCCATTGCGCAATGCGCTGGCCGAGGCCGGGATCGACTATGTGCATCTGAAGGCGCTCGGGACGCCGGCGGCGGGACGCGAGGCCGCGCGCAAGGGGCGGCAGGCCGAGCTGGAGGCGATCTACGCCGGGCAGCTCGAACTGCCGGAGGCGATCGCGCAGGGCGCGGAGATGCGGGAACTGGCGGCGGGAATGCCAAGCGCGCTGCTGTGTTTCGAACGCCAGCCGGGCGGGTGCCACCGCTCGCTACTGCTGAAAGCGGTGGCGGCCGAGGTCGAGGTGGTGAATTTGTTTCTTTGAAGTCATTGCGACCCCGGCGAAGGCCGGGGGAAGCAATCCACTCTGGCTCAGCTGGATTGCCGCGTCTCTTCGCTGCTCGCAATAACGATTAAACATCCGCGGGTTCGTTCGGCGCGGTTTGGTTGACGATCAGCGCCTCGATATCCGGGATCGGGCGGCCGCTCATTTCCTTGTTGATGGTGCAGACGACGCGCCGCTCGACCTCCTTGTGAAGCTCTTTCCGCAGCACGCCGAGCAGCTTGGGCGGAGCGATGATCGCCAACGCCTCGAAATCGTGCGCGAGCACGCGGCGGTTGAGCTCATTGGCTGCGTCCTTCGCCCAATTATCCTCGTCCTGCTGGTGGAAGTCGGTCTCCTCCATCGTCGAGCGGCCATCGCCCCAGCGCTGGCCCTGCGTTCCCGGCGCATCGGTGCGCAGCTCGCGGTCCTTGGCATCGTCGCGCTCGTCGTGCGCCTCGGTTCTCAGATCGATCTGATTCTGGTCGCCATGATTGCGCAGGAACAGCATCTTGCGACCATCGGCGACCAGTACGAGGGCATTGTTGGGAAGCGGCATTCCAGTCTCCTTGGCTTTGCCAGAAGAACGAGAGGCGCACGGACGCGTTCCGCAGGGAATGACGATGGAGCTTACTCTGCGCTGCCCTCCGCGAGATCCTCCCCGATCACTGCGTCGTCCGGGCCGGCGAGCGCGCTGCCGGCACCGACTTCGATCTCCTCTTCCTCACTCTCGTCGATGCGCGCGACGGAAACGACGTGCTCGCCCGAAGCGACTTTGAAGATGGTCACGCCCTGCGTGTTGCGGCCGGCGATGCGGATGTCGCCGACGGTGGTGCGGATGATCTTGGCCTGGTCGGTGACGAGCATCAGCTGCTCGCCCGGTTTGACCGGGAAGCTGGCGACGACACCCCCATTGCGTTCGGAGGTGACGATGTTGGTGATGCCCTGGCCGCCGCGATTGGTGCGGCGATATTCGTAGGTCGAAGAGCGCTTGCCAAAGCCGTTCTCGGTCACCGTGAGCAGAAACTGCTCCTTGTCGGCGATTTCGGCATAGCGTTCCTCGTTGAGTCCCGCCGCAGCGTCATTGTCGCGCCATTTGGGTGAGCGGAGATAGGCTTCGCGTTCTTCCTGCGTTGTGCCGACGCGGTGGAGGATCGACATGGAGATAACCTTGTCGTCGCCGAGCAGGCGAACGCCGCGCACGCCGGTCGAGGAGCGGCTCTGGAATTCGCGGACGTCGGTCGAGAGGAAGCGGATGGCCTTGCCGTTACGAGTAGCGAGCAGGACGTCATCCTCCTCCGTCAGCAACTTGACCGCGATGAGGCGGTCGGTCGGATCGCCTTCTTCGCCTTCCTCGTCGCTCACACCGAATTTCATCGCGATCTTGCCCGCGGTGGGAATGTTGGTGAACGCGCCCATCGAGTTGCGCCGCACTGTGCCCTTTGCGGTGCAGAACATGAGATGCAGACCGTCCCACTCCGCCTCGTCCTCGGGCAGTGGCAGGACCGTGGTGATGATCTCGCCGTCGGCGAGCGGCAGAAGGTTGATCATCGGCCGTCCGCGCGCCGCCGGATTGCCCTCGGGCAGGCGCCACACCTTCATCCGGTAGACGCGGCCGAGATTGGAGAAGAACAGCACCGGATTGTGGGTCGAGGTGACGAACAGCTCGGTGACGACGTCCTCGTCCTTGGTGTTCATCGCCGAGCGGCCCTTGCCGCCGCGTTTCTGTTCGCGGAACAGGGTCAGCGGCGTGCGCTTGATGTAGCCGGTCATGGTGACCGTCACGACCATGTCCTCGCGCTCGATCAGGTCCTCGTCCTCAAGCCCGTCGAAGGCGGCGGCAAGCTCGGACTTACGCGGGGTGGCGAACTCCGCCTCGACCGCGTCGAATTCCTCGCGCATTACGGCGTAGAGCTTCACGCGATCGCCGAGGATGTCGAGCAGCCCGGCGATCGTCGTGGCGAGGCCGGCAAGCTCGTTGCCGATCTCGTCGCGGCCGAGCGCCGTGAGGCGATGCAGGCGGAGTTCGAGAATCGCCTTCACCTGAATCTCAGACAGGCAATAGGTTTCGCCGGCGGCCTGCGGCTCGACCGCTTCGACGAGGCGGATGTAGGGGCGGATCTGCTCGCTTTCCCACTCGCGAGCGAGCAGAGTTTCGCGCGCCGCCGCCGGACTTGAGGAGCCACGGATCAGGCGGACGACCTCGTCGAGGTTGGTCACGGCGACGACCAGGCCGAGCAAGATATGCGCCCGCTCGCGCGCCTTCAGCAGCTCGTGCTTCGAGCGGCGGGTGATGACCTCCTCGCGGAACTTGACGAACGCCTCGATGATGTCGCGCAGGGCGAGCGTTTCCGGCCGCCCGCCGCGGATCGCGAGCATGTTGGCGGGAAAGCTCGATTGCGCCGGCGTGTGGCGCCACAGCTGGTTGAGCACGACTTCGGGCGTTGCGTCGCGCTTCAGCTCGATGACAATGCGGACGCCGAGGCGGTTGGACTCGTCGCGGATGTCGCTGACACCCTCGATCCGTTTGTCCTTGGCGGCTTCGGCGATCTTCTCGACCAGGCCGTTCTTGCCGACCTGATAGGGGATTTCGGTGAGCACGATCGTCTTGCGGTCGCCGCGGCCTTCCTCGACATGGTGGCGCGAGCGCTGAAGGATCGAGCCGCGACCGGTGGTGTAGGCGCTGCGGATTCCGGCCTGGCCGAGGATGATCGCGCCGGTCGGGAAGTCGGGGCCCTTGACGTGCTCCATCAGCGCTTCGGATGTCACAACCGGATCGTCGATGTAGGCGCGGCAGGCGGCGAGGACTTCGCCGAGGTTATGCGGCGGAATGTTGGTCGCCATGCCGACCGCAATGCCGCCGGCGCCGTTGACGAGGATGTTGGGGAAGCGGGCCGGGAGCACCTGCGGTTCGCGCTCGCTGGCGTCGTAGTTGGGCGTGAAGTCGACGGTGTCCTTGTCGATGTCACCGAGCAGGAAGTTGGCGACCTTGGCGAGCCGCGCCTCGGTGTAGCGCATTGCCGCCGGGGGATCGGGATCCATCGATCCGAAATTGCCTTGGCCGTCGATCAGCGGCACGCGCATCGACCAGTCCTGCGTCATGCGGGCAAGCGCGTCGTAGATCGCGCTGTCGCCGTGCGGGTGGTACTTACCCATGACGTCGCCTACTATGCGCGACGATTTGCGGTACGGCCGCCCGGCGACATAGCCCGCCTCCTGACAGGCATAGAGGATGCGGCGGTGAACCGGCTTCAGCCCATCGCGAACGTCGGGCAGGGCGCGGCTGACGATGACGCTCATCGCATAGTCGAGGTAGCTGGTCTTCATCTCCTCGACGATGGAGATGGGGGCAATATCGCTGGTGTCGGCGACCGGCGGGGTGGTGGCCAAGGGGCAGATCCTGTCAACGTGGAACGGACGGGCAACGGCGGACGCCGACCCGTTGCCGCATCCCTAGTCGATCAGGAAGGGGAGCGCCACCCCGCGCGCGTACGCGTACGCACGCGAGAGGCTACGAAAATTCTTCCATTCCTGCGCAAGCAGCAACCCGGCTCGCTCGGTGAAGAAGCTGCCCCTTTTGCACCGGCGACAAATTAGGTGCGTACGAACAGCGGTTCGTTAGATTTTGGTTCCTCCTCGTCGAAGCGCCAGCCGTCGCGATCGAACGAGGCGAGCGCGGCGGGATCGGTGATTCGCTCGTCGCAGACGAACCGCGCCAGCGCGCCGCGCGCCACCTTGGCCGTGAAGCTCTGAAACTGCAGTCCCTTGGCCGTGCGGACCCGGAAATCGGGAGTGATCAGGCGGACTTTCTTGGGGAGAAATGGGCCAGCCACCGCGAAATACTCGCGGCTGGCAAGGTTGAGGATGGTGTTGGAGCCTTCGTCGCGAAGATCAGTGAGTAGGGCACGGGCCACTTTGCGCCCCCAATGGTCGACGAGCTTGCCGCCTTTGGGCGCCCAGGCAGTGCCTATCTCGAGCCGGTAAGGGCGAATGGCATCGAGCGGCCGCAGCAAGCCGTAGAGCCCGGACAGAATGCGGACATGATCCTGGGCATAGGCCAAGACTGCTTCCTCGGCCGATGGTGCATCGAACCCGCGATATACGTCGCCGGCGAAGGTGCGGATCGCGGGACGGGCGTTTGCCTTGCGGAAAGCCTTGAACCGTTTTGCGTTCAGTTCGGCGAGTTTGGGCGAGATGTGCATCAGCGCGCCGAGTCCCTCGCCGCCAAGCTTTGCAGCCGCGCGGGCGATCCGCGCGGCCTCCGCTGCGAACCTGGCCTCGCTCGGCGTCTCGACAAAGGGCGTCGAGAGGTCGAGCGTCTTCGCCGGTGAAAGGAGGATGAGCATCGGCCGGCGGGCTAGACGCTCCATTCGACGTGGTCAAAGCATCCCCTCAAACTGCTGGTTCAATTGGCATTCAGCCGCACACGGCAGTGGGCTTTCAGCGCGCGAGCAAGGGGTCTATGGCCCACCTCATTGAATTCGGCCTTTCAGGCAAACAACAGGAGACCAGGATGAAGCTCATCACGTCTGTGCTCGGCACCGCGTCGGCGGTTGCGGTCGCTTCCGCCGTGGCCTTTCCCACTGCGGCCCTTGCGCAATATGGACCCACCTCTGCTCCCCAGCAAACGGCGGTTCCGACCCAGGCATCGCCCTCGGAGAGCAAGGGACGCAAACTGACTTTGTCGCCCAAGGCGCAAAAAGCGATCCTCGATCTGCAAACCGCGGTGAAGGCGAAAAACGCTGCCGCGATTCCAGGCCTGCTGGCTGCCGCGCAGGCGGTTGCGAAGACTCCGGATGACCGCTACGCGATCGGCACGATGCAGCTGCAGGCGGCGATCGACGCCAGCGACTATCCCGCTTTGGTCGCCGCAGCGGACGTTATCATGGCGAATGGCGGGACCGCCGCCGAGGCCGGCAAAATCTACTTGTTCGCTGCCCAGCACCTGGCCGCAGCAAAGCAATATGCGCCGGCGGCGACAGCGCTCGACCGCCTCGTAGCGGTCGATCCCAACAATAGCGACGCGCTCTTGCTTCGTTCCGAGATGCTGTTTCAGCAGCAGCGGGTGCCCGAGAGCATTGCCAGCCTGACTTCGGCCATCGACAAAGCCAAGGCAGCACACCAGACTGTTCCCGAGAACTGGTATCAGGTCCGCCTTGGACGAGCATATAATGCCAAGTTGCCGTCGGCATACGGTTTTTCGCGCGATTGGGTCGCGGCCTACCCTTCGCCGGTCCATTGGCGCGACACGATCAACATCTACCGTAACCTGAGCGGCCAGAACCGACAGCAGTTGATCGACATGCTGCGCCTGGCGCGCGCCACCAAGTCCCTGTCGGGCGAAGCGGACTATACCGTGTGGGCGCAATCGCTGTCCGATCACGGCTATCCAGCCGAGGCGCTCGCATTGGTGCAGGAGGGCGAAGCCGCCGGCGCCCTCAAGTTGACCTCACCGGGAATCGCTCCATTCGTTGCCAGTGTCCGCCGCCGGGCGCCCGAGGAGAAAGCGGCGCTGCTCATTACCAGCAAGGCGGCGCTGTCCGACCCGACCGCGAAATCGGCAATGCGGGCCGGTGACGGCTATTTCGATGCCGGCGATTATGCGCAGGCGGCGACGCTGTACCGCGCCGCCATCGGCAAGACGGGGGTCGACAAGGACCTCGCCAATCTCCGGCTCGGCATGGCGCTGGCGATGTCCGGCGACAAGGCGGGCGCGACCGCGGCGCTGCAGTCGGTCGGCGGCGCACAGGCCGAAGTCGCAAAATACTGGCTGACCTACGTCGCGACACGCGCCTGACGCTTATCTCTACGAACACCGGGGCGTCGGCAGGTTGCCGGCGCTCCTTTATTTTGGCTTGAACGGAGTTGAATGGACTGTCCCGCTACGGGATGGTTAAGGGCATCCCCCTGTCGCCGCTCCGCGTCCGCACGCAAGACTCGCGCGCACGCAGACGCAGCACGAGGGCCGACCGCCAAGTGAAGTTCGACGATCGCCTGGCAACCGTCCTCGCCGCACCCGTGGCGAACGCGCACGACCGTGCGGTGCGCTGGCGTCAGCTGGTCGATCTGATCGCGCGGGCTGGAGCCGATGCGGCCGGTTCGATGATCGATGCAGCGCTTGCCGCCGTTGCACAGGGGCGATCCGAGGTCGCCGAGTCTCTGCGGGCTGCAGCGGCTCGCGCGATTGCCGGGCGGGCGTTGCCGCCAGCGCTGCTCGACGCCTTTGCGGCGGATACGCTGGAGGTGGCTGCACCCCTCCTCACAGGAGAGCCGCCGAGCGATCGGCTGAGGTCCGCGGCGTCGCCGGAGGTCCGGCGTTTCCTCGATGCGCTGCATCCGCAGGACGGGGCCAGCTCGCAGCCGCAGCCCGACGCCGGTCCTCGCCCGCAGCCGAGCGAACCGGCACCGCAGCCGCCGCCACGCCTGACCGAAGGCGTTCCGTCGATTGGCGAAGTGGTCGCGCGGATCGAGCAGCTTCGTGCAGCACGCGCGCTGGGTGGTGAGGAGTCGCCAGCCGTCGCTGCCGTCGCAACGCCCGCGCAATCGCCGCCACCTTCAACCGCAAGTCGGCCACCTACCGTGCCCTCACCTGCCGAGCAGTCGAACATCGATCAAGGATCGCCTGCATTGTTCCGTTGGGAATGCGGGCCCGGCGGGGAGATCGGCTGGGTCGACGGGGCACCGCGCGGTCCGCTCGTGGGGCGATCGATCGCCCGCGCCAACGCCGGCGAGGGCGTCGACCGGGAGGTCGAGCGGGCGTTCGCCCGGCGCTCTCCGTTCCGCGACGCAACCCTGGCGCTGCCCGATGCCGGAATAGTGGCCGGCCAGTGGCTGATCAGCGGCGTTCCGGCGTTCGCGCCGACCGATGGCCGGTTCGTCGGCTATCGTGGAATCGCCCGCCGGGCCGAGGTGCTCGCGCCGTCGGCGATGGTCAGCGCTCCCGCGAGCCTCGACTCGGCCGCGCTGCGTGAGCTGGTCCATGAGATCAAGACGCCGCTCAACGCCATCATCGGCTTTGCCGAGATCATCGATGGCCAATATCTTGGGCCGGCGCACAGCGGTTACCGCGCGCGGGCGGCCGAGATCGTCGCTCAGGCGCGGGCTTTGCTCGGGGCGGTCGACGATCTCGACTTCGCCGCGCGGCTGCGCGCCAGCGACGGCGAATCGGAGCCGGTCGAACTCGCCGAAATCATCCTGCCGATAGCGGAGCGGCTGCGCGACGCGGCGCAGGCGCGCGGCGTAACGCTGGCGATTGATTCGCCGCCGCGGGTCGGGCAATCCGCGCTCGCTCCACAGCTCGTCGCCCGGCTCTTCGAGCGGTTCGTCGAGGCGGTCGTCACAGGGGCGCTGGCAGACGAGACATTGCGCCTCGCCATTCGTCAGGAAGAGGAATTCACAGCGCTGCGCCTGTCACGACCGCGCGCGCTGGAAGGACTATCGACCGAGGAACTGTTCGGGCTGAACGGCAGCGGACTATCGCTGCGCCTCATCGCGGGGCTGGCGCAGATCGTCGGCAGCAAGCTGGAGGCAGATGGCAGCGACCTTGTGCTAAGGATGCCGCTCGCCGCCTAGCAATGACTTGGCGCGCTCACCCGGAGCCTCTATCGCGGGCGGGTCGCCGGGGCAGGGCCTGTAGCTCAACGGTAGAGCCGGCCGCTCATAACGGCTAGGTTGGGGGTTCGAATCCCTCCGGGCCCACCAGCTTCGCGTGGCTTGCCGCCGTGACGAGTCCTATTCGGACCGCTGCATTCGGGTCAGGATCTGCAGCGCCCGGTCCAGATTCTGAAGTACCTCGCCATGCTGGCCCACGATCGTCATATCTTCGGCCAGCCGATCCTCGAGGATGGTCAACAACTCGATCGCTTCGCCAAGATCGTCGGGGATGTTGGCCGCAACCGCGTTGCATGTCGGAAGCGATGGGGCAGGGATCGTGTTCGCGCTGCCCTTCAGGATGGTACGATTGACGAACAGTCGGTCGGCGAGCTGTTGCGACTCGTTCTTGGGGGGAGCGATCCAGTCCTCGACGCAGATCGGATGGGCGAAGCGCACGCCGAAGCGGCCCTCGTCCGCCCACATCACCCGCCCGGTGGCATGGAGCCGCCCGCGACCGAAGCCGACGATGGAATCGAGTTCCGGACTGGCGTTACCCTGAAGCATCGCTCCCCAGCGCGACACATTGCGGAGCCGCACCGGGGAGGATGAATGGCCGAGGTAGAGCGTCGCGGCGATGAAAATGCTGACGCGCTCCGCCTCCCGCTCGAACATTTCTCCCGACGCTTGCATTCCAGGCTCCAGCTGATGGAGCGAGCCATGACAGGAGGTGCCTCACGATCGGCTTAAGATTGCATCCGCATCGGATGCATCTTCATCCGCGCACCGCGACGGCAAGCGGGACCAGCCTTGCCTTGAGCGCCGCCCATTGCGCCAGCGTTTGCGCGAGATCGGTCTCGACCCTTGCGGTCCCGGTCCGCGCATCGGGGCTCGGGTCGACGTCGGCGTCGTCGACCGCTGCCCGCAGCTTGGCCAGCCGATCGACCAGCGACGACAGGGAGGTGACGGGAAGGGGCTCTGGCGAGCCCTTCTTGGCCCTCACCCCGGCGACCTGCTCCGCTTCTTGCCGTAACGGGGCAAGCTCGGGCCGCGCCGCATTCGCCGGCGCGTTGAGCGCTTCCAATGCCTTCTTTGCTTCTTCCAGCGCCGCCTTCGCCCTGACCGCATCCGCCTCTATCCGCTTAGCGAGGGAGAACTGGCGGGAATAGGCTGCCGGGGTCAGACGCACTCTTGGGTCCGGCCGGACCTCGAGCGGCTGACGGAAGATTTTGCCGCCCGCCACCAACGTGACCGCGTAACGCCCCGGCGGCGCCCATACGCCTGGACCCGTGCCACCCGCGGGCGGTTCCAACCGCAAATCCCAGACGAACCGATGATGTCTGGCCGTTGCTGACGGTGGAGCGTTCCGCACGACCCACTCGGGCGCGGTCTCGAGCTTGGACAAATCGACCGGCTTGATCGGATCGGCGCTGCTGTAGCGGCGGATCACGGTGCCCCTGGAGTCTGCGATGGCAATCTGCACGGGACCGGCTGACGGACTTGCCAGATAATAATCGAGGATCGCTCCCGTCGGCGGATTGGCCGCCATCGGCTCGTCCTTGGGCTTGGGCGTGCCCGTGAATTGCTGGGGACGCGTGAGGATCGCCGCGGCCGGCGCGAACAGCCGGGTGGTCAGTGCCGCGTTGGCCGCGATTTCCCGAAGCGGCGCGATGTCGTCGAGGATGTAGAAACCGCGTCCGTGGGTGGCGATCACCACATCGTTGCCGTGCACCGTAATGTCGCGCACCGAAGTCGTCGGGAGCCCGCCCTGAAGCGGTCGCCATTGGTCGCCGTCGTCGAACGAGACGTAGAGCCCATGCTCGGTTCCGGCGAACAGCAACCCGCGCCGGAGCGGGTCCTCGCGCACGACATTGGCGCTGTTGGGAACGCTGCCGTCCCCTAGTCCGCGCATGATCGGCTGCCACGAGCGGCCGCCGTCGGTCGTCCGGAGCAGATGCGGCGCCCGATCCTCGAGCCGGTGACGATCGATCGCCAGATAGGCGGTATCGCGATTGAAATGCGACGGCTCGACCGCGCTGATCTTCGACCAGGCGCCAAGCCCGGCAGGCGTGACATCGGTCCAGTGCGCCCCGCCATCGCGCGTGTGCCACACCAGCCCGTCGTCGGTCCCCGCCCACACATCGGTGGCGGCGAGCGGGGAGGGGCCAATAACGTAGACGACCCCCTTGCGCGGTCCGGCATTGCCCTGATCATCGGCAAGGGTCGGTGCATCGAGCGTCGGCGGAGCGCCCGGGCTCGGCCGCGTCAGATCGGGGCTGATCGCCGACCAATGCTCGCCCTTGTCGATCGTGCGGAAAATCTTCTGGTTGCCGAAGTAGAGCGCGTGGTCCCTGGGCCCGAACACCAGCGGCAGCGTCCAGGTCGCGCGATAGCGATCGGGCACCGCCAGCGTCGGATCGACGCTGCGCGTCTGCCCAGTCTTGAGGTCGAGCTTGTCGACCCGCCCGCCGAACACGGTGTCCGGATCGTCGGGATCGGGAGCGATATTATCGCTTTCGCCGCCTGCGGTCTGCTCGTGGAATTCGCCGATGTCGATGCCGTCGATGCCGAAGCTGCGGCTCGAAACGGCGGCTGCGCCCGAGTCTTGCTGCGAGCCGTACACCCGATAGGGATAGCGATTGTCGGTCGAGACATGATAGAATTGACCGGTCGGCTGATTATACCAGCTGCTCCACGTCGCACCGCCGTTGAGGCTGATCAGCGCGCCCTGATCGACGCCGAGGATGCGCCGCTTCGAATCCTTCGGGTCGATCCATAGCGTGTGGAAATCGTCGCCGGTCTCATCTCCCTTGGTTGGCACGAAGCTCTTCCCGCCGTCGCGCGATTCGAGTACGATCGTGTTGAGCGACGTGACGATCTCGGCGTTGTCGGGGTCGACGGCGATCTCACCGAAGTACCAGCCGCGATTCCAGATTCGCTTGTCAGCGGTGGTGTGCGCCCAGGTCGCGCCGCCGTCGTCCGAGCGGTAGAGCCCGCCGTCCTTCTCGTCCTTGGCGTCGACCAGCGCATAGACCCTGTTCGGGGCGGCGGCGCTCGTGGCGATTCCGATCCGTCCGGGCGCAGCGGGGAAGCCGTGGCCCTGGACCTGCGTCCAAGTC
>JAIVIZ010000057.1 GCA_020200315.1 Sphingomonadales bacterium | reverse complement strand
GCGCTATGTGACCGCGCGGGTCGAGCGCAGTTACTTCTCCGCCGAGCGGATCGTCGAGGCGGTCGATCGCTTCGCCATCGCTGAGCGCGCGCGCCTGACCTTGCCCGTCATCCGCCGCGCGCTGCTCCAGGCCGGTCTCTTGGGCGAAGGCAAGGCCGCGTGAACCTGCGCGAAGTGCCCGTTGCTCAGACCTCGCCGGACAACTTCGGGCCGGAGCGCTACTTCAATCGCGAACTGTCGTGGCTGGCCTTCAACCGGCGCGTGCTCGAGGAAGCGGAGAACGGTGCGCATCCGCTGCTCGAGCGGCTGCGATTCCTGTCGATCTCCGGCTCCAACCTCGACGAATTCTTCATGGTCCGCGTTGCCGGGCTGATGGGCCAGCAGCTGCTCGGCGTCGAGGAACGATCGAGCGACGGCTTGACCCCAACGCAGCAGCTCGCGGCGATCGCCGAGGACGCCGATGCGCTGGTCGTCGCGCAACAGGCCGAGTGGCTGGTGCTGCGCGAATGCCTCGCCGAGCAGGATTTTCACGTCGTCGAGGTCGACGCGCTGACCGAGGAGGAACGCGCCTGGCTGGACAAACAGTTTCGCGAGCAGATCCTGCCCGTCCTCACGCCCCAGGCGATCGACCCATCGCACCCGTTTCCGTTCATCCCGAACGGCATGTTCAGTCTCGTCTTCAGCCTGGAAACGCCCGGGGAACGCGAGCCGGTCGTCGAGCTGCTGATGATTCCCGCAACGCTGCCGCGGTTCATCCGCCTGCCGGGCGCGGGGTTCCGCTTTCTCGCCATCGAAAAGCTGATCCGCGCCCAGTTCGATCTGCTGTTCCCCGGCTTCACCGCGCTTGGCAGCGGCGCCTTCCGCGTGCTGCGCGACAGCGACATCGAGGTCGAGGAGGAGGCCGAGGACCTCGTCCGCTACTTCCGCACCGCCATCAAGCGCCGTCGCCGCGGCCGCGTCATCCGCCTCGAATTCTTGGCGGATACACCTGAAGACCTCGAAACGATGGTCCGCACCGGGCTTCACGCCGAGGTCGCACTGGTCTCGGAGAGCGCCGGTTTCATCGGCATCGCCGACCTTGGCCTGCTCGTCGAGACCGACCGCCCCGACCTCAAATTTCCACCCTACAGTCCCCGCTTCCCCGAACGCGTGCTCGAACATGACGGCAATTGCTTCGCCGCCATCCGCGCCAAGGATCTGATCGTCCACCACCCCTATGAGAGTTTCGAGGTGGTCGTCGCCTTCCTCCGCCAGGCTGCCGAGGACGACGATGTCGTCGCGATCAAGCAGACGCTCTATCGCGCCGGCAAACAGTCGGCGATCGTCGACGCGCTCGTCGCCGCAGCCGAAGCGGGCAAATCAGTTACGGCGGTGGTCGAACTCAAGGCACGCTTCGACGAGGAGCAGAATCTGCTGTGGGCGAGCCGGCTTGAGCGCGCCGGGGTCCAGGTGATCTACGGCTTCGTCGAATGGAAGACCCACGCCAAAGTATCGATGGTGATCCGCCGCGAAGGCGCGCAGATGCGCACCTATTGTCACTTCGGAACCGGCAACTACCACCCGACCACCGCGCGCATCTACACCGACCTGAGCTTCTTCACCGCCAGCCGGCGAGCCGCGCGCGACGCGGCCAAACTGTTCAACCTCATCACCGGCTACGTCCCACCCAAGGGGCTGGAGCTGCTGACCCTTTCGCCGAGCGGGCTGCGCGAGAAGATCTTGAGCCTGATCGAGGCGGAAATCGCCAGCGCCAGGGCGGATCGCCCCGCCGCCATCTGGGCGAAGATGAACAGTCTCACCGACCGTATCGTCATCGACAAGCTGTATGAGGCGAGCGAGGCCGGAGTGTCCATCGACCTCATCGTGCGCGGCGTCTGTTGCCTGCGCCCGGGCATCGCCGGCCTGTCATCGCGCATCCGCGTCAAGTCGATCGTCGGACGCTTCCTGGAGCACAGCCGGATCTGGGCGTTCGCCAACGGTCATCGCCTGCCGAGCCCGAAAGCCAAGGTTTTCATTTCCTCGGCCGACTGGATGCTGCGCAATTTCGACCGGCGCGTCGAATTCATGCTTCCGGTCGAGAATCCAACCGTTCATGCCCAGGTGCTCGATCAGGTGATGATCGCCAATCTGATCGACAACGAGCAAAGCTGGACGCTCGATTCTTCGGGCGCCTACAAGCGGGTTCAGCCGGGCAAGCGGCCGTTCAACCTCCATCGCTATTTCATGACCAACCCCTCCCTCTCCGGCCGCGGCGCTGCGCTTGGCGGCAAGGCGGTTCCCAAGCTCCGCCTGACGCAGCGCGGCTGATGCAGCCATCGCCCACACGACCGTTCGGCCCGGTGGGGATCATCGACATCGGATCGAACAGCGTGCGCTTCGTCGCTTATGGCGGCTCGGCGCGCGTGCCGAGCGCGCTGTTCAACGAGAAAATCATGGCGGCGCTCGGACGCGGTATCGCCGAAACCGGTGCGCTGGACCGGGACGCCGTCAAGGCGACTATCGAGGCGCTCGCGCGCTTCCGCCTGCTCGGCAAGGAGATGGGCCTCAAGAGGCTGCACACCGTCGCCACTGCGGCGGTGCGCGACGCCAGCAACGGGCCCGACTTCCTTAAGCGGGTGGCCGGGCTCGGTCTCAAGCCGCGGCTCCTGTCGGGAATCGAGGAAGCCCAGCTTTCGGGCCTCGGCGTTCTCTCCGCCACGCCGGCCGCCAATGGCATCGCCGCTGACCTTGGCGGCGGCAGTCTGGAATTGATCGGCCTCGCGCGCCGGGCCGCGGGGGAGGGAATCTCCTTGCCGCTCGGAGTCTTGCGGATTGGCGAGAGGCCAGCACGCGCCGAGCTCCGCGCCGTCATCGAATCGGCTGTGAAGGGCAGCATGCTGAGGGATGCCGCGCGGGAGCATAGCCTTTACCTCGTGGGCGGCTCATTTCGCGCCTTGGCGCAACTCGACCTCCGGCTCACCAACCATCCCTTGCCGATCGTCCATCAGCATCGCTTCTCGGCTGAACGCGTCGACCAACTGCGGCGGCTCCTTGCTGATACGCCGCCGGACGAGGTAAAAAAGAAATCGGGCGTATCCGCGGGCCGCTTGCCGACGCTCGGTGCCGCCGCTGCCCTGTTGGCGGTCTTGATCGATCTGCTCGGCCCCCGCCGAGTCCTTGTCAGTGCGTTCGGCCTGCGCGAGGGACTGCTCTATCGCGATCTCGACGAGGCGACCCGCAATCAGGATCCGCTTCTTGCCGCCTCGCTGGAGGTCGGCGAGCGGCTCGGCCGGTTCGGCGACCACGGCGCGGCGCTCGATCAATGGATCGCACCGCTGTTCCCGGACGACGATCACGCCGCCGCGCGGCTTCGGCTCGCCGCCTGCCTCCTCGCCGACATCGCCTGGAACGCGCATCCCGATTTCCGGGCCGAGCGCGCCGTCGACATGGCAATCCACGGCAATTGGGTCGGTATCGATGCGCACGGCCGGGCGATGCTCGGTCGCGCGCTATGCACCGCATTCGGCGGCGACGGCGGCTTCAGTCCGAAGCTCGCCGCCCTGCTGCGGCCCGGCGAAAGCAATCGGGCAGGTGCCTGGGGACGGGCAATCCGCCTTGCGCAACGGCTGAGCGGCGGGACCGAGAATTTGCTTCGCAAGAGCCGGATCGAGC
>JAIVIZ010000167.1 GCA_020200315.1 Sphingomonadales bacterium | reverse complement strand
CCTGTCGACCTTCTCGATCGCATCGATCGAGGATGTCGCGGCCGCCATCACCCGACCGTTCTGGTCGCAGCTTTACATGATGCGTCAGCGCGCGGTGAACGCCAGTCTCATCCAGCGCGCGGACGCGGCAGGATGCTCGGCGCTGGTGATGACGCTCGACGTGCACGTGCATAGCCAGCGCTGGGCCGACATTCGCAACGGCTTGACGGCGCCGCTGCGGGTGACCCCGGCGAATATGTTCGACATGGCGCGCCACCTGCCGTGGGTCATAAGGATGCTGGCCAGCCGGCGACGGACGTTCGCAACCATGCAAGCCGAGCACCCACAGGCGAAGAACGTCCTCCAGCTGGCGAAGTGGGTCAACGACAATCTCGATGCATCGATCGATGCCGAAACCATTCGCTGGGTCCGTTCGCAGTGGAAACGCAAGTTCATCCTGAAAGGCATTCTGACGGTTGAGGACGCCCGCCGCGCGGTCGATCTTGGCGCGGACGCGATCGTCGTCTCCAATCATGGTGGGCGCCAGCTTGACGGTGCCCCATCGACGATCTCGGTGCTGCCGGCCATCTCGCGCGCGGTTGGAGCCGAGGTCGAGGTGCTGTGGGACAGTGGCCTGCTGACCGGATTCGACATGGTCAAGGCAATGGCGCTGGGCGCGCACGGCTGTCTGGGGGGCCGGGCGTGGGTCTACGGGCTCGCCGCGCACGGCGGCGAGGGCGTCACGAGGGCGCTGCAGCTGGTGCATCAGGAGCTGCTAGATTGCATGGCGCTGACGGGTACCAGCGACATCACCGATCTGGCTTCGAGTTTGGTAGCGGAAGGCTCGTCATGACCACGTCGAAGGCAACCATCTATGCAACGAGCGACACGCCGCTCGGCAACGGCGCGTTCACCGCGGATGGCCGACTCGTGGTCAGTCACCACCCCATGTACGGCACACCGCATCGCGTGTCGATCTTCGTCGCCGACGGGTTGCTCAGCCCCTTTCCAAATCTCGCGTGGAACACGCCTGGCGACGATCCGATGGCCTATTTGGACGCAGTACTCGGACTGCGGTCCGACAGCCACGGGCGAATCTGGCTGGCGGACATGGGCACCCGCAGCAGCATCCAGGCCAAGTTCGTGATCTGGGACACGAACGCGGACACCCTGTGGCGAGTAATTGCCCTTCCGGCCGAGGTCACGACGCCTTATTCCGAACCAAACGACTTCGTCATCGATGAAGCCCGCGGCAAGCTTTACATCGCCGACGAAGGCGCGGGCGGCGGCGGCGACGGCAGCCGGGCAGCGTTGATCGTCCTGGATATTGCCAGCGGCAAAGCGCAGCGCAGACTCGACGGATTTACTGGAATCCGGGCTGAAAGTGGTCCGCTGATGATCGACGGCGAGCGGGTCGAACGCAACGGTGCGGACGGGGCGCGGACGCCGCTCTTTGTCGGGCTCGACGGCATCGTCATGGATGCGGCCGGTGAGTGGCTCTATTTATCGCCCCTCAATGGCCGCACGATGTGGCGCCTGCGGGTTGCCGATCTGCTCGACCCGGCGCTTGACGATGCCGCACTGGCCGGCCGCATGGAGCGCTATGCTGACAAGCCGAATTCGGGCGGAATGTGCATCGACTCGCGCAACACTCTGTACCTGACGGTCATAGAGAGCAACGCCATTGGCCGCATTTCCGCGCATCGGCGCCTTTACGATGAGCCAGTCAAAAGGACTGACATGTTCTGGCCTGACGGGCTCATGGTGGGGCCAGACGGGGCATTGTACGTCGTCACGACGCAGCTTCCCCGCTCGCCGGCGCTCGCTCGCCCGGGCGTAGGGCCGGTTTTACCATTCAAGGTTTTTCGCTGGGATCCGCATGAAAACACCGAAGTGGAGCGCGCTCATGAGCGAACAGAACGAGCGGTTCGCGGCGCGGTCGCGGGCGTCATTGCGGCAGGCGCCGTCCTTCTGTTCGAAGCTGCGTGGAGCCGTCTCGGGCTGCCACCTGATAAGGACGGTGCCGCCCCTCCGCCCGAAGTCTTGGTGGATCGCATCTATCATGTCACGACCGGCCGGAAGCTTGATGAAGGCACGGCCACGCTGGCCGGGCATTTGGTGCATTTGGCGACAGGAGCGAGCCTTGGCGCCGCTTATGCCTCCCTCGCCGAGCCGTTGCCCTTGGTGACCCGCGGGCGCGGGACGGCCTTTGGTCTGGCGACCTGGGCGATCCTTGACGAGACTGTCATGGCGATGCTCGAACTGAAGCCACCTCCGTCCCGCGTTCCCGTAGAGGAACATATTCGGACCGCCGCGTCGCACCTGGTTTTCGGAGCGACGCTTCACGCGGCAGGACTGCTGTTGGGAGCAATCGGCGATTCGCCGTCGTCGGAAGCCATCACCGACGGTCAGTCGAGATGATCGCTTTCGGCGAGGATGGGCCGATGCGCTATGGCCCAGCGCCCCAATGGGCAAAATCAGCATCGCGCCCTGGGTCAAATGCCGTTTGCTTCCCAAAGTTCATGAGAGGGAGCTGGGTGCCCCTGCGTCCAAGACATATCGCTCGAGCAAAGTTTCGGCACGCAAGCGGAACAAAAGCACGCTACCGAGCTATCAGTCAGTTGGCGTACTTCGGCAAACGGCTGTCCGGCTTGTGTGACGCTGGACAAGTAAGGAAGAACGGCTCGACATCGATGCAGGACCTCGGGGCACCAACGAAGCCCGCGGCATGGGCCCGGACGCTGTCGGGAGCTCCGCTGCTTGACTGCGCTGTCGGAGGCGTGGTGCCCTGTTCGATTCGTCGCTGGCGCGGAGTCGACGCGACCATCGATCAACTTGCCCTCGACCAGCACTTCGTCTCGGTCCATCTGGGCGGGCCCAAACGGCTCAAGTGGCGGGGGGAAGGCCAGTCGGCCATGCGCGATGTCCCGCTCGGCGCATATAGCGTCGTTCCGGCGGGGGCAGCATTCCATTGGGAAACCACGGGGCCGATCGATTTTGCCCATTTCTATTTCGATCCCGATCTGATCGACCATATCGTCGCGACCGCGTTCGACCGAAATCCGTCCTCAGTGCGATTGAGGGAAGTCCTCGGCCAGACCGATTCGCTGGTCCGCTTGCTGGCACTCAGTGTGCTCGAAGAAGTTGCGAGCGATGACCGTCAGCAGGCGTATCTCGACGATATGCTGCATTTGATGGTGTGCCGTGTTCTGCGGCTCCATTCCAACGCGCCCAACGCCTTGTCGCGCGCGCCTCATGCTCTGGCGCCGTACCGTTTGCGTCGGGCAATTGACTACATCGAACACAACCTTAGCCGTCAAATCGGTGTTGGCGAAATTGCCGAAGCGAGCGGTGTCAGCAGATTCCATTTCAGCCGTGCGTTTCGCCAAACGACAGGAAGCGCTCCCTATGCTTATCTAAGCGAACGGCGCGTGTCGGTCGCAAAGGCGCTGCTTCTCAGCAGTGATCGCCCGCTGGCGGAGATCGGCCGGGACTGCGGTTTCACAAGCCTCAGTCAGTTCTCGCGCACCCCTCGGCTTCCATCCGGGCTTCATGCTGATCGTGCCCGCCGGATGCGCGCAGACGCTGAGCGGTCGAGCGCTCGTCCGTCGCCAGGTTGAAGCCGAGGAACATTGCGCGATGCTGGTCGATGGGCTTATCACCTTCGACGCTTCCGACCATGCGAGCCCCGGCACCATCCGAACCATTTGTGCGACCGTTTCCGCGACTTATGCCGGTTCATTCGGGCTGTTCGATCGGATGGATGGCCCCCTCGTCCGCGACATGACGGCGTTGCCCGCGGTCCGCAGAGCTTTCGATCAGCTGCTGGCCGAGCGCATCAATCCGGACATCGGCACCCACGCATTGGCGGAAGCGCTGATGAAACAATGCCTTGTGCTGTTCGTCCGCGCGGAATTATCCAACGGCGCTGAAGGCTCGCTGCTGTTCGCGAACTTACGCGATCCTCGCCTGGCGGCTGCCGTTCGCGAAGTGCTTCGGACCCCGGCGGCGCCGCGTACGGTTGATGATCTTGCGTCCGTTGCGGGCATGAGTCGCTCTGCTTTCGCCGCCGCTTTCAGCGAGGCGTTTTCGCAATCGCCGATGGACTTCGTTCAAAAAACACGGCTGCACATGGCTGCGAAACTGTTGGCCGCGACCGATTTGCCGGTCAAGGTCATTGCGGCCAGCATGGGGTTTCGCAGCCGCAGCCACTTCAGCCGTGCGTTCCGCCGTGCCAATGGCATGGACCCATCCGCCTATCGCCGGGCCCACCAGAATATTGGTTCGGATCCGCCCGCCCGATCGGGTCGTGGCTGGGTCGAGCGCGCGACGTCAGACGGAATCGATGGCGCTGCGACTTAGGCTGCGAGGCATTGCCGGCGAGCTTCGACGACCGCTTTTCTTTTATGCGCGCAATGCTGATTCGAGTGGCGGTTTGACCGATTGTGCGGTCGCAACGATCGTCAGGAACGCAATGCGCGCCGACTTCGCGCATCGGGGGTTATGCAACCGTTGCCTTGCAGCGGGAGAAGCCGAATGAAATATCTACCCGGATTTGCGCTGCCGCTGTTGATCGCGGCCGCGTCGACGGCGGCGATCGCCGCGAACATCGTTCAGTCGGCCAAGAGCGACGGTCACTTTACGATGATGCTGAAGGCCGGCGATGCCGCCGGCGTTGCGGCGTGGCTACAATCGCCCGGCCCGATTACCGTCTTTGCCCCCAATGACGATGCTTTCGCCAAAGTTCCCAAGCCGATGCTCGATGCGCTGATGAAGCCCGAGAATCGGACCAACCTTAAAATGACCATGGGCAATCATGCCGTCGCCGGGCTGGTTACCGCGGCGGACATCGACAAAGGACTAAGCATGGCGCCGGCCGTCGCCGTTCCGGCGATGAACGGAATGCCCTTGGTCATCAAGCGCGAGAACGGCGTCCTGACGGTCAATGGCGCGCACGTCATCAAAGGTCCGATGCCGGTCGATAACGGTCTCGTCTATGTCATTGATACGGTGCTCGTGCCGCCGATGCCCCTGCAGCCCCGACTTCAGGAAGGACAACCATCATGGCTTCCACAGCTTCCGACGACGATTTTGCGCCAAGCCGAGATCGTTTCGTACTCACCACGGATACGGGAGCGCTGCTCGTCACCTATGCTCTGGCGCTCGTGTTTTTGTGGTTCGGCGCGCTGAAGTTTACCCAATACGAAGCGGGCGGAATTGCGCCGCTGGTCATGAAT
>JAIVIZ010000166.1 GCA_020200315.1 Sphingomonadales bacterium | reverse complement strand
TCGTCGATCAATATGGCGCCGACGCCGCGCGGTGGTTCCTGCTGTCCGACAGCCCCCCCGAGCGCGATCTGGAATGGAGCGAGGCGGGCATCGAAGGCGCCTGGCGTTTTGTGCAACGCCTATGGCGGCTTGCAATAAGCAAGCGGGTGGCCGAGGGCCGCGATCCCGCGCTGGACCGCAAGCTCCACCAGACCATCGCCGCCGTCACCGCCAACGTCGAATCCCTGGCCTTCAACAAGGCGATCGCCAATTTGTACGAGCTGGCCAGCGCGATCGAGAAAGCGGCGCCATCGGCATCCCGCAGCGAAGCTGCCCTGGTGATGCTGCGCCTGTCTGCGCCGATGGCGCCGCACGTGGCGGAGGAGGCGTGGGCGGCGATCGGACAGGAGGGGCTGATCGCCGACGCTGCATGGCCGAGCTTCGATCCTGCGCTGCTGATCGACGATGAAGTGACCATCGCCATTCAGATCAACGGCAAGTTGCGCGACACGATCACGGCGGCGCGCGGGCTCGATCGCCCGGCCGCCGAGGCGCTCGCGCTCGCTTCGGACAAGGTCCAGCGACAGCTCGACGGCGCAGCCCCGCGCAAGGTCATTGTCGTTCCCGACCGGCTGGTGAATATCGTCGCCTGATGCGCTCGCTCCTGCCTTTCCTCGCTGCGTTCGCGCTTGCCGGTTGTGGGCTCCATCCGCTTTACGCCGGGGGCCCGGCGGGCACCCCTGCGGTCGGCTTCCGGTCGGTCGAGGTTGGCCCCATCCCGCAACGTACCGGATGGCTGACGCGCAACGCCCTGGTCGACCGTTTTGGCGGCGAGCATCCCGGCAGCGTCTATCGGCTTGAGGTCGAACTCGACGACAGTATCACCGGTTTCGGCATTCGTGGCGACAGTGCAACCACGCGCGAGCGCCGCGCGCTGCGCGCCCGCTATCGCCTCATTGAGCGAGCAAGCGGCGCCGTCGTGCTGGACGCGACGGCTGGCTCCGATGCCGGCATCGATGTCGTCAGCTCGGAATATGCCACCGTCGCGGCCGAACAGACCGCGGCGGAGCGCTTGAGCGATCAGGTCGCCGACCAGATCGTGACGCGGGTTGCGCGCTATTTTACGGCGGCTTCGAACCGGCCGTGACGGCGAGCATCCGTGAAGGCGAATAAGGCGACACTCGGCAGGACGCTCGATGATCCGGATCCAGGCGTTCGCCTCTATCTGTTCTACGGCCAAGACGATTCAGGCTCCCGCGCCCTCGCCGAGCGACTGCTGGCGGGACTGAAAGCCGAGAAGACTGCCATCGCCGGCAGTGCGCTCAAGAACGATCCGGGCCTGCTTGCCGGAGAAGCGGGCGCGATCAGCCTGTTCGGCGAGCGGCGCGCGATCTGGATCGAGCCGGCGGGGGACGAGCTCACGGTCGCCGCCGAAGCGCTGCTGGATGTCCCCGCGGTCGAGAACCCGGCGATCATGGTCGCGGGCGCGCTGAGGAAAAGCAGCTCGCTGCTGAAGCTTGCCGAGGCCGGCACGGCCGCCATTGCCCATCCATCCTACCCGCTTGAGGGGCGCGAGGCCGAGCGGCTGGTGATCGACCTCGCTCGGAGCGAGGGGCTGCGGATGGCTGGCGATGTGGCGACGCGAGTCGCCGCTGCAGCGAATAACAATCAAGCGATCGTCGCCTCCGAGCTTCGCAAATTCGCACTTTTTCTCGGAGCGGGCGCCGACGCGCCGCGCGAGCTCGACCACGAGGTCATCGATCGGCTTGGCGCGGACAGTGGGGAAGGCGACTGGATGCGGCTTGGCGACCTCGCGCTCGACGGCCGGTTGAAGGACCTCGTCGAACAGTTGCAATGCGTCTCGCTGGGCGCCGCCGAAACCGTGCCGATCGTTCGCTCGCTGCAGCGCCGGGTGCTGCAACTGGCGCCGCTGCGGGCGCGAATCGAGCATGGAGAGCGTCTCGACGACGTCGTGGCGTCAATGGGTAAGTCGCTGTTCTGGAAAGATAAACCTATTATCCAGCGGCTTCTTTCGCAGTGGAGCGCGGCTCGTTTGGCGCAGCTCGGCGAGCGGATATCGCGACTCGAACGGCAATTGATGCTCACGCCAGTGCCCGGAGGCACGGCGCTAGGTGAGGAGTTGATCGCGATCGCGCGCGCGGTTCGCCGTTAGGGCTAGATCGGTTCGCCCGAGAGCCGCTGACAGATCATGTCCAATTGGTCGAGGTTCGAATAGGCGAGGCTTACGCTGCCGCCGCCCGAACCGGAATGCGCGACTTTCACCTTCAGCCCAAGCATGTCGCCGAGCTGGCGCTCCAGCGCAGCCAAGTCGGCATCGACCGGGCGCGCGGCTCGGGTGGCGCCCGGAATTGCATCTCGCGCCGGTTTCGCCGCGCGTGCGCGCTCCTCGGCCTGGCGCACAGTCAGGCCGCCAGCAATGATTTCTCTAGCAAGGAGAGAGGGATCGGGCGCGCCGATGAGCGCCCGGGCATGTCCCATGCTGAGTTCGCCCCGGCTTAGCATCTCGCGCACGTCGGGCGGCAGATCGAGAAGGCGCAGGAGATTCGCGATGTGGCTGCGCGACTTGGCAACAAGCCGCCCCAATTGCTCCTGCGTGTGTCCGTGGCGATCGATCAGCTTGCGATAGCCTTCGGCTTCTTCGATCGCGGAGAGATCTTCCCGCTGGACGTTCTCGATGAGCGCGAGCTCGGCCGACTCCGCGTCATCCATCGTGCGGACAAGCGCCGGAATGCGATGAAGCTGCGCCTTCTGCGCGGCCCGCCAGCGCCGTTCGCCCGCAATCAGCTGATAGCCGCCGTCGATTTCCCTTACGAGTATCGGAGCGATCAGGCCACGTTCGCGGATCGAGTCCGCGAGTTCCTCGATTGCGCTTTCGTCGAATCGGGTGCGCGGCTGATTGGGATTGGGATAGATTTGCGCGACATCGATCTCGCGCACGCTTCCCAATCTCTCGTCACCCTCGGCCAAGTCGGGGCGAGGTGCTTCCCCGATCAGCGCGGACAGGCCACGGCCGAGTCCTGGACGCCGGCTCATGCCGCTTCGGCCGCAGTGCGCTGCAGCCGGCCGAGCAACTCGCGCGCCAGTCGGACATAGGCTTCGGAGCCAGGGCATTTAAGATCGTAGATCAGCGCCGGCAGTCCGTGGCTCGGCGCCTCCGATAGGCGCACATTGCGCGGGACTACGGTGTCGAACACTGTCGGGCCCAGACAAGCGCGCACATCCTCTGCCACAGCTTGAGACAAATTGTTGCGGCGATCGAACATGGTCAGCGCGACGCCGAGGATCGACAAGGTGGGATTGAACGAAACCCGGATGCGCTCGACCGTCTGCAGCAGCTGGCTCAACCCTTCGAGCGCGAAGAACTCGCACTGCAGCGGCACCAGCAACTGCTGCGCGGCTACCAGGCAGTTGACAGTCAGCAAACCAAGCGACGGCGGACAGTCCATCAGGCAAATGTCCCACCGACCGGTCGGAAGCGCGTCGAACGCTCGTGCCAGGCGGTGCGTGCGGTGATCGAGGTTGACCAGCTCGACCTCGGCGCCCGAAAGATCGACCGTGGCCGGCAACAGATCAAGGCGCGGCACCTTGGTCGCGAGGACCGACTCAGCGATGGTCGAAGAGCCGAGCAGGACGTCGTAGCTCGAGCGAAGCCGCGCCGATTGGGGCACACCGAGACCGGTCGAGGCATTCCCCTGAGG
>JAIVIZ010000101.1 GCA_020200315.1 Sphingomonadales bacterium | reverse complement strand
GCTCGATATTGTCCTTGGGCATGCCGCCGGCGCGGGCGGCGAGGACGGCCGCGCGCAGCCGGGCGTTCATCACCGGGTCGGGCAGGCCCATCTTGGCGGCGACGGTGATTTCGCGGGCGAGCTTGCTGAAAGCCGCCGAGCGCTTCTTATCCTGCGCGCCCTTGCGGTGCATGATGTTCTTGAACTTGGAATGGCCCGCCATGAAAACCCCGAAAAGTGATACTTTTCGGGGACCCGAGGAGTCCCCGAAGCAATGCTTACGCGAGACCGAGCGCGGTGCGGTAGGTTTCGAGCAGGGCGTCGGCCTCCTGCCGGACGTGGGTTTCCAGGCGACGCAGGCGCACGATGGCCCGCATTGTCTTGGTGTCGTAGCCGTTCGCCTTTGCTTCGGCATAGACGTCCTTGACGTCGTCTGCGATGCCCTTCTTCTCTTCCTCCAGCCGCTCGATCCGTTCGATGAACAGCCGCAGCTGATCTGCCGCGACATTGCCTTCGCTCATTGCTCTTCCGATTCCCTAGATGGTGTTGGAGTGGCGTTAGGCGAGCCACCGCCGCCGCTCAAGTTGCCTGACGTCGAAAGCGTAACCCGGTTGAACCATCGGGCGAAGGGCTTATGGCGGCGCCGCACGAAGGATGGGGAAAACCCTTGAGCGAAGTGATGAAGCCGCGCGACCGCAAGGTGAAGATCCTTGCGACCCTGGGGCCGGCGAGCTCCACCGCGGAGACGATCGAGGCGCTGATGCGGGCGGGCGCCGACGCCTTCCGCATCAATATGAGCCACGGCGAGCAGGCCGAGAAAGCCAGGCTGGTCGAGACCGTCCGCGGGCTGGAGGAGCGGCTCGGCCGGCCGACGACGATCGTATTCGACCTGCAGGGCCCCAAGCTGCGCGTCGGCGACTTCGAAGGCGGGTCGGCGGTGCTGAAGCAGGGCACGATGTTCGTCCTCGACAATGACCCGACGCCGGGGAACGAGCATCGTGTCGAGCTGCCGCATCCCGAACTGTTCGCCGCCGCGCGAAAGGGCGACCGGCTGCTGATCGACGATGGCAAGGTGCGGTTGAAGATCGCGGCGGTCGACGGCGCGAAGATCGGAGCGGTGGTCGAGGTCGGCGGCAAGGTGTCGAACCACAAGGGCGTCAACGTGCCCGATGTGCTGGTGCCCATTCCGGCGCTGACCGACAAGGACCGCAGCGACCTTCAGTTCGCGCTGGAGCAGGGCGCCGACTATATCGCGCTGTCGTTCGTGCAGCGGCCGGAGGATGTCGCCGAGGCGCGCGCGCTGGTCGCTTCCACCCGAAAGCGTGCCGCCGCTGCAGAACCGGATCGTCGCGCGCGCCCGCCAGCTCGGCAAGCCGGTGGTGGTGGCGACGCAGATGCTCGAATCGATGATCGTCTCGCCGACGCCGACGCGGGCCGAGGTCAGCGATGTCGCGACGGCAATCTATGACGGGGCAGACGCCGTGATGCTGTCGGCGGAGAGCGCGGCGGGACAATATCCGGTCGAATCGGTGCGGATGATGGACCGCATCGGCTGCAACGTCGAGCGCGACCCGGTCTATGCGGCGCGCATCCACTTCACCGAGACTCCGGCCGAGGCGACCGCCGCCGATGCGCTGGCCGATGCATCGCGGTCGATCGCGACCAGCCTGCAGGTCGGGGCGATGGCCTGCTACACCAGCTCCGGATCGACGGCGCGGCGGATCGCGCGCGAGCGGCCGCCGGTGAAGATCCTGGCGATGACCGCGAGCCAGAAGGTGGCGCGGCGGTTGGGGCTGCAGTGGGGCGTTCACGCGGTCCACACGCGCGATGTCGCAAGTTTCGAGGAAATGGTCGCCAAGGCCAAGCGGATGGCGCTTCGCTATGGGTTGGCGGGCGCGAAGGACCGGCTCGTGATTCTCGCCGGGGTGCCGTTCAAGACGGCCGGATCGACCAATGTGCTGCACATCGTGCGGTTGGTCGGCGACGAGCTGGAGCGGTACGGGTCGGAGCAGGGCGGGGGAACGGCGGACTAGCTGTCGGAGAGCAGCGCCGGGACCTCGCCGGGAATTTCGCGGGCGAGATAGCCGCGCGGGCCGACGCGGCGGCCGAGGCGGGCGCCGGCCTCGCCGTGGAGCCACACGCCCCACAAAAGGGCGGTGAGCGGCTCGGTGCCTTGCGCGAGCAGCCCGCCGACGATTCCGGCAAGCACGTCGCCGCTGCCGGACACGCCCAAGCCCGGCCCGCCGCCATGATATTTCCAAGCGCGGCCATCAGGCGCGATGACATGGCTCTGCACCCCCTTCATCAGCGTCACCGCGCCGTAGCGGTCGGCGGCGCGCTGGCCGGCGGCGAGGGGATCGGCCTCGATCTCCTCCTGGCTGCAGTTGAGCAGCGCCGCCATTTCTCCAGCATGGGGAAGGAGGACCGGCGGCGGGTGCGCGGACGACGCATGCTCGTCGCCGAGCGCGCGGAGGAGGGCGGCGTCAAGGGCGAGCGATCGGCCCAGCCCGCACAGACCTGCAGCGAGGGTTTCACCAGTCTTGTTGGTGGTGAGGCCCGGCCCGGCGACGATGGCGTCCGGGCCATCGGCCACTTCGAGCAGCTCATCGATCGCTTCGTCCGCAAAGCCGCCATCGTCGGCTTCGGCAAGCCCCAGCACCATCGCCTCGGGCATGGCGATGGCAAGCTGGGGCGCGACCGATGAAACGGTTGCGATCTTGAGCTTGCCCGCGCCGGCGCGCATGGCCCCGTGCGCCGCAAGCAGCGCCGCGCCGGGAACCGAGCGGCTGCCCGCAATAATCATGATCTGTCCATCGAGGATCTGCGCCTCGGTCAGCTCCTCGAGGATGTAGCGCAGGCACAGCACAACGACCTGATGGCAGACGACGAGGACGCGCCGACCCTCATATTGGAGATTGATGCTGTTGAGCGCGCTGCGCAGGCGGAGGACGACGTCGGCCCA
The DNA here is from genome assembly GCA_020200315.1 of Sphingomonadales bacterium. Classification (GTDB taxonomy): domain Bacteria; phylum Pseudomonadota; class Alphaproteobacteria; order Sphingomonadales; family Sphingomonadaceae; genus Sphingomicrobium. The sequence goes on along the minus strand of JAIVIZ010000101.1, from coordinate 17,854 downwards.
GCTCTCGCCGCCCGGCGCGCGGTGGTAGAACTTGCCCATCTTGGCGCGGTGGGCGGCTTCTTCCGGATATTTCTCGCGAATGCCGCGCGTCGTGAGGCCGTCGAATACGCCGAACTCGCGCTCGCGCAGGCGCTCGTCGAGCACGGTCGATTTGGCGCCACCGGCGAGGCCGCCCGCCTTACAGATCGCCTCGGCAGTCTGGCGCGCGCGAACATAGGGCGAGGAAAGGAGGATTTCGGGCCGCTGCTCCTCGGGCAGAGCGGCGAACCAGCGTCCGACAGCATCGGCCTGACGCTCCCCCAGATCGCTCAAGGGCACGTCGACGTCGCGCAGGTCGAGCGCAATGACCGAGTGACCGGCTTCCTGGGCGCGATCGCGCGCGACATTGCCCTGGCTCTGCCCGTGCCGCACCAGCCACAGCCGGGCGGGCCAATGTTGCCGCTCCATGCGCGCTCCTTCATCCGTGACAAAGCACGAGCGCGCGCTTGGGTCCGTCAGGCGAGCTCCGCAAGAGGACGCGAATGGCGCACGAAATCGTCGAGCGCGGCGCTGAGCGGACGAAGCAGGGTGCCATGCCCGCTGCCGAGACTCGTGTTGGAGGGCGTCGCCGTTGTCGCCGGGAGGATGCGCCGCGGATCGTTGCCGGTGCGCGTGGCGATGTCGCGCGCAAGATCGTGCCAGCTCACTTCGCCCTGATTGGCAAGATGGTGAATGCCCGTCTGCCGATCGAGCAGCAGGTCGAGCGTCGCGTGGACCAGGTCGGGGACATAGGTGGGGCTGACGATCGCATCGTCGCCAACATCGTCGATATGCTCGCCGCGCTTCAGGCGGCCGATGATGTTAACGAGAAAATTGTGGCGGTCCCATGGGCCGAAGAAGGCGCTGGTGCGGACGACGAGTGCATCCTGGTAGGTCGCGAGCACGCGCTGTTCGGCCTGCGCCTTGCTGCGACCATACGCGCCCTGGGGCGAAACCGAATCGACCTCGACGTACGGCCGGCCGAGCTGACCGTCGAACACCAGATCGGACGAGAAGGTCACAAACGGAATGCCTGCGACGCGGCAGGACCGTGCGAGCTGCTCGGCGCCGAGCGCATTGATCGAGAAACATTCGTCGATCATCGCGTCCGCGTCCCACGTGCGCACGAACCCTGCGGCATTGATCACCGCCCACGGCTGCTCGCGACTGAGGGCAGCGGCAATCGAGGTCGGATCGGTGATGTCCAGCTCAGCGCGGGTGGTGAGGCGATAGGCGATGCCGCGGTGGTGGCAGATGCGCGCGAACGCCTGACCTAGGGTGCCCGTGGCGCCGGTGATCAGCAGCTTGCGTCCCGGAAGCCGCTCCTCCGCCGGGTCGAGCTGCGCGCCGTAGAAGCGGCCGGGACGCTGCCACCAGCCGGGCTGGTCGAGCACGGGGTGATCCGGTCGCTCCGCTCTCCCGAGCGCAGCGGCGACATCGGCGACAAGAGTGCGGCGCGGCTCCGGGCTGCGCGTGTCGAAGGCGCCGCCTTCGTAATGATGGTCGAAGCGGGTCAGCAGCGAGCGCCAGTCGACCGTGCCGAACATCGACCACAGGGTGACCGCTCGAATGTCGGCGCCCCGCCGGCGCTCCGCCTCCGCCGCCTGCCAGACGTCGCGGAACCAGCGGACCTGCTCTTCGCGCGTGCAGCCGTGGTGAACCTCCGAAACCACCATCGGCAACCCATAGCGTTCCCATGCCTCCCGCAGGCGCGGGCCAGGGCCAACCTCGCCAGCAAGCTGTGGAACGCGCACGGCTTCGAGGTCGACGTAGGTTTGTCTACCATTGGTTCCGGGGGCGACGTCCGGATAGAGTCCGATGCGGTGGTCGAGGTAGCGTTCGCTGGTCAGATAATGATTGATGCCGATGAGATCGGGGCCACCCTCAGCGGTCGCGAGCCGGGCGAGGGCATCGGGATCGCACCCTTCGCCGATCAGCCGCGCATAAAGCGGGTGACCGGCGACTACTCGGCCGGTCAGCAGGTCGAGGCTCAGCCAGCGGCGGTGATTTTCATGTTCGGCCTGGCGCGCCAAGGGCGCGGTCGCAAACGTCTTCCCCAGATCCTCGGTCACCACGAGCCGAGCGCGAGGATTGATCTCCCGAACGGCTTGCATCGCGTCTATCGTGCCCAGGCATTCATTGATGAGCGCCTGGAACGTGGCGCCCAAATTGCGCTGGTGAGGGTACCAGTGGCCGTAGAGGCAAGAGAAGCGCGCGGTCGTCAGCGGCTCATTCACCGGAGTCCAATCCTCGATCCACGGGAACCGCTCGGCGACCCTCCGCGCATAGTCGGCCAGAAGGCGTGGAAAATCCGGATCGAGCAGGCTCGTGTAGCGGGGGCCGGAGCCATGATGGACAAGCGTGACGATCGGCCGGATGCCGAGAGCGCGAATCTTGGTCAGCCGTTCATCATGCCAGCTAAAGTCGCAGCGTTCGGGATCCTCCGGCGCGACCGTTTCCCACACGATCGGATAGCGGATGGCCTTAAGCCCAAGCGGCGCGAGGAGATCGATGTCGCCCAGTCGATCACGGTGACCGGTGTCGGCGAGCTGATCGCGGAACCGATCGCCGATGCGCACGACCGTGCATTCGACCCCTCCCCATAGCTCGAGAGCTCCAGAGCGATCGCCGTCCGACATCGTCAGAGGCCGCATGAGTTGCTCCTTCAGGCCACGATACGCAGCTTGTCCGACGCAACACCAGCGTTCGACGCCGTGCCGACCATTTTCGCTTTGCGCGCCGCATCAATGCGGCGGAAAGTCGCCAACGCCTGGCCGACGATCTGGTCCATATTGAAGTAGCGGTAGGTCGCCAATCGGCCGACGAACGTCACGCCGGGGGTCGCGTCCGCCAGCGCTTCGTAGCGCTTGAACAGCGCCTGATTCTCCGGCCGCGGGATCGGGTAATAGGGATCGCCCTCCGCCGATGAATATTCGAGCGTGATGCTCGTCTTCGGCGCGACCTGGCCGGTCATATGCTTATACTCGCTGATGCGGGTGTAGGGCACATCCTCGGACGGGTAGTTGACCACGGCCACGGGCTGATAATTTTCCTGATCGAGCGTTTTGTGCTCGAAGCGCAGGCTGCGATAGGGCAGCTTGCCGAAGCGCCAGTCGAAATATTCGTCGATCGGCCCGGTGTAGATGATGTGCGTGGCCTCGATTTCGTCGCGCACCTCGCGATAGTCGGCGCCAAGCGCGATATCGATGTTGGGGTGATCGAGCATCGCCTTGAACATCGCGGTGTAGCCGTCGAGCGGCATCGCCTGGTGCTTGTCGGCGAAATAGCGGTCGTCGGTGTTGGTGCGCGTCGGAATGCGCGAGGTCACCTGCTTGTCGAGCTGCGACGGATCGAGGCCCCACTGCTTGCGCGTGTAGCCACGGAAGAACAGCTCGTAGAGCTCGCGCCCGACGGCATTGATGACCACATCTTCGGAGGTCTGGATCTCCTCGACGGTCTCGGCCCGCGTCGCGAGATAGGCGGCAGCTTCGGCGTCGGTGCGGAGGTCGAGGTCGAACAGCCGGTTCAGCGTCGTGCGGTTGATCGGGATCGGCACCAGCTGATCGCGGACGCTGGCGAGCACGCGGTGCTCGTACGAGCGCCATTTGGTGAATTGCGACAGGTAGGCGAACACTTCGTCGCTGTTGGTGTGGAAGATGTGCGGGCCGTAGCGGTGCATGAGGATGCCCGCCGCGTCCTTTTCATCGAAGGCATTGCCGGCGATGTGATCGCGCTTGTCGATCATCAGCACGCGCGCGCCATGCTGGCTGGCGAGGCGCTCGGCGATGACCGATCCCGCGAAACCGCAACCGACGACCAGATAATCATATTTGCGGCTGGTCGCGATGTGGCTGATCGCACTTCCGGCCGGCGCGCTGCCGATTGCCGGGCGTTCGGTGGCGGGATCGGCGCCGTCCATCACTTCGTCAATTAACCCCGCCATCCGCGCCTGGGTAATGTCCCAACTCATCGTCGAAAGCAAGCCGTCGACTTCGGCGAGCCAGCGGTCGCCGCTTTTGGCCAGCGCGAGCTGGGCCTCGCATCCGGCGATGAACTGTTCGGCGGTCCCGGCGATGCGCACGCCGGCGACGCGCTCATAGGTGCGCTTGACGTCGCGGATCGGGGTCGAGACGACCGGCTTGCCGGCGGCGAGATATTCGGGCGTCTTGGTCGGCGAGATGAAGCGCGTCGCATCTTGCCGCGCGCTGCGGAGAAGTGGGCGCGATCGACCGACGACGGGAAGGGGTGGACGTTGCCGTGCCGCTGCTTTTTCGATTCATACAGGCTGTAGCCGCCGGTGAAGACCACGTCGGCGCGCTCGAGCAGTTCGCGCTCGAGGTCGAGCAGCTCACGCGGGGCAAAGCGGAAATTGGCGAGCTCGTCCATGCAGTCGTAGACGGTGCAGGCGGGATCGAGATGCCGCGAGAAAGGCAGCATCATCGGGGTGTAATACCAGGCGATCAGCGGCCCGCTAACGCCGGCGAGATAGCCGTCGAGCAATTGCCTCAGCATCGCGCTGCGCTCGTCCTCCGACCCGCCCTGCGGCAGGCGCGGCGTGATCAGCGTCACGTTCGCCGAATTGGCCGCGGGCCGGATGTAAAGCGAGGGCGAAGCGCCGTGCTCCGCGTCGACTGGCTCTTCCCACACCACCACCGGCGCGGTGCGCGCGAAGCGGTTCATTAAATGCTGCGGGCGCTGAAAGACGAAATCCCACCGCAAGTGCGAGAAACAGAGAAGAGTGGCCTTGCGATCGGTCGGGCGTGCCGCCTCCCCTGAAGAACCCACAGCACCGCCGACGCCGTTCAACATATCTGCTCCATGAAAAGGGTTACTTAGCATAACGGCGTCTCCACTGCCCGGTTCCGAAGCCTGACCCAGATTAGTCAGATTCTACCGCAACTGCGAAGCGATTGCCGCGATGCCGGGATTTGACGCGGCGCGCGGCGCCGTGAAAGAGCGGGGAACACCGATCAGCAGGATGCATATGGGAACGACCATCGAGGAATTGGAGTCCCGGCGGGCCGAAGCGAAACTTGGCGGCGGCGAGAAACGCATCGCGGCGCAGCACGCCAAGGGCCGGCTGACGGCGCGCGAGCGGCTCTCCGTGCTGCTCGATCCGGGCTCGTTCGAAGAAGTCGATATGTTTGTGGAGCATAATTGCGCCGATTTCGGCATGGAAACGCAAAAGTTTCCGGGTGACGGCGTGGTCACCGGATCGGGCACGATCAACGGTCGGCTGGTCTATGTGTTCGCCCAGGACTTCACCGTTTTCGGCGGAAGCTTAAGCGAGCGGCACGCGCAGAAAATCTGCAAGGTGATGGACGCGGCGATGAAGGTCGGCGCGCCGGTGATCGGACTGAATGACTCGGGCGGCGCGCGCATCCAGGAAGGCGTGGCGAGCCTCGGCGGCTATGCCGAAGTGTTCCAGCGCAATGTCCTGGCGAGCGGCGTGGTGCCGCAGATCAGCCTGATCATGGGGCCGTGCGCGGGCGGCGCGGTTTACTCCCCGGCGATGACCGACTTCATCTTCATGGTGAAGGATTCAAGCTATATGTTCGTCACCGGGCCCGAGGTGGTCAAGACGGTCACGAATGAGGTGGTGACCCAGGAAGAACTGGGCGGGGCGGTGACGCACACGACTAAGTCGGGCGTCGCCGATGTCGCGTTCGAGAACGACATCGACGCGCTGCTCGCGACGCGCGAGTTCGTCGATTTTCTGCCGCTGTCGAACCGCCATGAATTGCCCGAGCGCCCGACCGAGGACCCGTGGGATCGGCGTGAGGACAGTCTCGATACGCTGATCCCGCCAAGCGCGGCGACGCCGTACGACATGCACGAGCTGATCCGGAAGGTCGCCGACGAGGGCGACTTCTTCGAGCTGATGCCGGCGCACGCGGGCAACATCATCATCGGTTTCTGTCGGATCGAGGGCCACACCGTCGGAGTCGTCGCCAATCAGCCGATGGTGCTCGCCGGCGTGCTCGACATCGCCAGCTCGAAGAAAGGGGCGCGGTTCGTCCGCTTTTGCGACGCGTTCGACATTCCGATCCTGACCTTCGTCGATGTGCCCGGGTTTCTTCCGGGCACCGCGCAGGAGCATAACGGCATCATCAAGAACGGCGCGAAATTGCTGTTCGCCTATGCCGAAGCGACGGTCCCCAAGATTACGGTGATCACGCGCAAGGCCTATGGCGGGGCGTACGACGTGATGGCGTCGAAGCATCTGCGCGGCGATTTGAACTATGCCTGGCCGACGGCGGAGATCGCGGTGATGGGCGCGAAGGGCGCGGTCGAGATCATCTTCCGCGGGAAAACGGCGGAGGAAATCGCCGAACATACCCGCGAATATGAGGAGCGCTTCGCCAACCCGTTCGTGGCGGCGAGCAAGGGTTTCATCGACGAAGTGATCATGCCGCACTCGACGCGGAGAAGGGTGGCGTTGGGGTTACGCAAGCTGAGGGACAAGCGGCTGGAGAATCCGTGGAAGAAGCATGACAATATTCCCTTGTAGGCGCTAGGTCGGCACATTATAAGGTCATGTGAAGGAGCTGTGGAATGCGAACTGAGCGCCTGACCGTTCTAATGAAGCCCGAGGATAAGAGGGCGCTCGAAGCCCGCGCCGCGCAACGTGGCCTGTCCAGCGGGGAATATGTGCGTCTTGCGGTTGACCGATATGCGGATGTCGACCCCGAAGAAGAAGCGCAACTCGCGGCGCTCGTCGACGAGGCGAACAAGGTCATCCCCTTGATGAGCGACAAGCTCGACGACATGTCGCGTTCGCTCCGGGAAACGCACGAAGAGGTCGATCGCATGCTCCGCCAGATGGGCGCGCGTTGAGCGGCGTAGGCGATGCGCTTGCCGCACTGAAGAATGTCATCTTGCTTCACGAGCGCCTCGACGGAGTGAAGGCGAATAACGAGCTTTTGGGTGGCGATTTGCGGGCGCTGACGGCGAAGGTCGCCAGTTTGAGCGAGCGTGTGGTTCGTATCGAGACAATGATCGAAATGACGCGCGGCGGCGGATTGCCGCGGATCGAGGGATGATGCCTCGCATCGCTGGTCTGGTGGGGAGCAAAGGGTTCATCGACGAGGTGATCATGCCGCGCTCGACGGGGCGGCGGGTGGCGTTGGGGTTACGGAAGCTGAGAGATAAGCGGCTGGAGAACCGTGAAGAAGCACGACAACATTCCGCTCAAGGAGGTGCCGATGTTTGGCAGCATCACATATCCGATGAAAGTGAGTAAGGCCCTCTTCCGCCTTGGCTGGACGCCAGAATCCCTACCGCCGGCGATGGATTCTGGTTTCCGACAGGTCATCATGGGCTTGAAGACAAACGGCGTAGATGCTGACGCCGCCGCTCGTCTGTTAGACGGCGCACTTCAAGGTGATTTAGAATGCCTTCGAGCCGTCAATGAAAAGTCGGGGCTATAAGGAATGCTGTACTTTGGTGGCGAGAAGCAGTGGGCTGAAAATCCCGACCGCTTTCTCATTAAACCCTGAAAGATGAAACTCGGTCGCCTCAACCATGTCGGAGTTGCTACGCCTTCGATCAACGCTTCAATAGCGCATTATCGCTTGACGATGGGGGCGGAGGTGGTGGGGGAGCCCTTCGACCTGCCCGCGCAGGGGGTGCGGGTCTGTTTTGTCGATACGCCGAACTGCCAGATCGAGCTGATCGAGCCGCTTGGCGACGCTTCGCCGATCCGTGCTTTCCTTGAAAAGAACCCGCTCGGCGGGCAGCATCATGTCTGTTTCGAGGTGCCCGACATTCGCGAGGCGAAGGCGTGGTTCGAGGGCAGGGGCTGCCGCGTGCTCGGCGAGCCGCGCATTGGCGCGCATGGGACGCCGATCTTTTTCCTCCATCCCAAGGACATGGGCGGGGTGCTCACCGAAATCATGGAGAGCCCTAGCGGCCCTTAGGTTCATCCGCCATGTGCAGTGACTATCGTCTGATGACTGGATTGCCCGACGTCGAGGGGGTGCTCGCGGGAGCGGGTGTCCCCGTCTCCTACCCTGAGGGGCGGCCGAACATCGAACCGCGCACCGATATCCGCATCACCGATCGTGCGCCGATCGTCCGTGCGGTGGCGACCGGTTCGGGCGCTTGCGAGATGGTTCAGCGTCGATGGAGCTGGCGCGGACCCGGCGGCAAGCCGGTCTATAATTTCCGTTCGGACGGGCGCGAGTTCCCGAGCGGGCGTTGCCTGATCCTGGCCGACGGTTTCTACGAGTTCACCGCACCGACCGATTCGAAGGCTAAGCGCAAGCATAAATGGCTGTTCACGCTTCGCGATACCGACCTGTTCGGGATCGCGGGGCTGTGGCGCAGCGACCCTGAGCTTGGTGAGGCCTTCACCATGCTGACCACATCGCCCGGCGAGGACATCGCCCCGTATCACAGCCGCCAGATCGTCGTCCTGCCGCCTCGCGACTTCGAGCAGTGGCTCGATATGTCCGTGCCTGCAAGGAACGTGCTTAAGCCGCTCCCAGCCGGCAGCCTCAAGGTCGAGCAGATTTGCTGAGCTTGCGTGTGTTCCCTGTTTGTTCTAATAGTCGCTCATGCAGGAGTCGTTCGATTTTGCGGCTGATGATCTAACGTTCATCCGAACCGCTCTCACTCGTGCCTTCGGTCGGCTTGCACCGTTCGAGCGCCCGGAGCCCTTATGGAAATTGGTGCGGTCGCTGATCGGCTGCCGCACCTACGATGTCGTTGCTGATCCCGCGTTGGAGCGACTGAAGCAATGCTGGCCACATCCCTCACTCCTTGCGGGAGCACAGCCATCCGACGTTGAACGCGTGATTGGCGACGTGACTTACGCCAAGGATAAAGCAAGCAACTTGGTGGCGACTTTGCAGTGGATCGGCCGCGAGCAGCCGGACTATGATCTTTCCTTCCTCCGATTCTGGCCCCTCCATCAGGCGCTCGCCTGGCTCGAACGGCTGCCTGGTGTCGGCCCCAAGGTTGCCGCCGCGACGCTCAACGCAAGCACGCTGCGGATGCGTGTGTTCATCGTCGACAGCCACGTGCACCGGGTTCTGATCCGCTTCGGCTTCATCGGCCGGAATGCGAGCGCCGAGGACGGCCGGAATGCAGTCACTGCCGCGGCACCGTCGTTCGATGCGGACAGCCTGCTGGAGCTATTCGCGCAGATGAAGAAATTGGGTCAGACATTCTGTCGCCCGTTAAGGCCGAACTGTCCGGCATGCCCGCTCCATGTTCGTTGCCGAAGGGTCGACTGGTCGCCTCCGGTCAGAGTTCGGAGCGGTCCTCCTCGACCCTATCCTGCGGTGCTCGGCTCGCGACGCGCGTAGGGTTTATACTCGTCGCGTGAAGCGTTAGGGCTCTCCCATGTCCAAGGGCGCACGCGAAGAGTGGGAAAAGCTTGCGGCCAAGGAGGCGCGCGGGGCCGACCTAAGGCACGAAACGCCCGAGGGTATCCAGCTCAAAACGGTCTACGGCTCCGATGACGCCGCGGACATCGACAGCGGCTATCCCGGCCTGCCACCCTACACGCGCGGGCCTTATGCGACGATGTATGCGGGACGGCCATGGACGATCCGGCAATATGCGGGGTTCTCGACCGCAGAGGAAAGCAACGCCTTCTATCGCCGCAACCTCGCCGCGGGGCAGCACGGCATTTCGGTCGCGTTCGATCTCGCGACGCATCGCGGGTACGACAGCGATCATCCGCGCGTCACCGGTGATGTCGGCAAGGCGGGCGTGGCGATCGACAGCGTCGAGGACATGAAGCTGCTGTTCGACGGCATTCCGCTGGGCGAAATGTCGGTCAGCATGACCATGAACGGTGCGGTGCTGCCGATACTCGCTTTCTACATTGTCGCGGGCGAGGAGCAGGGGGTGCCCCGCACTGCGTTAAGCGGCACGATCCAGAACGACATTCTGAAAGAGTTCGCGGTCCGCAATACCTACATTTATCCACCCGAACCCTCGATGCGGATCGTCAGCGATATCATCGCCTACACGTCGCGCGAGATGCCGAGATTCAACAGCATTTCGATCAGCGGCTATCACATGCACGAGGCCGGGGCGACGGCGGTGCAGGAGCTTGCCTACACGCTGGCGGACGGCATGGAATATGTGCGCACGGCCATGCAGAGCGGGCTCGACATCGACGCGTTCGCGCCGCGCCTGTCGTTCTTTTTCGGCATCGGCATGAACCTGTTCATGGAGGTGGCGAAGCTGCGCGCGGCGCGGACGCTGTGGGCGCGGATCATGGCGCAGTTGGGCGCACAATCCGAGAAGTCGAAGCTGCTGCGCACGCATTGCCAGACGAGCGGCGTCAGCCTGACCGAGCAGGACCCGTACAATAATATCGTCCGCACCACGGTCGAGGCGCTGGCGGCGGTGCTGGGCGGCACGCAGTCGTTGCACACCAATTCGTTCGACGAGGCGATCGCGCTGCCGACCGAATTTTCAGCGCGGATCGCACGCAATACGCAGCTGATCCTGGCCGAGGAAAGCGGGGTCACGGCGGTGGCCGATCCGCTCGGCGGCAGCTGGTATGTCGAGGCACTGACGCGCGAGCTGGAGGAGCGCGCGCAGGCGCTGATCGACGAGGTCGAGGCGCATGGCGGCATGACCAAGGCGGTCGCGGAAGGCCTGCCCAAGCAACGCATCGAGGAAGCGGCGGCGGCGCGCGCGGCGAGCGTTGATACGGGCGAGACGGTGATCGTCGGGGTCAACCGCTACCGGCTGGCGGAGGAAGCGCACCTCGACATCCTCGAGGTCGATAATGCGCGGGTGCGCAGCGGGCAGATCGCGCGGCTGGAGAAGATGCGGGCGGGGCGGGACGAAGGGAAGGTAAGGGCGGCGCTGGATGCGTTGGAGGAGGGTGCCAGAAATCCTCCCCGGAACGGGGAGGGGGACCAGCCGCAGGCTGGTGGAGGGGGGCCCCAACGCAACAAGAATTCCGGTGGAGGGCCCCCTCCACCCCTCGGCTCCGCCGAGCGGTCCCCCTCCCCGTTCCGGGGAGGAGCTAATTTGCTCGCGCTTGCGGTCGAATGCGCTCGCGTGCGCTGCTCCCTCGGCGAAATCTCGGATGCGCTGGAGCGGGCGTTCGGGCGTTATGCGACTTCGCCGACGCCGGTCAGGGGGATTTATGGGCGGCGCAGCGACGCGCGCTGGGCGGGGGTCAAGGAGGGCACGGCGCAGGTCGCGCAGCGCCTTGGCCGCCGCCCGCGCATTCTCGTCGCCAAGATGGGGCAGGACGGGCATGATCGTGGCGCCAACCTCGTGTCGTCGGCGTTCGGCGATCTGGGGTTCGAGGTCATCGCCGGACCGCTGTTCCAGACCCCGCGTGAGGCGGCGGAACTGGCAGTGGAGAAAGCCGTCGACGTGGTCGGCGCATCGAGCCTCGCGGCGGGGCACAAGACGCTAATTCCCGAACTGATTGGTGAGCTGCGCGACCTCGGCGCGGCCGACATCAAGGTCGTCGCGGGCGGTGTGATCCCGGCGCAGGACTATGCCATGCTCCGCGAGGCTGGCGTGCAGGCGATCTTCGGGCCGGGGACGAACATTGCGGATGCGGCGGACGAGGTGCTGCGGCTGCTGGGGCATAACCAGCCGCCGGTGGGGGAGGCGGCGGTCTGATGCCGACCGTCCTGCGGATAGGCGCCTTCCGTTTCTACTTTTACAGCCACGAGCCGAATGAGCCGCCGCATATCCATGTCGATCGCGGCGAGGCGACGATCAAGCTGTGGCTTGAACCGGTCGAGGTGGCGAAGAGCCGCGGGTTCCGCGCGCACGAGATTGGTGGCATTGTCGCGATGGTTGATGAGCATCGGGCGGCGTTGCTGGAGGCGTGGCATGAACATTTCGGCTAAAGTCACCGACGAGCGCGTGCTCGACGTGCGCTTCGACGAAGCGAGCCTGATCGTCGACCTGATGGACGGGCGGACGATCTCGGTGCCGCTGGCCTGGTATCCCCGGTTGCTCCACGCCAGGCCCGAGCAGCTTTCGCACTGGGAGAAGGCGGGGGCCGGTTCCGGCATCCACTGGCCGGAACTCGATGAGGATTTGAGCACCGAGGGTTTGTTGCGCGGCGCACCGGCGGCGGCGCGCGCCGCGTGAGTGCGGCCGGGGTGCAGGCGATCTTCGGGCCGGGCACGAACCTCGCCGACGCGGCGGATGAGGTGTTGCGGTTGCTCGGGCACAACAAGCCGCCGGTTGATGAGGTGTCGGTGTGAGCGCTTTTCGGAGAAGGAGCTAGCGTATGAAAATTCCATATCTTGCAGCGTTGGTTGCCCCGGTCGCTTTGGCCTGTTGCCCAACCGTCGCGGCGCAGTCTGCGGCTCCCGTCGCCAAGGCATACGTGATCGCGGAAATCGTGGTTAAGAACCCTGTTGCCTATGAAACGTACAAGGCCGCTATCGGCGCGCTGGTGAGGAAGTTTAAAGGCACCTACCTTGTTCGCGGCGGCGATGTTGCTGAGGTCGTTGACGGACCGCCGCCGCAGGGAAGGGTGGTCGTAATCGAGTTCCCGTCACTTGCCGCCGCCGAAGCTTTCGAGCATGCGCCCGAAACGCTAGAGGCAAGTAAAATCCGCCATTCTTCCGCCGTTTCCCGGCTATACGTCGTTGAGGGTGCCAAGCCCTGACGACTTCCGAATATCCCTCCAGAACCGATCGAGACAAGGACGCATGTTCCCCAAAATCCTGATCGCCAATTGCGGCGAGATCGCGCGCCGGGTGATCCGCAGCGCGCGTCGGTTCCCGTTATGCTGAACTTGTTTCAGCATCCATTTTGGGGAAGGGCATTGCGGATGTCGGGATGGACCCTGAAACAAGTTCAGGGTGACGGCTTCGGGTGCCCTGATGTTCTCTAAGATTCTCATTGCGAACAGGGGCGAAATTGCTTGCCGGGTGATCCGCACTGCAAAGCGGATGGGCATCAAGACGGTTGCGGTTTATTCCGATGCCGACGCTCGCGCGCCGCATGTGAGACAAGCGGACGAGAGCGTGCGGCTGGGGCCGGCGCCCGCGAGCGAATCCTATCTCAAGGCCGAGTTGATCATCGACGCTTGCAAGGCGACGGGCGCCGAGGCGGTGCATCCGGGCTATGGCTTTCTGTCCGAGCGCGAGAGTTTTGCGAACGCGCTCGCTGCGGCGGGGATCGCGTTTATCGGGCCGCCGGCGAACGCGATCGCGGCGATGGGCGACAAGATCGAATCGAAGAAGCTGGCCAAGGCGGCGGGGGTCAATGTCGTGCCCGGCTTTCTCGGCGAGATCGCCGATACCGACGAGGCGGTGCGGATCGCGGGCGAGATCGGCTATCCGGTGATGATGAAGGCTTCGGCCGGCGGCGGCGGCAAGGGGATGCGGCTTGCCTGGTCCGAGACCGACGTGCGCGAGGGGTTCGAGGCGACCAGGCGCGAGGGGCTCGCCAGCTTCGGCGACGACCGCGTGTTCCTCGAAAAATTCATCGAACAGCCGCGGCATATCGAGATTCAGGTGCTGGGCGATCAGCACGGCAATATCGTCTATCTCAATGAGCGCGAATGCTCGATCCAGCGGCGCCACCAGAAGGTGGTCGAGGAAGCGCCGTCGCCGTTCGTGACGCCCGAAATGCGGCGGGCAATGGGGGAGCAGGCGGTCGCGCTGGCGCGGGCGGTGGGCTATTATTCCGCCGGCACGGTCGAGCTGATCGTCGGCGGCAATGATCCGACAGGCGAGAGCTTCTACTTCCTCGAAATGAACACGCGGCTGCAGGTCGAGCATCCGGTGACCGAGGAGGTGACCGGGCTTGATCTCGTTGAGCAGATGATCCGGGTGGCGGCGGGGGAGAAGCTCGCCTTCACGCAGGATGAGGTGAAGCTCGACGGTTGGGCGATCGAGAGCCGGGTCTATGCCGAGGACCCGTATCGCGGGTTTCTGCCGAGCACGGGGCGGTTGGTGCGGTATCGAACTCCCTCCCGCTCGCGGGAGGGGAAGAGCGCGAAGCGCGAAGGGGTGGGCTTGTCTGCTTACACCGACATGCCCTCCCCCGCTCGCCTTCGGCGAGTCGACCCCTCCCGCGATGCGGGAGGGGAGAAGATCGTCCGCGTCGATGATGGCGTCGCGGAAGGCGGCGAGGTCAGCATGTTCTACGACCCGATGATCGCCAAGCTGGTCACCTGGGCGCCGACCCGCACCGAAGTGATCGATGCGCAGGTCGAGGCGCTCGACGCATTCGAGATTGGCGGCATCGCCAACAATATCGATTTCCTGTCGGCGCTGATGCAGCACCCGCGCTTCCGCTCGGGCGCGATCACGACCGGTTTCATCGCCGAGGAATATCCCGAAGGCTTTCACGGTGCGCCGGCGGACGAGGAATTACAGACCGACCTCGCCGCGCTCGCCGCGATCGTGCAGTTGACCCACGACACGCGCGCGGCGTTGATCGACGGGCAATTGGGCGAGCCGGAATTTCCCGATGCGGAGCAGGTGGTGCGAATCGTCAAGCGGTTGTTTGCCGTCGTCGCGGAGCCTTATGACGGCGGCACGCTGATCAGAGTCGATGGGGGCGAGCCGATCGATGTCATCGGCGACTGGGCGCCGGGGCAGCGGCTGCTGATTGCAGACATGGATGGACGCAACCGCATCGTGCAGGTCGCGCGCAAGGGGCGCGGCTGGACGCTGACCACCCGCGGCGCGCGGCACGAGATGCAGGTGTTGCCGCGCCACATCGCGGAGCTGACTCGCTTCATGATGGAGAAAGTGCCGCCCGACCTGTCGCGCTTCCTGCTCGCGCCGATGCCGGGGCTGCTGACGAAACTGGAGGTCGAGGCCGGCGACAAGGTCGAGGCAGGGCAGCCGCTCGCGGTAGTCGAGGCGATGAAGATGGAGAATATCCTCCGCGCGGAGAAGGGCGGGACGGTCAAGGCAACCGCCGCCGCCGCCGGCGAAAGCCTCGCGGTCGATCAGGTGATTCTGGAGTTCGAACGATGAAGACGCGTGCGGCGGTGGCATTCGAGGCGAAGCAGCCGCTCGAAATCGTCGAGATCGATCTGGAGGGACCGCGCGCGGGCGAAGTGCTGGTCGAGATCATGGCGACGGGGATTTGCCACACCGACGCCTATACGCTCGACGGGCTGGACAGCGAAGGCATCTTCCCTTCGATCCTCGGCCACGAAGGCGCGGGCGTGGTGCGCGAGGTTGGGGCGGGAGTTAGCTCGGTCGCGCCGGGCGATCACGTCATCCCGCTCTACACGCCCGAGTGCCGCCAGTGTAAATCGTGCCTGTCGGGCAAGACCAATTTGTGCACCGCGATCCGCGCGACGCAAGGGCGGGGCGTGATGCCGGACGGCACCAGCCGCTTCAGCTACCAGGGCAAGCCGATCTTCCATTACATGGGCTGCTCGACCTTCTCGAACTTCACCGTACTGCCGGAGATCGCGGTGGCGAGAATCGACCCCGCCGCACCGTTCGACAAGGCCTGTTACATCGGCTGCGGCGTAACGACGGGCGTCGGCGCGGTGGTCAATACGGCGAAGGTGCAGCCCGGCGACAATGTCGTTGTGTTCGGCCTCGGCGGCATCGGTCTCAACGTCATTCAGGGCGCGCGACTGGCCGGCGCGGACCGCATCGTCGGGGTCGACATCAATCCGGCGAAGGAGGAGTGGGGTTGCCGCTTCGGGATGACGGACTTCGTCAATCCGCGCGAAACACCCGATGTCGTCGCGCACCTCGTCGCGCTGCTCGATGGCGGGGCCGATTATAGCTTCGACTGCACCGGCAACACCGATGTGATGCGCCAGGCGCTCGAATGCTGTCATCGCGGCTGGGGCACCAGCATCATCATCGGCGTCGCCGAGGCTGGCAAGGAGATCGCCACGCGGCCGTTCCAGCTGGTCACCGGGCGCAGCTGGCGCGGCACCGCGTTCGGCGGTGCCAAGGGCCGCACCGACGTGCCCAAGATCGTCGACTGGTACCTGAAGGGCAAGATCGAGATCGACCCGATGATCACGCATGTGCTGAAGCTGGACGACATCAACCGCGGCTTCGAACTGATGCACAGGGGCGAGAGCATCCGCTCGGTCGTCGTTTACTAGAGGAGGAAAGCGATGTTCAGTCACATGATGGTCGGGTCGAACGACATCGGCCGATCGAAGAAATTCTACGATGCGCTGTTCACGTCGATCGGCGGCCGCGAAGGGCAGGTCGATGACAAGGGTCGGCTGATGTACCGCAAGGACGGCGGCGTGTTCATGGTCACGCCGCCGATCGACGGTCAGCCGGCGACGCATGGCAACGGCTGCACGATCGGCTTCGCGGTCGAGGATCCCGAGCAGGCGCATGCCTGGCAGGAGGCGGGAGTCGCCGCCGGCGGCACGGCCATCGAGGATCCGCCCGGTGTTCGCAGCGGCACAGGCATGAGCCTGTACCTCGCCTATCTGCGCGATCCCGACGGCAACAAGCTGTGCGCGCTGCATCGCGTTTCCTGATGAGGGGCGCATGGTGATCGAGACGGTCTCGACGGCGCGCGCCCACGGCGGCACGCAGGGCGTCTATCGCCACGACAGCGCCGCAACCGGCACGCCGATGACCTTCTCGGTGTTCGTGCCCGATCATGCGCCCGGGGCAACGCTGCCGGTGCTCTGGTATCTATCGGGGCTGACCTGCACGTCGGCCAACGTAACGGAGAAGGGCGAGTATCGCGCGGCGTGCGCCAAGCATGGCATCGTCTTCGTCGCGCCGGACACCAGCCCGCGCGGCGAGGGAGTGCCCGACGATTCCGACGGGGCGGGGGATTTCGGGCTGGGCGCCGGATTCTACGTCGACGCGGCCGAACCGCCGTTCGATCGAAACTATCGGATGTGGAGCTATGTCAAGCGGGAGCTTCCCATCCTAATCGCCGCGCATTTTCCGGTCGATGAGAAGCGGCAGGGGATCACGGGTCATTCGATGGGCGGGCACGGCGCACTGACCGTCGCCCTGCGGCATCCGGAGCGTTTCCGAAGCGTGTCGGCGTTCGCGCCGATCGTCGCGCCGAGCCAGGTGCCATGGGGCGAGAAGGCATTCACTGGATATCTCGGTGGCGATCGCTCGGCGTGGCGCGCCTATGACGCGGTGGCGTTGATCGAAGACGGCGCGCGCCCGCTCGAGTTGTTGGTGGATGTTGGGGAGGCGGATCCCTTTCTCGAACGCGAGCTGCGGCCCGAGCTGCTCGAAGCGGCCTGCGCAAACGCGGGCATTCCGCTGACGCTGCGGCGGCAGCCCGGCTATGATCACAGTTATTATTTCGTGTCGACGTTCATGGCCGATCACGTCGGCTGGCACGCTGCGCGGCTGAAGCGTTAGGCGACTTTCGCGCGGCAGCGTTTGGCCGGTTCGCGGACTGCGGCGGCGGCGACCGCCCGCGACAGGGTTTCGATGCTGAACGGCTTGGCGAGGATCGCAACATCAGCCGGCCGTTCTTCGATCGCTTCGGCCTCAGCGTAGCCGGTGATGATGAGTGCGCGCAGCGGGCCGCGCCGCTCGCGCGCCGCACGGACCAGTTCGATCCCCGACAGGCGCGGCATCGCATAGTCGGTGACGAGCAGGTCGCACGGTCGGTCGGCGACGTCGAGCAGGGCAAGCGCGTCGGGACCGCTCTGCGCCTCGACCACGCGATGCCCGAGATCCTCGAGCATGGCGGCGGTCGTCCGACGAACGTCGGGGTGATCGTCGACCAGCAGAATATCCAGCGGTTCGATCGGCTCCAGCGGAAGCGGCGCTTGGGTTTCCTCCACCCGCTCCTCGGTGGTGCCGCGCGGTAGCCAGACTTCCGCCACCGTGCCCTCGCCGACCTTGCTGCGCAGGTGGAAGGCGCCGCCCGACTGCTTGGCGAAGCCATAGAC
>JAIVIZ010000100.1 GCA_020200315.1 Sphingomonadales bacterium | reverse complement strand
GACTTGGCCATGGCGCGCAACGTGGCGAGCGGAGACGAGAGCTGGGCGGTCGTCGCCGACCAGGGGCCGGCGCCCCACCCGCTCGGCGAAGTCTCGCTCGCCCTCGCCGAGGCGCTCGGCGGCAAGGACCCCGACCCTCGCAACGGCACCGGCATTCCGGCCGGGCCATACCAATATATGGTCTTTCCCGGCTCCCGCCTCGATCCGCCGTGGCCGCAAGCGGCGGACGCGCTTCGCCGTCGCGCCGAAGCGCTGTTCGCCGGCGTCGGCGGCTGGCCTAGTGCTTGAGCGCCTGCACCGCGGCGAGCGACTTGGCGACATGGTCCTTCCAGCTCATCTCGCTGTGAACCATCGTCACCTTGCCGTTCTGCGCGATGACGTAGCTGGTGCGGTTGGTCATGTTGACCATCGGCAGCTTGACATCATAGGCGTCGATCACCGCCGGGCTGGCCGTCGCCACCGGGAAGGCGTTGCGGCATTCGGTGACCGAGAATTTCTCGAGCGTCGGCAGGTCGTCGGCGCTCATCCCGATCACGCGCGCGCCGGCCTTTTGAAAGTCTTTCGACGCGTCGCTGAACGCATGCGCTTCCGCCGTGCAGCCGGACGTGAACGCCTTGGGGAAGAAATAGAGCACGACCGGGCCTTTCTTGAGCTGCTCCGCGAGGTGGAGCTTGAACGGCTTGCCGGCGATCGCGCCCGTCGTCTGGAAATCGGGCGCCTTTGCGCCGACCGGAAGCGCGGCGCTGGCGGGGACGGCAATGGCGAGGGCGGCTAGTGCGATGAGAGTGCGGCGCATGGGCTGATCTCCTTGGAGCAGGCTGCTTACTCGGTTGCCGCGGCACTCGCCAGCCCGGCGCGCGTTGCCCTCCATCATGATCGAACCGATGGAAGCCAGGCTGGTCGATGCCCTGCCCGAGGGTGAGGGCTGGCAATATGAGCCCAAGTGGGACGGCTTCCGTTGCCTTGCCGTCATTGTCGACGGTGAGGTCGAGCTCATCTCCAAATCGGGCAAGCCGCTCGGCCGCTATTTTCCGGAAGTCGTGGCGGGACTCGCGGGGCTGCCGGATTGCGTGCTCGATGGCGAGCTGATCATTCCAGTCGGCCCGACCCTATCGTTCGAAGCGCTACAGATGCGGCTCCATCCTGCCGAGAGCCGAGTGCGCAAACTTGCCGCCGAGACCCCCGCGCGGTTCATGCTGTTCGACCTGCTCTCGCTGAAGCGAGACCCGGAGCTTGCCGCGAGACCGCTGAAGGAACGACGCGCCGCGCTCGAACAGCTCTATGCGGAACACCGCTCCGACTTGCTCCGCCTGTCGCCTAAGACCGAGGAGCGGGCCGACGCCGTGCGATGGCTGGAGGGGACGGGCACCGCACTCGACGGGGTGATCGCCAAGCGGATCGATGAGCCCTACCGGGCCGGCGAGCGGGCGATGCTCAAGGTCAAGCGAATGCGGACCGCCGACTGCGTGATCGGCGGCTTTCGCTATGCGGCCAAGAAAAAGGAAGTCGGCTCGCTGTTGCTCGGCCTCTATGACGAGGCGGGCCTGCTCCACCACGTCGGCTTTTGCTCCGGTCTCGCCGGGATCGACAAGGCGGCGCTGACCAAGGAATTGGAAGCGCTGGTCGAAGCGCCCGGCTTCACCGGCGATGCACCCGGCGGGCCGAGCCGCTGGGCAACCGAGCGTTCGACCGAATGGTCCCCGCTGCGTGCCAGCCTGATCGCCGAAGTCCGCTTCGATCATATCACCGGCCATCGTTTTCGCCACGGCACGCTGTTCCTGCGCTGGCGACCGGACAAGCGGCCCGATCAGTGCACCATGGAGCAGCTGGGCGAGGAGGCTCGTCCGGCGATCGTGGATGCGGCCATCGCCGGATCTACCGATCGTCCGAAGCGAGCCAGCCGGTAAGAATGTAGAGCAGCACCGCAACCGGGCCGGTGATCAGCGTCGCGACGATCAGACCGAGGCGGACGGCGAGGACATCGATCCCGGTCCAGTCGGAGATGCCGGCGGCAACACCCATGACCTTGGCGCGGCTGAGGAGAAAACGTCCGTTCATGGTCGTGATCCTTGAGATGCGAGAGGTCAGACGACCAGTCCGGCGATCGGCAGCGGGCCGACGGCAGCGCTGACGAACAGCATCGCGGTGAGGAAAGCGGCGGCGAAGGAGACGGCGGTTTGGCGGGCGGAGCTGAGGTTCAACATGATCTTTCCCTTTTGGCGCATCCATCATTGGATGATGCCTCCTTATTTGCAGGAGGCGTGCCAATTGGAAAAGCCCAATGATTTCAGATGCGCGAATACGCCACTGCTAGAGAGTTGGTGTAATCCGCGCTGAAAGTTGGCGCGATTTGCGACTCAGCCTCTGTCGGCGACCGACCGTCGCTGATCGTTGCGGCTCGATGCCGGCGAGGCGACCAAGCGGCACTCTGCCTGAAGTTCGGGGAAGTCGTAGCCGGTGCTGGCGAGTAGCGCGGGCGCTGTTGCTGCGGCACAGGTGGCGCGGTTCTCGTAGCGGGTCGGAAGCGTCGCCAGCGGCCGGCAATCGGCCGAGCCGTCGGTGCAGCCAAGGATGGCAATGACGAACAATCCCGGACCCATGACGCCCTCCGCCTTCGTTATGGCGCTCAACGGAGAATTAATGCTGTTGTTCCAATTGTTTCGTCCCCGCCATTTGTGGGTGCGCCGCGAACGCTTATCTTAACGTCGATGCGCGACTCCACGGCACCTGAGCAAAGGCCCGAGAAGGGCAGCCTCAAAACGATGCTTCGGTTCCTGCCGATGCTTTGGCCAAGGGGCGAAGGCGAGCTGAAGCTGCGCGTCGTCGTTGCCGTTGCCCTCGTCCTGATCGGCAAGGCGACGACCCTGCTCATGCCGTTCGCCTACAAGGCTGTCATCGACCGGATGAGCGGGCACGGCGAGGCGTTCGCGCTCGTCGCGGCGATGGTGCTGGCCTACTGCGGCGCCCGATTCGGGGGGGTGCTGGCGGACAATCTGCGCAACGCCTTGTTCGAGAAGGTCGGGCAACGGGCTGCGCTGGCGCTCTCCAGTCTGGTCTTCCGCCACGTCCACTCCCTATCGCTGCGCTTCCACCTCGAGCGGCGCACCGGCAGCCTCACCAAAATCGTCGAGCGGGGGACCAAGAGCATCGACATGATGCTCTATTTCCTGCTGTTCAACATCGCCCCGACAATCATCGAGCTGGGCGCGATCTGTGTCATCTTCTTCGTCAAATTCGGAGGCGAGCTGGTCGCCGCTACGCTGGCGATCGTCGCGATCTACATCGGCTTCACCCGTTGGGTGACCGACTGGCGCGCCGGGCTGCAGCGGCAGATGAACGAGGTCGACAATAAGGCGATCGGCCGAGCGGTCGACAGCCTGCTCAATTACGAAACGGTCAAATATTTCGGCGCCGAGGAGCGGGAAGCGCGGCGCTACAACGAGGCGGTCGGCGCCTTCACTCGCGCGGCGGTGCGCAATGAGGTGTCGCTCGCGTGGCTCAACATCGGCCAGTCGCTGATCACCAATGCGATGATGGCGGGCGCGATGGTGTTCACCGTGTGGGGGTGGAGCAAGGGCCGCTTCACGCCGGGCGATGTAGTGCTGGTCAACAGCCTGCTGATGCAGCTGTTCCGCCCGCTCGATATGCTCGGTTGGGTCTATCGCTCAATCCGCCAGGGGCTGATCGATATGGAGGCGATGTTCACCTTGCTCGACACGCCGGCGGAGATCGTCGACGCGCCGCGGGCAAGGCCGCTCAGCGTCTCGCGCGGTGTGGTCCGGTTCGAGGATGTCCGCTTCGGCTACGAGCCGGGGCGCGAGATTTTAAAAGGCGTCAGCTTCGAGGTTCCAGCTGGATCGAGCGTTGCCGTGGTCGGGCCTTCCGGCGCGGGCAAGTCGACGCTCGCGCGGCTGCTCTACAGGTTCTACGATCCGACCGCAGGCCGCATCCTCATCGACGATCAGGACATCTCGCACGTCAGTCAGGCCAGCCTGCGCGCGGCGATCGGGATCGTCCCCCAGGATACGGTGCTGTTCAACGACACGATCGCCTACAACATCGCCTATGGTCGCGAAGGCGCGGCACCAGACGAAGTCAGAGCGGCGGCGCGTGGTGCGGCGATCGACGGCTTCATCGCCATGCTTCCCAACGAATATGAGTCGATGGTCGGAGAGCGCGGGCTGAAACTGTCCGGCGGCGAGAAGCAGCGCGTTGCGATTGCCCGCACGCTGTTGAAGAATCCCCCCATCCTGATCCTCGACGAGGCGACGAGCGCGCTCGACAGCCGCACCGAGGAGGCGATCCAGGCGACGCTCGCCAATGCCATCCGCGACCGTTCGACGATCGTCATCGCGCACCGCCTGTCGACGATTGCCGACGCCGACCAGATTATCGTCCTCGACGAAGGCCGAGTCGCCGAACGCGGAACCCACCAGCTGTTGCTCGCCAAGGGCGGGCTCTACGCCGAGCTGTGGAATCGTCAGGCCGCGGAGCGCGAACTGGAAGCGGCCGCTCAGGCGGCTGAATGAACGCCGCAGATCAAATTCAGGCTTGCGTAAGGCCGTTTCGCGTTGAAAGCGGCTCAAACCAGTTTTTCAGGAGCACCTCATGATCCGTCATCTCCTTGCCGCAACTGCCGTGCTGGCCGTAGCCGCACCGCTCGCCGCCGCGCCGGTCAAGCATCGCGCGATGCCAAGCAGTTCGGCCGCGCTCCCCGCATCGAACCCTTTCGCCAAGCCGTCGGCGCTGCCGTTCCAGTCGCCCAACTTCGCGACGATCAAGGACAGCGACTATCTGCCGGCGATGCTGGCGGGCATGGCGCAGCAAAAGGCCGAGATCACGGCCATCGCCAACCAGAAGGCGGCGCCGTCGTTCGACAATACAATGGTCTCGATGGAGCGGTCGGGGATGCTGCTCGAGCGGACCCAGCTCGCCTTCTCGGCCGTGTCGGGAGCAAACACCAACAAGACACTCGACGCAATCGACACCAAGACCGCGCCGCTGCTCGCCGCCCACCGCGACTTCATCTTCCTCAACCCCCGGCTCTTCGCTCGGGTGAAGTCGCTCTACGACCGTCAGGCGAGCCTTGGCCTCAACCCTGAGCAGGCGCGTCTGCTCGAGGTCACCTACAAGGCGTTCGTCCATGCCGGCGCGCAGCTCGACCCCGCCAAGCAGGCGCAGCTGAAAGCCATCAACGGGCGGATCAGCTCGCTCGAGAGCGCCTTCGGCCAGAAGCTGGTTGCCGCGACCAAGGACAGCGCGCTGCACGTGACCGACAAGGCGGCGCTCGCCGGCCTTTCCGAGGACGCGATCGCCGCCGCGGCCGAGGCGGCCAAGGAACGCAAGCTCGCCGGCTATGTCCTGCCGTTGCAGAATACCACCGAACAGCCGGCGCTGAGCTCGCTCGACAACCGCGCGACGCGCGAGGCGCTGTTCGACGCCAGCTGGACCCGGGCCGAAAAGGGCGACGCCAACGATACCCGCGCCACGGTGTCGGAGATCGCGGACCTGCGCGCCAAAAAGGCGGCGCTGCTTGGCTACCCCAACTATGCCGCCTACACGCTCTACGACCAGATGGCGAAGACGCCCGAGACGGCGAAGGGCTTCGTCGCTCGGCTTGCACCGGCAGTTGCCGCCAAGGAGCGGGCCGAGGCGGCCGACATACAGGCACTGATCGCCCGGCAGGGCGGCAGCTTCAAGGCCAAGCCGTGGGACTGGGACTATTATGCCGAAAAGGTCCGCAAGGAGCGCTATGCCCTCGATGCCGACGCCTTGAAGCCTTATTTCGAGATCAACAAGGTGCTGACCGATGGCGTCTTCTATGCCGCGAACCAGCTCTATGGCATCACGTTCTCCGAGCGGAAGGACGTCCCGACCTGGAACCCCGACATGCGCGTGTTCGAGGTGCATGAGGAGAACGGCAAGCCGATCGGCCTGATGTATTTCGATTACTGGAAGCGCGACAACAAGTCGGGTGGGGCGTGGATGTCGAACCTGGTCAACCAGTCCACTCTGCGCGGCACGCAGCCGGTGATCTACAACGTCGCGAACTTCACCAAACCGGCGCCGGGCAAGCCGGCGCTGATTACCTTCGACGACGTGACGACGATGTTCCACGAGTTCGGCCATGCGCTGCACGGCCTGTTTGCGGCGCAGACCTATCCGACACTCTCGGGTACCAACACGGCGCGCGATTTCGTCGAGTTCCCGTCGCAGTTCAACGAGAATTGGGCGCTCGATCCCAAGGTGCTGCCGCACTATGCGGTTCATTACCAGACCGGGCAGGTGATTCCGCAGGACCTCGTCGACAAGATCAAGAAGTCACGCACGTTCAATCAGGGCAACGCCATCGGCCAGGCCGTGACGGCGGCGGCGATGGACCTCGACTGGCATTCGCTCCCCGCAAGCGCCGGTCGGCAAGACGTCGACAAGTTCGAGGCACAGTCGCTTGCCCACGGCGGGTTCGACTATCAGGACGTGCCGCCGCGCTACCGTTCCAGCTATTTCCGGCACATCTGGAGCAACGGCTATGCCGCTGGCTACTACGCTTACGCGTGGACCGAAATGCTCGACCATGACGCCTTCGCCTGGTTCGAGAAGAACGGCGGGCTGACCCGGGCCAATGGCCAGCGTTTCCGCGACCTCATTCTGTCGCGCGGCAACACGATCGACTATGGAACGATGTTCAGGAACTTTACCGGCCACGATCCGGATATCCGGCCGTTGCTGGCGTTCCGCGGCCTGACGGAGAACGCAGCGGCGAACGGAGCGCAGTGACCGGGGATCCGCTCGGGATCCTGCACAGCGTCTTCGGCCACGCCGCCTTCCGCGGGGTTCAGGAGCAAGTGATCGGCCGGGTGATGGCGGGGCAGCACAGCCTCGCCGTCATGCCGACCGGGGCCGGCAAGTCGCTCTGCTACCAGGTGCCGGCGGTGGCGCGGAGCGGAACCGCGATCGTCATCTCGCCGCTGATCGCGCTGATGCACGACCAGATCCGCAGCGCCGAGGGAGTCGGATTGAAGGCGGCGGCGCTGACCAGCGTCAGTGCGGATCCGGGGGCCATCCGCGACGCGCTTTGCGCCGGCGCACTCGACTTGCTCTACGTCGCGCCGGAACGGGCATCGGGCGAGGGCTTCGCTCGCCTGATCGATCAAGTGCCGCTGGCGCTATTCGCGATCGATGAGGCCCACTGCGTCAGCGAATGGGGGCATGATTTCCGCCCCGACTACCGGTTGCTCCGTCCGCTGCTCGACCGCCATCGCGAGGTGCCGCGGCTGGCGCTGACCGCCACGGCGGACGCGCGCACCCGCGCTGACATATTGGGGCAGCTCGGGATCCCGGAAGAGGGAATGATCGTCGCCGGCTTCGACCGGGCGAACATTCGCTATCACGTCCGCCCCCGCGACGGCATCGGCGCGCAGCTAAAGGCGCTGGCCTCTACCCAGCAGGGGCCCGGGATCGTCTACGCGCCGAGCCGTACTGGCGCCGAAAAGATCGCGGAGCAGCTGTCGGCGACAGGACGTCGAGCGCTGACCTACCATGCCGGACTTGAGGCGCCGGTCCGCGCGCGGGCCAGGCGGCGCCTCGAGACCGAGGTCGAGGAAGAGCGGCGGGCGGGCGAACGGGAGCGGCTGAATGCGCTTGCGGCCTTCGTCGAAGCGGCGACCTGCCGGCGGGCGATCCTGTTGCGCCACTTCGGCGAGGAGGCGCCCGAGCGCTGCGGCAACTGCGACAATTGCATTGATCCACCGGAAACGATCGACGTGACCGAAGTCGCGCGCAAGCTGCTGTCGGCGGCATTCCGCACCGAGATGCGGTTCGGTGTGGCGCATCTCGCCGCGGTGCTCGGCGGCGATGACAATGAAAAGGTTCGCCAGTTCGGGCACGACCGGCTGTCGGTGTTCGGGATCGCGTCGGTGGACGAGGTCGCGCTGGTGAGGCCCGTAGCTCGCGCCCTGCTGGCGCGCGATGCGCTGCGGGCGGACGATTACGGCGGGCTGTCGTTCGGTCCGGGGGCGCGCGCCATCCTGAAGGGCGGCGAGTCCGTGGTCGTCGCGGTGCCACCCAAGCGCGAACGGCGAAGCCGGCGCCAGCGTGAGCAGGGCCAGCCGCACGATCCGCTGTTCGAGGCGCTGAGGGCATGGCGGCGCGACGAAGCCAAGGCGGCCGCCATTCCGCCCTACGTCATCTTCCACAATTCGACCTTGCGGGCGGTCGTGACGGCGCGGCCCGCTGCGCTCTCGCAGCTGGCCCGCATCGAAGGCGTGGGCGAAGCGAAGCTGGCGCGCTATGGCGAGTCGCTGCTTCGGGCGCTCGCCGAGGCAATGGAGGCACAGCATGGCCCGCCAGCTTGACGAACGGATGATGGTAGCCGGGCAGATCAATCCTAGCGCGCTGCCGGACTATGCCGCCCAAGGCGTCACATTGGTCATCAACAATCGTCCCGATCACGAGGACCCGGACCAGCCAACCAGCGCCGAGGTCGAAAGCGCCTGTGCGGCGGCGGGACTCGCTTATCGCCACGTTCCCATCGCACGCGGAATGGGACCGTCGGACATCGATGCTATGCGCGACGCCATCCATGCAGCGGGCGACGGCAAGGTGCTGGCATTCTGCCGGTCGGGGAATCGCTCGACGCTGGTCTGGGCGCTGGCGCGGTCGGCCGATGGCGCTGGCCGCGAGGAGCTCGAGCGCTGCGCCACTGCGGCAGGGTTCAGTCTGGAGCCGATCGCGCATCTCCTTTAGCGGCGTTCCGCCGCATCGAGCAGGGCAGCGGCGCGATCGACCTCGCCCTTCTTGACCATGACCCGGACCGGAATGACGCCGCCCGCGCCGTCCCAGCTCATGTTGAGGTCGAACACTTCGGCATCGATGCCCTCGGATCGAAGGTGCGCCGCGACAATCCCGGCGAGCAGCGAATTGCGGTAATTGCCGACGACGACCAGGCTCAAGCGGCGGTGCCGCCAACCGTCAGTCCATCGATCAGCAGCGTCGGCTGACCGACGCCAGCGGGTACCGACTGCCCGCCCTTGCCGCAGATGCCGATCCCTTCATCAAGCGCCATGTCGTTGCCGATGCCCTTGACGCGGGTCAGCACGCTCGGCCCGTCGCCGATCAGGGTCGCGCCTTTGACTGGGGCACCGATCTTGCCGTCCTCGATCTTGTACGCCTCGGTGCAGGAGAAGACGAACTTGCCATTGGTGATGTCGACCTGCCCGCCGCCGAAGCTCTTGGCGAAGATGCCGTTCTTGACCCGCGTGACGAGTTCGGCCGGGTCGTCACCGCCGCCGAGCATGAAGGTGTTGGTCATGCGCGGCATCGGCGCGTGAGCGAAGCTTTCTCGACGCCCGTTGCCGGTCGGCTCCATGCCCATCAGCCGGGCGTTGAGACGATCCTGCAGATAGCCGGTGAGGATGCCGTCCTCGATCAGGACGGTACGTCCGGTTGGCGTGCCCTCGTCGTCGATGGTCAGCGAGCCGCGGCGCTCACCAATCGCACCTTCGTCGATGACGGTGACTCCCGGCGCCGCGACCCGCTCGCCGAGGCGGCCGGAAAAGGCCGAGGTCCTCTTGCGATTGAAATCGCCTTCGAGGCCGTGGCCGATGGCCTCGTGCAGCAGGATGCCGGGCCAGCCCGGCCCGAGCACGACCTGCATCTCGCCGGCCGGCGCGTCCACCGAACCGAGGTTGGTCAGCGCCTGTGCCAGCGCCTCGTCGATCGCTCGATTCCAGGTCGCGGGCTGGAACAGGCGGTCGTAAAGATACCGCCCGCCCATGCCGAAGCTGCCGGTCTCCCGGCGGTCGCCCTCTTTGGCCACGATTGAGACGTTCAGCCGCACAAGTGGGCGAACGTCGGTCGCGACGAAGCCATCGGCGCGGACGATTTCGACTACGCTCCAGCTGCCGGACAGTGAAACGCTGACCTGCGCCACGCGCGGATCGCGAGCGCGGGCGGCGGCGTCGACCTCCTGACAGAGGGCGACCTTGCTGGCGAACGGGATGAGCGCGAGCGGGTCGGCGGCATCGTACATCGCCTGATTGGTCCTCGGCGGCGACGCGGCTGGAGGGGCTTTGGCAGGATCGAGCAGCGCCAGCGTCGCAGCGGCGCGATCGATCGCCGCAGCGCTAATCTCGTTGGCATGGCTGAAGGCCGTCATCTCGCCCGAAACGCCGCGCAGGCCGAAGCCCGAGGCGCTGTGGTAATCGGCGGTCTTCAGACGCCTGTCGTCGAAACCGAACGCCTCGGAAATGCTGTATTGGAGGTAGAGCTCGCCATCGTCGTGCCGGGCGAGGTGGCGGGAAGCGAGGTGGCGCGCGTCATCCGGATCGAGCGCTCCCTCGCGATAGAGGAAGCTCCGCGGATCGGGCGCCTTCACGCAACATCCTCATCAGGAACATCCGCCGGACCGCCTTCGAGCACGAAGCGGCGGTCGCAATAGCCGCATTCGACAAAGCCATTATCGTCGATGTGCAGATAGACGCGCGGGTGGCCCAACGCCGGATGAACCGCGCCGGAGCCGTCGCAGGCGACGCGCAGAGTCTGGACACGGATGGTTTCGGGCGGGGGCTGCATTCCGCCTACCTAGGCGGCGAACCGCGCGGCTTCAATGCGTTCGGCTCAGGGGTACTGGATCTCGACGTCGAAGGTGCCGGTGTAGGTCCCTTCCGCCTGATTGGCGCCGACGTTGAGCGTTCCGCCGACGCGGAAGCTGAAGCTGGTCGCGGCGGCGATGCTCCGCTTGCTCTGGCCCTGCAGCGTCAGCGGCGACACGGTCATCGTCTCCGTCCCGCCTTGGCGCGTGAGCGTGATTGGCTGGTTCGGAAGCTTGATGTTGACGACCGACGAACTCCGCGCGGCGCCGACGAACTCGGCCGCGTGCCACTGCGTTCCGACCAACACGACCCCGCCGCTCGACGCGATCGTATTGGCGTTCGGATCGATGATTGCGGTTCCAGCGGTGGTGACGGTGACCAGTCCGAAGTCGAGGTCCGCCGTCTTGGTGATGGTTACCGGGTAGATCAGCAGTGCGTTGCCGGTCGCCGGCGGGCTCGCTCCAATGGGTGCGGCAAAAGCTGCAACCGGCGCAAGCGCTGCGGCCGCTGCGAGCGCAGCAAGGGCGGGAAGGACGCGAACCATGCATCCGCCCGTAATCGGTTAATGCGAAGAACACTTTGCAGGTTAAGGTTAACGGCACCTTCACCGTTTCCGTTTGACGTTGGGCTTGCTTTCGCCCCGCGCCCGCCCCCGCTATGCGCGACACCATGACCGAGCCCGCCATCCGCATCGAATCGCTGTCAAAGACCTATGCTGGGGGCAAGCGGGCGCTCGATGAGGTCAGCTTCGACGTGCCGCGCGGGCAGATATTCGGTCTGCTCGGCCCTAACGGCGCCGGCAAGTCGACGCTGATCAACATCCTCGCCGGCCTGGTGGTAAAGACTGCGGGAACCGCAACCGTTTGGGGATTCGACATCGACCGGCACCCGCGCAACGCCAAGCGCTCGATCGGCATCGTTCCCCAGGAGATATTGTTCGATCCTTTCTTCACGCCGAGCGAGGCGCTGGAAATCCAGGCCGGGATGTACGGCATTTCCAAAGGGGAGCGGCGGACCGACGCCCTACTGGCCGCGATGCATCTGACCGACAAGGCCAATGCCTATGCGCGCACCCTGTCGGGTGGCATGAAGCGGCGCCTACTGGTGGCCAAGGCGATGGTCCATTCGCCGCCAATCCTGGTGCTCGACGAGCCGACCGCCGGCGTCGATATCGAGCTTCGCCAGCAGTTGTGGGCCTATGTGAAGTCGCTCAACGAGCAGGGCGTGA
Organism: Sphingomonadales bacterium; assembly: GCA_020200315.1. Classification (GTDB taxonomy): domain Bacteria; phylum Pseudomonadota; class Alphaproteobacteria; order Sphingomonadales; family Sphingomonadaceae; genus Sphingomicrobium. The sequence goes on along the minus strand of JAIVIZ010000100.1, from coordinate 9,430 downwards.
CCGTGGTGCTGACGACGCATTATCTGGAGGAAGCGGAGCAGCTGTGCGACCGCATCGCCATCATAAATCACGGCAAGCTGATCGCCAACGAGCCGACCCGGGCGCTGATCGCCAAGGCGCAGGACAAGGCGGTGGTCGTGACCGTCGACCGGGACCTGGTCACGGCGCCGGCGGCGCCCTGTTTCGACAAGATCGAAATCCAGGGCGAACGGCAATTGGCGATCACCTATCGCAAGGACCGGGTCAACGCGGGCGAAGTGCTCGCCGCGCTGCAGGCGGAGGGGCTCGGGATCGTCGACGTCTCGACCCGCGATCCCGATCTCGAGGACGTGTTCCTCAGCCTGACGCGCGAAACCGCGGCGGCATGATCGACGCCTATGACGTGCTGATCGCTGGGTCGGGCGCGGCGGGGTTGACCGCCGCGCTCAATCTGGCGGCGAGCAAGCGTGTGGCGGTGATCGCCAAGGGCAGGCTGAGCGAAGGGGCGACGGGCTGGGCGCAGGGCGGAATCGCCGCGGTGCTGGAGGATGGCGACAGTTTCGAAGCGCATGTCCACGACACGATGATCGCCGGCGCCGGCCTCAACGACCTCGGCATCGTCGAGCATGTCGTCGGGGAAGCGCCGCGCGCCATCGAGCGGCTGGCGGAGCTTGGCGTGCCCTTCAACGCGGGGGACGGCTCCGAGCGCTGGCACCTGACCCGGGAAGGCGGGCACAGCCACCGGCGAATCGTCCATGTCGCCGACGCGACCGGATGGGCGGTGCAGCAGGCGCTCGAAAAGGCCGCGGTCGAGCATCCCAACATCACGCTCGTCCCCGACATGGTGGCGATCGATCTCGTCACCGGCCGGCACGCTGCCGATTTCTCGACCAGCGGCGCGGTGCACGGACTCTACGCCTTCAGCCGCGAGACGCGGCAGGTCGAAACCATCGTTGCCCGGGCAACCATCCTCGCGACCGGCGGAGCGGGCCGCGCCTATCTCTATTCGACGGCGCCGCGCGGCGCGACCGGCGATGGGATCGCGATGGCGTGGCGCGCCGGGTGCCGGGTGTCGAACATGGAATTCATGCAGTTCCACCCGACCTGCCTCTACAATCTGGAGATCAAGAACTTCCTGATCACCGAGGCGGTTCGCGGCGAGGGCGGGCTGCTGATCAACCCGCGCAGCGGCAAGCGCTTCATGCCCGACTATGACGAACGCGCCGAACTGGCGCCGCGCGATATCGTCGCCCGGGCGATCGACAGCGAGATCAAGCGCGACGGGCTCGACTTCGTCCACCTCGACATTTCGCACCGCGAGCCCGCGTTCGTGAAGGAGCATTTCCCGAACATCCATGAAAAGCTGCTCGGCTTGGGCATCGACATCACCAGGGAGCCGATTCCGGTGGTGCCGGCGCAGCATTACACCTGTGGCGGAGTGGTGGTGGATCGGCATGGCTGCACCGATGCGCCGGGCCTCTATGCCGCCGGCGAGGTGACGCAATCGGGGCTGCACGGCGCCAACCGGCTGGCGTCGAATAGCCTGCTCGAGTGTCTGGTGTTCGGCGAGGCGGCGGCGAAGCACATCGATGCGCATTGGGGCAGCCTTCCCGAGCCGCCAGCGATCCGGCCCTGGGACGAAAGCCGAGTGACCGACCTCGACGAGGAAGTAGTCATTCAGCAGAGCTGGGGCGAGATCCGCCGCTTCATGTGGAACTTCGTCGGCATCGTGCGGACCACCAAGCGGCTGGAGCGGGCGAGGAACCGGGTCGACCTGCTCCGCCGCGAGGTTGCCGGCTACTACCGCGATTTCCGAGTGACGCCCGACCTGATCGAACTGCGCAACCTGGTCGAAGTCGCCGACCTCATCATCCGTAGCGCCCTGTCACGGCACGAGAGCCGCGGGCTGCATTATACGCTCGACTATCCGGAGATAGCGGCGGAAGCGGTCGATACGGTGCTGGTGCCGTAGCGTTCGATTCGGGACGGCGGAGAATTGTCAAAGTTCACGAAAGTTCACGGGGTCGGGCACTGCTGCCGCGAAACTTCCCGAAGCTCGCACCGAAGGCGGCGGGCGCGGGCGCCGCGTCCGAGCTTGAGGATCAGCGTTGAGAAATAGCCGAGCGCATCATGGCACGGGTGTTGGGCTGTAGGACAGGGGTTTCGCGGTTAGACTCGGATTGGGTGGCTTTCTGTTCTTGATAGTGGGCTACATGTCTCGACATGTGGCCGAACATCGTAACCACTACTTTGTAAGTCTCGGACTATTCCGAAGAGCAACTCACGCGCGTCGCGCGCACTGGCCGCTGGTGTAGTCGCACTAACCGAGATAAAGAACTGCCCCCGGGTCGGAGTGGGGCCCAACGTAAACGCCGCATATTTTCGGATCTTCGCGACCGCTTAGGAGAACGTTCTCGCTTCGAAGCCGCACCGACGGCCTCGTAGCATCAAGTACATAGGTTATATGTCCTCTGTCGTCAGTAGTCTCTCCCAACACTGGAGCCATTCCATACTTCGCCACAACCGAGCTTAGGTTTGCTGTAAACAACGGCGCTTTTTCAGCTGGGACAATTACATATACTTCGGCTGCGATTGGTTCCGGATCGCTCCACTGCGGTCCACACCCAGCAACCCAGCCATAGGCCAAGAACAAAAGAGCTGCGGGCAATTGCCTTTTTACGATTTGCACCGTTCGAGACCACCTTCCTGGAAGCACGATAGAATAAAGGTCGTTTTCTGATAGCGACTGTCGAAAACAGACGCTGACTACCGCTGGTAACACTCGTTGCCAATGAACCCGAACTCGAAGCCAGCGACCGTGGTGACGTTCATGAGACAGGATAGGACCTCGCCGCCCCTCTCAGGCGGATTTAAGTTGCGCTTTACCCAGTCGGGACTGACCGCATGAAAACCGAACTTCGACTGGAAAGCGCCCCTGGCTCGCGGCCCACACAAACTTTCGATTCGGCGAGTGAACAGCGCATCATTTGTAATGCCAACTCGATATTCGGGCACTTGGTTGAGAAGCCCTCGGGCGGACAGCCAGACCCGAGCTTGCGCCTTGAACACCGCTGACAACCGAGCCTCTCGAATGGCGTCGTAGCGGGGTTGGGCGCTCGGTGGCAGTTCCAGAGTGTAGTAACTGGCCGCTTTGTCAGCGCAGGCCAGTTGTTCGTCAGTCGCCAAGTTGACGGGGGTGGCGGTGAGCAAATCCTCGTGAAGGTCGGCATCATAGCGTGTGGTGACGGGCGCAAGTCCGCACTGCGCCACCCGGTTCGCCGCCTCCTGTGCCGTTATGCGCTCAAAGACGTCGAACGGCATGGAGGCTGGAGCGGCCACTAGAATGAGGATAGTCGCGATCACGGTTTGAACGTCGCACGGCCGGCGAATGTCCGCAATCGGAGGATCGTGCGCTTATCCTTGGGAAGGGAGAGCTGGACAGGCTGACGCTGCCGAATAGGACGTACTGCTATGCACCCACAAATCGAGGCCGGCATGCACCTCAACAAAATGATCTGCTCGATAGTTTGTGCTGCCGCCATCTATCAACCTGTGGCTGCGCGGGCGGCCACAACTCCCTTGCCGGTCTGGGTAACGAAGCTGATCTCGACACAACCTGCCCGAAGCAGCACTGTGATCGAGGAAGCGACATACAGGAGACATCGCGTGTTCGTCCTAATGCCTTCGGACCGAGCGCCCGACAGCGGCAACGAACACGTTCTTCACTCGCAGGATGGTCGGATCATCTGCGAATTCGGCGGCATCGCCGGTCATGTCACCGTCGGCTCATGCGATATTGAGCAGATCAAGTTTGTTCGAACTTTATACCCGCAGCGTTCGCGAATGCTGAAGCGCCGCTGAGGGGAGATTCTTGGAATGGCGAAGCTTGTGTTCGGGATGAATCAGTCGCTCGACGGGTACGTCGATCACACGGCGTTCGGGCCCACCCCCGCACTGTTCCGGCACTTCATCGAACTGATCGAGCGCGCTGCGGGCAGTGTCTACGGCCGCCAGACGTATGAGGTCATGCGATATTGGGACGACGATCAGCCCGAATGGGATGCCGACGATCACGCCTTTGCGGCGGCATGGCGCAGGCATCCGAAATGGGTGGTCTCGCGATCGTCGACGTCGGTCGGGCCCAACGCCAGTCTGGTCCGCGATGACCTGGAGGGCGCCATCCGCCAGCTGAAGACCGAGCGCGACGGGGAGATCCAGGTTGGCGGCCCGGCGTTGGCGCAAAGCCTCGGCGAACCTGGCTTCATCGACGAATACCGCATCTACCTGCACCCCGTCGTGCTCGGCCACGGCAAGCCGTATTTCGCCGGACCCCGGCCGCGGCTGCGACTGATCGCTACCGATCGGATTGCCGAGGATGTGCTCCGGTTGACCTACGTTCCAGCGTGATCGTCCGGCGGCACAGGTCGCCGGGTTCCTGCTTTCGCCGGAGTGACGAGGGTGTTGGGAGTGCTCCGGGCAGGTTTCAGCGCAGTTTGGCGATCTTCAGGCCAACGGCCTTGGCCTGCGCCTGCGTCGACTCCTCGCTCCGGGTCAGCGCCTTGGCGATCGCCTTAAGGCCCAGCCCCTTGATCGCGAGGCGCTTGAGCTTCTTCAGCTCGTCGCCCGTCCACGGCTGGCGGTGTCGCTCGAACTTTTCAGCCATCGCTATTCCTTTCACCACCTTGACCAACTCGCTTGGCCAACCTACTTTTCAGCTATGGCCATGCACGTCAACATCGGCGAGGCCAAGACCCGCCTGTCGCAACTCGTCGCAGCCGCGCTGCGTGGAGAAGATGTCGTCATCGCGCGTGACGGCAAGCCGCAGGCCAAGCTTGTGCCCGTCAGTTCAGCCGAGGAGGAAGAACGGCAACGTGTCATTGCCAAACGAAAGAAATTCCTTGGCAAATTCGCAAAGGAATTCGAAGGCATAGACACTGGCCCCGAGGCGATCCGGGCACTGCGCGAATATAGTCCGGAGCGGCGCAAGCTTTACGGCATGGACGATTGATCCTGCTCGACACCCATGTTCTGGTGTGGCTGGCAACAGGGGACCGCAGACTGCCGGATGGCTTCCGAGAGCGTGTTGAGGAAGGCGAAGGTCTGGCGACCAGCGCAGTGGTGGCGTTCGAGTATTCCGACCTGTGTGGTCGAGGCCGCCTGGCTCGCGGCCTCTCCTTCGCGCATATCGTCGACTCGCTGAGCCTGCGGGTCGAACCCTTGCCTGCGGATGTGTGGCGCGTACTCGACGAGCTGCCGTCCATCCACGGGGATCCTGTAGATCGCATGCTGATTTCGCACACGCTCATGCTTGGCGGCGTGCTCGCAACTGCCGACCGGAAAATGCGCAGCTATCCGGTTCCGCTCGCGTGGTGAGTGGATTCAACCGCCCACCCTGCTAAACCGACGCGTTCATGCCGCAAACCCAGCCCCACCTCTATCTCGTCGACGGGTCGAGCTACATCTTCCGCGCCTATCACCGGCTGCCGCCGCTGACCAACCGGCACGGGCAGCCGGCAGGCGCGGTCTATGGCTATACGGCGATGCTGTGGAAGCTGATCGACGGGCTCAACAAGGCGGACGGACCGACCCACATGGCCGTCATCCTCGACAAGTCGGAATCGACCTTCCGCAACGAGATGTACGACCAGTACAAGGCGCACCGCCCACCGGCGCCCGAGGATTTGGTCCCGCAATTTCCGTTGATCCGCACCGCGACGCGGGCCTTTTCGGTGCCGTGCATCGAAGAGGAGGGGCTGGAGGCCGACGACATCATCGCCTGCTATTGCACCGCCGCGCTGAAGGCCGGGTGGAAGGTGACGATCGTCAGTAGCGACAAGGATTTGATGCAGCTGATCGACGATGATTCGATCGACATGCTCGACACGATGAACGACCGGCGCATCGACCGCGCCTATGTCGAAAACAAGTTCGGGGTAGGGCCCGAGCTGCTCGGCGACGTGCTGGCGCTGATGGGCGACAGCGTCGACAATGTGCCGGGCGTGCCGGGGATCGGGCCGAAAACGGCGGCGCAGCTGATCCAGCAGTTCGGCAGCCTGGAAGCGGTGCTCGCCGGCACGGATGCGATCGCCAAGCCCAAGCTGAAGCAGTCGCTGATCGACCATGCCGATATGGCGCGGCTGTCGCGCGAACTGGTGCGGCTGGTGTGCGACAGCCCGCTGCCGGAGGCGCTGGAGGATCTGGCACTGACCGGGATTCCGCCCGAGCCGCTCAAGGCGTTCCTCGACGATCAGGGGTTCAAGACGTTGGCCAACCGGATGGTCGGCGGCGGCGGGACTTCGTCGGGCGGGCCGCGGCCGAACGGCGTCGTGACGTCAATCGGGACCAAGCCGGTTGCGCCGCCCGCACCCGAGACGATCGAGATCGATCGGTCGAAGTACGAGACGGTGCAATCGATCGAGGCCCTCGATCGTTGGATCGCCGAGGCGCGTGCGGTTGGCATGGTGGCGGTCGACACCGAGACCGACTGTATCGACTGCGTCGTGGCGCGGCTGGTCGGGATCAGCCTGGCGACCGGGCCGGGCCGAGCCTGCTATATCCCGGTGGGGCATGGCGGCGGCGACCTGCTCAGCGACGCGCCGGACCAGCTGAAACCGGAGGTCGCGCTCGAACGGTTGAAGCCGCTGCTCGAAGACCCGGCGGTGCTCAAGGTCGGGCATAATCTCAAATATGACGCGGTGATGTTCGCCAGGGCGGGGATTCATCCGGCGCCGGTCGACGATACGATGGTGATGAGCTTCAACCTCGACGCCGGGCGCAACGGTCACGGCATGGACGAACTCGCCAAGCTGCATTTCGACCATGAGTGCATCCCGTTCAAGTCGCTGTGCGGCGTGGGCCGCAACCAGATCACGTTCGACAAGGTGCCGCTAGCGCAGGCCACGGAATATGCCGCCGAGGACGCCGACATCACGCTGCGGCTGTGGCAGCGGCTAAAGCCGCGACTGGCCGCCGAGAACGCCGCGCGGGTGTATGAGCTGGTCGACCGGCCGCTGGTGGCGACGATCGGGCGGATGGAGCGCCGCGGGATCAAGGTCGACCGCGACTATCTCGCCAAGCTGTCTGCCGATTTTGCGACCGAGATCGCGATGTTGGAGGAACAGGTCTATGAGGCGGCGTGCGGGCCGTTCACGATCGGCTCGCCCCAGCAGCTGGGACTGGTGCTCTACGATCGGCTTGGCCTGAAAGGCGGGCGCAAGGGCAAGAACGGCAATTACTCGACCGACGTCAACGAGCTGGAGCGGCTCGCGGCGGAGGGCGTGCCATGCGCGCGACTGGTGCTCGACTGGCGTCAGCTGACCAAGCTCAAGACCACCTACACCGACGCGCTGCAGGCGCAGATCAATCCCGACACGGGGCGGGTCCACACCAGCTTCAGCCTGGCGGTGGCGCAGACGGGGCGGCTGTCGTCGACCGATCCCAATTTGCAGAACATTCCCATCCGCACCGAGATCGGGCGCAAGATTCGTGACGCCTTCGTTGCCGAGCCCGGCCATGTGCTGATGAGCGCCGATTATTCGCAGATCGAGCTGCGGCTGGCGGCGCACATGGCCGATGTGCCGTCCTTGAAGGAGGCGTTCGCCAATGGCGCGGACATCCATTCGCTGACGGCGGAGGAATTGTTTGGCTCGGCGGATCGGGAGAGTCGCAACAAGGCGAAGACGATCAACTTTGCCATTCTTTACGGTATCTCGTCGTGGGGCTTGGCGGGCCGATTGGGGGTTTCGAGAGAGGAAGGTCAGTTCATCATCGACCGCTATTTCGAACGCTTCCCTGGCATCCGCAATTATATCGGCGAGACGCTCGGTTTCGTGCGCGAGCATGGCTTCACCACCACGCTGTTCGGCCGCAAGACGCATTTCCCGAATATCCGCTCCAACCAGATGAGCCATCGTCAAGGCGCCGAACGAGCGGCGATCAATGCGCCGATCCAGGGCACCAGCGCTGACATCATCAAGCGGGCGATGAACCGGATGGACGGGGCGCTGGCGGACGCCGGGCTGTCCGACGTGCGAATGCTGCTGCAGGTCCATGACGAGCTGGTGTTCGAAGTGCCCGAGGAGCGGCAGAAGGAGGCCGCCGCCGTGGTCCGCGACGTCATGGCTCGTGCGGCGGAGCCGGCGCTGACGCTCGACGTTCCGCTCGATGTCGAAGTCGGCTGGGGCGCGCATTGGGGGGCAGCGCATTGAGCACCGCCGTCGCTGGGCCAGCCCGTGTCGACGGATCGCCCGATGCGGATATGGCGACGCTGGCCCGCGGCGGCCGGCTGAACGCGTTCGGCTTCGTCCTGCGCCTCGCGGCTCGGCTGCCGTTCCTGTTCATCGGCGGGCGAGTCTATGGCGCCGAAGCCCTCGGCCGCTTCGCCTATGCTGTTCTGACGGTCGAATTCGCGGCGCAGATTTCGACCCTCGGCCTCCGCCGCGGCCTCGCACAGCTGCTCGCCAATGCCGATGAGGGCCACGACCATAGTTGCATCGTGGCGGATGCGCTGCTGGTCGCGCTGCTCGGATCGCTGCTGTGCATGGCGATCCTCATGGCCTTCCCTCGCGCCATGTTCCCGAACAGCCAGATCCACGGGCTCGACTGGTTATTGCCCGTGACCGTGCTTGCAATCAGCTGGACCGACATCGCCTTGTCCGCGCTCGCCTATCGCAACGACGTCGGGGCAACGGTGCGCGCACGGTCGCTGGTCGAGCCGTGGACGATCAGCATCGTTGCGTTCGCCTGGTCGTATATTTCGCTGCGCGACGGGCTGATCATTTCCTATGTCTGCTCGATGGTCGCGGCGATGATCGCGGCGATGATCCCGCTCGTGCGCAGCTACGGCATCCCGCGCGGCTGGAAGCCCGACCTTGTCGGATCCTGGCGCACCGCGCGTCGCAACGCCCCGCTCGCGGCCGCCGATGCCGTCGAATGGGGGTCGCGGCGGATCGATCTTGCCGTGCTCGGCCTGTTGCTCAGCCCCGCGTTCGTCGGCATTTATTATGTCGCGCAGCAGGTCGCGACGCTGCCAGCTAAGCTGAAGACTAGCTTCGAGCCGGTGCTGGGACCAGTCATCGCCCGCAACATTGCGGACAACGACCACGCCGCGGTCGCCAAGCAGGTTCGCCAGGTGAGCTACTGGATCATCGCCGCGCAGGCGGGGATCGCGCTCGCGCTCGCCATGCCCGGGCGGGCAGTGATGGGCCTGGTCGGCGCTGGATTTACCGGTGGCACCGCGATGCTGGGTTTCCTGCTGGCCGCCGAAGTCATCGCCGCCAGCGCGGTCGTGAGCGAAGCGGCGCTGATCTACGTCGACCGGAACCGCAACATGGCGATCAGCCTGATTATGCTGGCGATCGAGGCGGGGCTCGCGGCGGGTCTGATCATCGCCATGCGGTCGATCGGGTGGGATACGGCGCATCAGGCGACCGGCCCTGCCGTTGCACTGTGC
>JAIVIZ010000011.1 GCA_020200315.1 Sphingomonadales bacterium | reverse complement strand
GCGGCGCCGGCGCGATGCCACCGCGCATCCATAATGCGCCGACGCCTTTCGGTCCGTGAATTTTGTGCGCGGAGACGGCGACGAGGTCCGGGCCTGACGGAACCGGCACCCGCCCGAGCCCTTGCACCGCGTCGCACAGCATCAGCGCGCCCGCCGCGTGGGCGATGCGGGCGATCTCGGCGATGGGCTGGATCACGCCAATCTCATTGTTGACCAGCATCGCCGCGACCAGCAGCGTGTCCTCGCCGACAGCGTGCTCGACTTCGGCGAGGTCGACGATCCCGTCCGCCCCGACCGGGAGCGTCACGACGGGGTGGCTCCTGCCCGCCAGCCACGCACAGGAGTCCAGCACCGCGGCATGTTCGGTGGCGATCGTGACGATCTTGCGCCGCTCCGGCCTCGCCTCTTCGGCAATCCCCTTGAGCGCCCAGTTGAGCGCCTCGGTCGCGCCGCCGGTGAAGGCGAGGCCGGCACCGTCGAGGCCGATCGCGCGCTCCACCTGCCCGCGTGCCACTTCGATCGCTGCATCGGCCTCCCGCCCGGCGCGCGAGGGGCTGTGCGGATTGGCGAACCGGTCCGCGATCCACGGCGTCATGGCGGCAATCACTTCGGGCGCGACGGGGGTCGTCGCCTGGTAATCGAGATAGATCATGCGGCCGCCGAGTTCGAGCGGCGCGCAATGCCGGTCCATTCAGCGAGGAACGCGTCAATATCCTCCTCGCTCGTGGCCGGCCCGAAGCTGACGCGGATCGTCGCCGCGGCGGTCTCCGCCGCTACACCCATTGCGGCGAGCACCCGGCTCGGCTTCATCGACCCCGACGAGCAGGCGCTTCCGGCGGACACCGCAAAACCGGCCAGATCGAGCTGAACCAGCTGGCTCGCCGCGCTCACGCCTGGAAAGGCGATGGCGCCGATGCCGGGAATACGCCCCACCTGTTCGGCGATCACGACTCCGCCCGCGGAGCGCACGGTGTCGTCAAGCCGCCGCCGCAATTGCGCAAACCTCGGCTGCGCATCCCGAAAGCGTTCCGTCGCGAGCGCGGCAGCGAAGGAGGCCGCCGCCGGCATATCCTGGGTTCCGCGGCGATAGCCTTTCTCCTGCCCGCCCGATGGCGCGAGCGACGCGAGATCGCGCACGAGCAACGCGCCGACTCCCGGCGGCCCCCCAAGCTTATGCGCCGACACGGCGATGAAATCCGCATCAGGTAGGTCGACCTTGCCCGCGCTTTGGGCACAGTCCGTCAGCAGCAGCGATCCCGCCGAGCGCACGCGCGGCGCGATTTCGTCGAATAGCTGGACGACCCCCGTCTCGTTATTGACCTGCTGGATCGCCACGAGCGCCGGTCCTGCCAATAGCGCTTCATCGAGCGCCTGGCGGTCGATCACGCCGGCATCATCAACGCGGAGCATCATTGCCGTTGTGCCCATCGCATGCGGCACGATGTCGTGCTCGGTCGAGCCGAGAATGCGACCCTTCGCTTTTGCGCCGGAAGCAACGATCGCTATTGCCTCGCTCGCGCCGGAAGTGAGAATGATGTCATGGCGCCAACCCAGCGCATCGGCGATCGTTGCCCGAGCCGCCTCCAGCGCTGCCCGCGCCGCCCGCCCATCGGCATGGGGAGAGCTCGGGTTGGCCCAGCGCTCCAGCGCCTCCGCCATTGCCGCCTGCGCCTCAGGCAGCACTGGCGTCGTCGCGGCGTGGTCGAGATAGATACGGTCCGTCATTGCGTCCTCGCCGATGTTTTGGCGGAAGTCTGCCGATTGCGCTTGAGGGTCCCTCGCCTATATAGCCCCCGCGCCGTTCCGCCATCCTCAAGCCTGCCGAGTATCGATGCCCGAAGTCATTTTTCCCGGTCCCGAAGGCCGCCTTGAAGGCCGCTTCAATCCGGGTCCCCGGCCGCGCGCGCCGGTCGCGCTGATCCTCCATTCGCATCCGCAGGCCGGCGGCACGATGAACAACAAGATCGTGCAGCTGCTCTATCAAACCTTCGTTCGTCGCGGATTCGCCACGCTGCGCTTCAACTTCCGCAGCGTCGGCAAGAGCCAGGGCCTGTTCGACAACGGCATCGGCGAGTTGAGCGACGCGGCCAGCGCGCTGGACTGGGTGCAGCAAATCCATCCGGAAGCGGAGACGACCTGGGTCGGCGGAGTCAGTTTCGGCGCGTGGATCGGGATGCAGCTGCTGATGCGGCGGCCGGAGATCAAGGGCTTCATCTCGATCGCCCCCCCCGCCAACATGTACGACTTCAGCTTTCTCGCGCCCTGCCCATCGTCCGGCATCATCATCCAGGGCGAGGCCGACGAGGTCGTCACCCCCGGCGCGGTGCAGAAGCTGGTCGACAAGCTTCGCACCCAGCGCCACATCACCATCCACCACGACACCATCCCGAGCGCCAATCATTTTTTCGCGAGCGAGATCCCGCAGCTGATGGGCAGCGTCGACGACTATCTCGACATGCGGTTGGCGAAAGATCTGAAGCGGTAGGCCGCTAGGCCGCCCAGATCAGCAAAACGCCGCAATCACCGCCTACGCGAGTGCCGCCTCGCTTATATTCGTCATGACGCGCTTCTTAACAACGATTGCTTAACTCCGTTGTGCGACAAGGGGGCATGGCGAATTCCCATACCCAGGCGCGTCTCGAGGAAGCGTTCGAACGGATCGAAGAAACGATCCTGCCGTGTATCGCGATGATGCTGGAGTCACTGATCGAGGCATCGGCCGCGCTCGGCGAGAGCAATGCCAAGGTGCTGGCGGCCGAACTTCGCACGCTGTCGAGCGAACTTGAGGCGCTGATGGAGGCCGTCGAGCGGTCCAGCCCGGCCCATCCCGAACCCGGCGAATCGCGAGTCGCGGTCGGCTGACGTCAGCCGACGATCCGCGCGTGAAGCGCCGGGTCGATGTTCCCACCCGAAAGCACGATTACTGCGTCCTCGCTGAGATGGACCTTGCCGGCCAGGACCCCGGCGAGTGCGGCCGCACCGCCGGGCTCGACCATCAGCCGGTGTTTCGCCCAGGCGAAGCGGACCGCATCCTCAACCTCCGAATCATTGACGGTGACGACCTCGACCACCCGCGACTGGAAGATTCCGAAGGTGATCGGCGACACCCGTGGCGTTTGCAGCGCGTCGCACAATGTCGGCGGCGCACCGGACCCGACGCTGACGATTTCTCCCGCTTGCAGCGAAAGGCGCATGTCGTCCCAGCCCTCGGGCTCGACGGCGATAATGCGGCTTTCGGGGAGCGCTAAGGCAATTCCGCTCGCCAACCCCCCACCACCACATGGAATCACTACGGCGTGCGGCTCAGCCCCAAATTCATCGTATATCTCCAATCCCACCGTCCCTTGGCCGGCGACGATGTCCGGATCGTCGAAGCTTGGCACCACGGTCGCGCCCGTCTCGGCGCCGATCTTGGCAGCAATGGCTTCGCGGCTTTCGGTCCAGCGATCGTAGAAAATGATCTCCGCCCCTTCGGCGCGGGTTCCCTCGACTTTCACCGATGGGGCGTCGGACGGCATGACGATGATGGCGCGCATTCCCAAGCGCCGCGCTGCTATCGCTACGCCGCGCGCGTGATTGCCCGACGAGAAGGCCACCACCCCCCGCGTCCGCTCTTCGGGGCTGAGCTTCAACAGGCGATTCGATGCACCGCGAAGTTTGAACGAGCCACCCGCCTGCAGGCACTCGCACTTCAATTGATGGCGGGTGTAGTCAATTTCAGTCTGGACCAACGGCGTTTGGACGACCGCGTCCCCAATGCGCCGCCTGGCCTCCAGTACGTCTTCTCGACTCAATTGGCTTTGCGAAACAACCATCTGATTTCCTTCGTAATTCCGTTCAAATGTTGCGTAGCGGCGACCAATGGGGCCACGTCCCCTTTTGGGGGTCCAAAAACTCTTTACTTGCTACCCCCCCAACCATATATCGCGCTCGCTGCCCCATGGGACTTCCAACCGCAAGGCAGCTTTTGTCGAACTGTTCCGTTGGAGGTCCCTTGAGTTGCACAAGCATCATCGCGCGCTGGGGCTAGCGACCGCCCCGCCCGTCGGCGTTTCCAGCGCCGCCGAGATCGCGAAGCTTCGCCCGGTTCAGCCGGTCACGCTGCTTCGTCCGCATGCCGCCCGCAGGGCAGCCCGATTCTTCATCGAGAAGTTTCCGGGTCGCTCGCTCTATGCGGTCAAGGCCAATCCAAGTCCCGAGCTGCTCGAGCTGCTGTGGGCGGAGGGCGTGACTCATTACGATGTCGCGTCCCTCGGCGAAGTGAAGCTGGTGGCCGAGACGCTGCCCGGCGCGACGATGTGCTTCATGCACCCCGTCAAGGCAGAGGAGGCCATCGGCGAAGCCTATTTCACGCATGGCGTGCGCACCTTCAGCCTCGATACGCTCGACGAACTCGACAAGATCCTTCGCGCCACGGCGACCGGGGGCGAGCCGGCGACGGACCTCAACCTGGTTGACATCGTCGACGTCGGTGGCGGGTTTCCCTCGACCTATCCGGGGATGGAGCCGCCGCCGCTCGAAACCTATTTCGATGTCATCCACCGCACCTTCGAAGCGCTGCCGATCAGCTATTCGGCCGAACTGTGGTGCGAGCCCGGCCGCGCGCTGTGCGCCGAATATGCCAGCGTGCTGGTGCGGGTGGAGAAGCGCCGCGGCGCCGAGCTGTACATCAACGATGGGGCCTATGGCGCGCTGTTCGACGCGGCCCATATCGGTTGGCGCTACCCGGTGGCGCTGGTGCGCGAAGAGGACTCGTCCGTGCGGCCGATGGCATATAGCTTCTACGGGCCGACCTGCGACGATCTCGACCATATGGCAGGGCCCTTCGAACTCCCGGCCGACGTGCAGCCCGGCGACTATATCGAGGTCGGTATGCTCGGCGCCTACGGCTGCGCGATGCGCACCGTGTTCAACGGCTTCACCGTCGGCGAGCGCGTGATCGTCGAGGATGAGCCGATGGCCAGCCTTTACGGAGCGGTTGCGGCAACGAGGCGTTCAAACGTCGTGAAGCTGTAGATCAGCCCCTCCCGCCAGAGCGGGAGGGGAAAAGGCCCGCAGGGCCTAAGGGGAGGGCCTGTCTCTCCTCCGAAGAACAACATGCCCTCCCCTAGCCCCTCCCGCTCGGCGGGAGGGGAAACCCTATGGAGCCCTCATGAACACCCCGATCAACGACACCCGCAAGGCCGAGCTGCTCGCCAACGAGGTCGAGCATATCGACATCACCAGCTTCGACGCGCGCCCGATCGTCGAGGCGATGGGCAAGATGAGCTTCACCAGCCGCGACCTCGCCCGCGCGACCGGCATCTACAACCAGATGCTCGAGGACCCCGACTGCTCGGTGATTCTGGTGATCGCCGGATCGACCTCAGCCGGCGGCTGCATGGACCTGTACGCCGAGCTCGTCCGCTCCAACATGGTCGATGCGATCGTCGCCACCGGCGCGACGATTGTGGACATGGATTTCTTCGAAGCGCTTGGCCACAAACACTATCAAGCGCTTGAAATTCCAGACGACGATACGCTGCGCTCGCTCTACATCGACCGCATCTACGACACGTACATCGACGAGGAGAAGCTGCAGGAGACCGATCACACGATCGGCGCCATCGCCGACGGCCTCGATCCCAGGCCCTATTCGTCGCGCGCGTTCATCCGCGAGATGGGCAAGTGGCTGATGACCAACGGCAAAAAGGACAACAGCCTGGTCAAGCTCGCCTATGAGCATGACGTGCCGATCTTCTGCCCGGCCTTCGTCGACTCCTCGGCGGGCTTCGGGCTCGTTAAGCATCAGGTCGACCGCATGAAGGCGGGCAAGCCCTACATGGTGCTCGACGCCATCGCCGACTTCCGCGAATTGACCGACCTCAAGATCAAGGCGGGCACGACGGGGCTGCTGATGATCGGCGGCGGCGTGCCGAAGAATTTCACGCAGGACACGGTCGTCTGCGCCGAAATCCTCGGCCACCAGGACGTCGAAGTGCATAAATATGCGGCCCAGATCACCGTCGCCGACGTCCGCGACGGCGCCTGTTCCTCCTCGACGCTGCAGGAGGCGGCGAGCTGGGGCAAGGTCTCCACCGCGATGGAGCAGATGGTGTTCGCCGAAGCAACCTCGGTCCTGCCGCTGCTCGCCAGCGACGCCTGGCACCGGGGCGCCTGGAAAACCCGCGCCAAGCGCGCCTTTGCGAAGATGTTCGACTAATCGCTTTCCTCCCCGGCTTTTGCCGGGGAGGGGGACCGCCGAAGGCGGTGGAGGGGTTCTACGAAGGACGGGAAGAACCCCTCCGTCAGCGCTTCGCGCTGCCACCTCCCCGCGAAATCGCGGGGAGGAGAGTTGCGCTTCGCCGCCTTCTCCGCCACCCTTCTCAGCGAACAAGGGGGAGAAAATCATGGCTTACGATCCGCTGCTCGGACCCGTAGTTGCCCTGGTCGCATGGACGCTGGTGATGCTCGTCTGGGCGGTGATCGTCCGCATGCCGGCGCTCAAGAAAGCCGGCATCGACCTCAAGACCCGCATTGGCAGCCGCCCCGGCGCGCTCGACGGCGTCGTCGACGACCAGGCGCAGTGGAAGGCGCACAATTACATCCACCTCGTCGAGCAGCCGACGCTCTTCTACGCGATTGTCTTCGCGCTGATCTTCATGGGGGCGAGCTACTCGATCAACGTGTGGCTCGCCTGGGCCTACGTCATCCTGCGCGTGCTGCATAGCATCGTTCAGGCGCTGTGGAACCGGATCATCGTCCGCTTCACCCTGTTCGCGCTGTCGACCATCTGCCTGCTCGGCCTGACGGTTCACGCCGCGGCGCACCTCATCCACGCCTGAACGCTGCCGCCAGTTCGACGTGGGTCGACCAGCGGAACTGGCCGACCGGTTGCACCCAGTCGAGCCGGTAGCCGCCGGCAACCAGCGTCTCCGCATCGCGCGCGAAGGTCGCGGGATTGCAGCTGACGTAAGCGATGTCCGGGACGGTTGACTGGGCCAGTGCGGCGACCTGCTCGGCTGCGCCCGCGCGCGGCGGGTCGAGCACGACGGCGTCGAAGGCGGCAAGCTCGTCGGGCTGCAATGGATTTCGGTAGAGATCGCGGTGGGCCACGCTCATCCGCTTTCCGCCACGTGTCGCGGCACCCTTCAGCGCCAGAACTGCGTCGCGCGCCGCCTCGACCGCGAGCACTTCGCCTTCGAGCGCGAGGGCGAAGGTGCCGAGCCCGGCGAACAGGTCCGCGACGCGCCGCGCGGGTGCGACGGCTTCCCGGACCGCCGCCACCAGCGCCGCCTCACCTTCGCGAGTCGCCTGGAGAAAGGCGCCCGGCGGCAACGCGACCGGCGTGCCGGCGAGCATCACTGTAACCGGCTGAGGTTCGTATCGCGTCTCGGCGCCGAGCCCCTCATCGAGCGTGAGACGGGCAGGGCGGTGAGCCGTGCCGAAGTCCGTCAACGCCTCAACCGCGGCGAGCCCATTAGCCTCGACGCCGGCAAGTCCGACATCGATACCCTGATCGGCAAGGGTCAACTGGACCGTGGCGATCCGTCGAGCGTCGAGCATTCCGCCCAACAGCCGGCGCAGCGGCGCGACCAGGGCAAACAGCTCTGGCAGGAGGATATGGCACTCGCGCATGTCGACCACGCGTTTCGACCCCGCCTCGTGGAAGCCGATGGCGATGCCGCCGCCCGATCGTACGGCGTGGAGCGTGGCTCGCCGCCGGCTGCGCGGGGGCGACAGCAGGGCCGGGCGGACCTCGGTTGCGATGCCATGCTGAGCGAGCGCGCCCGCCACGCGGCTCTCGCAGTAATCGGCGAACGCGACTTCGGTCAGGTGCTGAAGGCGGCAGCCGCCACACTGGGGAAAGTGACGGCATGGCGGCACCTGCCGCCCGGGCCCCGCTTCGATCGTGCCATCCGGGAACACCGTATCGCCCGGGGCGGCGAGCGCGATGTGGCGGCCACTGGCGGTGACTCCATCACCTCGCCCGGCGATGCGGACGATGGCTTCGCTCATTCGGAAAGGATGCGGGCGATTGCCGGAAGCAAGTCGTCGGCGATCATCGCGGGTCCGGCCAGCTCCGCCGCGCGTCCGTGCAGCCACACGCCGGCGCACGCCGCTTCGAACGCGGGCAAGCCGCGCGCCCGCATCGCCGCGATGATCCCTGCCAGCACGTCCCCGGTCCCGGCGCTCGCCAGCCACGCCGGTGCGGGCGGGGCAAAGCCCAGCCTGCCATCCGGCGCCGCGACCAAGGTGGACGGTCCTTTCAATACGACGACCGCCCGAGCAGCCCGTGCGGCCGCCAGCGCTTGTTCGGGGAGAGAGCCGCGCACCGACCCGAACAAGCGCGCGAACTCGCCCGCATGAGGCGTGACGATCGCGTCCTTGCCATGCAGCCGGGCCGGGTCGCCGAGGATCGACAGCGCGTCGCCGTCGACGATCAGCGGTCGGCCCGCATGGAGTGTCTTGTCCAGCAAGTCCCCGTTGTGGGGGCCGAGACCGGGTCCGATGAGCAGCGCGCCGATCCTCGGATCGTCGAGGGCGCCTTCAAGTCCCTGCACGATGCATGCCGGCACATTTGCGACGGGCGAGGCAGCGTCGAGCCTGACGTACCCCGCGCCAGCGCGCGCAGCGGCGGTCGCGGCAAGCGCCGCCGCGCCCGGCATTGCGCCGCCGACCACGACGATCATCCCCCGCGTGAACTTGTGGCCTTCCGGGTCGAGCGGCGGAAGGGCTGGCCTTCCAATCTCGTGCCAAATGCCATCAGTTCCGACACCGATATCGGCAAGTACCACGCGGCCGCAACGGTGCATCGCGGAAGCAAGCCGGTGCGCCGGCTTCAGCGCGCCGAAGGTTACGGTAAGGTCATTCCAAGGAACCGGGGACAGGATCGCGCCGTCGTCCGCTGCGACACCGCTCGGCAAGTCGCAGGCGACGGTCAGTCTTGCCTGGCCAGCGAGACGAAGGAACTGTTTTATAACAGCATCATCCAGTCCATTTCTTAGTCCAGTTCCGAACAGGCAGTCCAGCAACAGGGGTGCCGGACGCGTCCCAGTACGAAGTGGCTCGACCACCCCGCTCCACTCGCCTGCCGCCGATCGGGCAGCTTCGGTTGCAGGCTCGGCCAGCGCCGCCACGCTCACCGGCAGCCCGCGCGCGGCGAGGTGGCGCGCGGCGACATAGCCGTCCCCGCCATTATTGCCCGGTCCGCACAGGACCAGCGCGGGCATGGCACCCGCGACCAGCCACGCAGCCTCCGCCAGGGCTGCCCCGGCGCGCTCCATCAGCACCGTTTCGGGCGTGCCGGCGGCAATCGCGGCCTGCTCCGCCGCGCGCATCGCGTCCGCAGTGAGGATCGGGCGGCTCATCGAAGCATCGTTGCCATGTGCCACCACGGCGCGGGAACAGCGGCAGCGACGGCATCGCGGCTCGCCTCATTCTCGAACAGCGCGAAGCAGGTCGCGCCGGATCCCGACATGCGGACGAACGTCGCGCCGGGCTGTGCACCGAGCCAGTCCATCACCTCTCCGATCTCCGGCACTAGTGTCCGCGCTGCGAGTTCGAGGTCGTTACGACCAGCGGGCCAGTCGTCGAGCGGCCCATGGTCGACGCCGCCCCATGCCGCGAACACTGCGTGGGTGGAAAGCGGTTTGCCTGGGTTGACCAGCAACGCTGGTGACGCCGAGACCCCCGCGTCGACCAGCTGCAGCGTGTCCCCTGCCCCCTCGCCGCGCGCGGTCAAACTCAACAAGCAAGCCGGCACGTCGCTCCCCAGCATCGGGGCGACCATCGAGGCATGGATCGGATCGATCCGCCACAGGCGCGTCAAGAGCCGCAAGGTCGCCGCCGCGTCGGCCGAGCCGCCGCCGATTCCTGAGGCAACCGGAAGATTCTTGCGGAGCTTCAGCGCCGCATTGGCCACAACGCCCGCCGCCTCGGCCAGCGTCAGCGCCGCTATGATCACCAGATTATCCTCGTTCGCAGCCACCGCGCCCGCAAATGGGCCTTCGATGTTCAGGCTCAGCCCCTCGCCCGCTCGCGCTTCAAGCCGGTCCCCATCGCAGCAGAAGGCGAAGATGGTCTCGATGTCATGTCGGCCATCCGCCCGCTTGCCCCGCACATGCAACGCTAAGTTGAGCTTGGCCGGCGCGGGTTCCCCGAACGCCGGTGCCTCGTCGACCGCCGTCACGGGGCGGCCGTCGCGGGCTCCAGCCCCCGGTCGATCTTGGCGGCGATCCGTTGCGAGTCACGATTTTCGGCGGTAACCAGCGCCGCACGCCAGGCAAAGCGCGCCTCGAACCGCCGGCCGGCGGTGTAGAGCGCATCGCCGAGATGCTCGCCGATCTCGCTCTGCGCAGGGTCGCCCGCCGCGGCTTTCTCGAGCGTCGCGATCGCCTCGCGGAGCTTGCCGCGCTTGAATAGCGCCCAGCCGAGCGAGTCGGTGATCGACGAATCGCTGGGGCGCAGCGCGCTGGCCTTGCGGATCATCGCTTCGGCGGCATCGATGTCTTCGCCGTGCGTGAGCTTGGCGTAGCCCAGGAAGTTGAGCAGCAGCGGCTGGTCGGGCGCGATCGTGAGCGCCTTCTCGACCGCAGCGCGGGCCTCCGGCCAGCGGCCCGCCAACTCGAGCGAACTCGCGGCCAGCAGATAGGGCGTCCAGCTGTCGCTCGACGAGGCGGCTGTAGCGGGCTGCATGGCGATGGCGCGGAGATAAGCATCGGCCGCTTCGCCGTGGCGACCGAGCGCATCGAGCACGTCGCCAAGCCGTAGATAATCGCCGGCGTCTGCGTCGCGCGCGCTGGCGGCGTTGCGCACCAGTGCTAGCGCGGCATCGTTGCGTTTCGCGCGAAGCAGAGTCCTGGCCGTCGCGTCGCGCGCTTGATCGAGCAGCAAATCGTCTCGCGGCACGCTGGCGAAGGCAGCCAACGCATCGTCCGTGCGGTCGGCCTGATCGAGCAGCAGGCCGAGCACGATCGCCGCCTCGCGATTGTCCGGGGCAGCGTGGCGCGCCACCTGCGCCAGTGCGACCGGCAGGTCGCCATTTTCGTCGCGGTTGAGCCCGATGGCGAGCCCGAGCAGGATCTCGGCGAAGGCGCTCGCCGGCGTGTCGACGCGCGCGGCAATCGAACGATTCTCGGCAAGCCGCTTGCGTCCCGAGGCTACGGCACGACCGGACCCATCGAGCAACGCTCCCGCCCGCTGCCGGTCGCCCGCCGCGCGGAACGCTTCCGCCATTTCAAGCCGCACGCTTTGTTCGCGCCCGCCGGCGGTGGCGAGCGCGCGTTTCGCGAACGGCTCGGCTTCGGCGGTTCGATGCAGGGCCGCAAGCATGAGCCCGCGCTGTTCCGATAGGAATGGCCCCAGCGGACCGCCGACCGACACCTGGGCGAGCGTGTCCAGCCCCTTGGGATCATGATGCGCCGCCTGGTCCCAGGCGCGCACGAACGGCGCGAGGAAAGAGAGGTCGGGCGTGATGCCGGGATTCTGGAGCCGAACAACCGCGGCATCGACCCGTCCACCGCGAAGATCGTCGGCGACGAGCAGCAACCGCGCATCGAGCGACAGGTCCGCCCCCTTGGCCACGCGCGCGATTTTGAGCGCGAGCGGCATATCCCCGGCGACGATTGCCCGCTCCAGCGCCCGCTGCGCGATCGTCGGGTCGGCCGGATCCGCCGCCGCGAGCGAGGCGAACAGGGTCGCGGCCCGGGTCTCGTCGCCGATCGCTTCGGCCGTGCGCGCCGCGACATAGGTGCGCAGCAGATCGTTGGGTTCGGGCCGGCGCGGTGCCGCACTTGCCGCGCTCGCCAGCAGGCCGACCATCAATCCAAGACTACATGTTCGGGTAATTGGGTCCGCCTCCGCCTTCGGGCACGACCCAGTTGATGTTCTGGGTTGGGTCCTTGATGTCGCACGTCTTGCAATGGACGCAGTTCTGCGCGTTGATCTGCAGCCGCGGATCGCCGCTTTCCTGTCCCACGATCTCGTAAACGCCCGCCGGGCAATATCGTGTCTCGGGGCTGTCGTAGAGCGCGAGGTTGACCGTAATCGGCACATCCGCGTTCTTCAGCGTCAAATGGACCGGCTGGTCTTCCTCATGATTGGTGTTCGAAAGGAACACCGAGGACAGGCGGTCGAAGGTCAGCTTGCCGTCTGCCTTGGGGTAGGTCTTGACGTGCACCTGGTCCTTTCGGCGCAGCCGCGTGTGATCGGCATGGTGCCGCAGCGTCCAGGGCACGCCGATGCGGAGGTGGTTGAGCCACAGGTCGAGCCCGGCATAGAGCGTGCCCGCAGTCGCGCCGAACCTGGTCACGGCGGGCTGCGCGTTGCGGACGACCTTTAATTCCTTCGCAATCCAGCTCGCCCGAAGCGCGGGTTCGTAGCTGTCGAGAACGTCGCCGCGCCGATCGGCCGTGATCGCCTCGCTCGCCGCTTCGGCCGCCAGCATTCCCGATTTCATCGCCGTGTGGCTGCCCTTGATGCGCGGCACGTTGACGAACCCCGCCGAGCAGCCGATCAGCGCCCCGCCCGGAAAAGCGAGCTTCGGAATGGCCTGCCAGCCGCCTTCGTTGATTGCCCGCGCGCCGTAGGACACGCGCTTGCCGCCCTCGATTTCAGCCGCGATCGCCGGATGGGTCTTCCACTGCTGGAACTCTTCGAACGGCGACAGCGTGGGGTTCTGATAATCGAGCGCGACGACGAAGCCGAGCGCGACCTGATGGTTGGCCTGATGGTAGAGAAACCCCCCGCCCCACGCATCGTCGAGCGGCCAGCCTTGGGTGTGGATCACGCGTCCCGGTTGATGTTTGTCCGCAGGAACGTCCCACAACTCCTTGATTCCGATACCGTAGACCTGCGGGCCGCTATCCTTGCGCAGGTCGAAGATGCGGGTCAGTTCCTTGGTCAGATGCCCGCGCGCGCCTTCGGCGAACAAGGTGTAGCGAGCGTAGATTTCCATGCCAGGCTGCCAGTCCGGTTTGCGCGTGCCGTCTCGGGCGATGCCCATGTCTCCGGTCGCGACCCCGCGCACCGAACCATCGTCGTTGAACAGGATTTCCGCCGCCGCGAAACCGGGGAAAATCTCGACGCCCAGCTCTTCCGCCTGCCCCGCCAGCCAGCGACAGAGGTTGCCGAGGCTCGCCGTGAACGTGCCTTTATTGTCGAGAAAAGACGGCATCATCAGGTGGGGCAAGTTGTACTTGCCCTTCTTGGTCAGCACCCAGTGGAGGTTCTGCGTCACCGGCACCGTCAGCGGCGAGCCCTTGTCGCGCCAGTCGGGGATCAACTCGTCGAGCGCGACCGGATCGATCACGGCGCCGGACAGGATGTGTGCTCCGACCTCGCTGCCTTTTTCGAGAATGCAAACGGAGGTGCTGGCGTTCAGCTGCTTCAAGCGGATGGCCGCCGCCAGTCCCGCCGGGCCAGCGCCGACGATGACGACGTCATAATCCATCGATTCGCGCTCACTCACGCCGCTTCCTCTCGTCGTCTCGTCGCTTATGCCCTGCCAATTTCTTGACCGCACCGTCAATGGTGGAGACAAGGACGGCGATGGGCGGGAGCATCGACCAACTGACGCGGCACGACGCGGCGCGGCTACTGAGCTGGTGGCTCGACGCTGGCGTCGACACCGCCATCAGCGAAGAGCCGCGCCAGTGGCTGAAGGCAGCGAGCCCCGCGCCTCGGACGGAGGTCGCGACCGAGATCGCGACCGCCAGTCCAAACGAACTTCCGTCCGATTTCAACGCCTTTCGCGCCTATCTTGAGAGTGCAACCGGGCTTCCGCTCGACCGCGCCGGCGCGCGCCGAGTCCTCCCGCATGGGGTTGCCGGGGCGAAGATCATGCTGCTGAGCGGACTGCCCGAGCGGGAGGATGCCAGCGACGGGCGGCCGATCGGCGGCGAGGCCTGGTCGCTGATGACTCGCATGCTCGCCGCCATCGGCCTTACCCCCGACGAGGCCTACTGCGCCTCGCTGGCCTGCTTCCACCTGCCGGGCGGACGGCTCGAGGAAGCCGAGCGCGAACGCTGCGGCGCCATCGCCCGGCGCCACGTCGAACTGGTCAAACCGGGGCTGCTGCTGCTGCTGGGCGATGCGCCCTGTCGCACCCTGCTCGGTGAGGACCTCCGCCGGGCCCGCGGGCGGGTTCACAAGATCGAAGGGGTGCGCGCCGTCGCCACCTTCCATCCGCGCTGGCTGCTCCAGCGCCCCGCCGACAAGGCGCTCGCCTGGCGCGACCTGCTCCTGCTGACGGAAGAGAGTTGATGCTACCGCTGTTCGTGCTGCTTGCCGCCCAGGTGGACCCGCTTGCTCCGCTACCTACCGCCAAGGTTCCCACGGTTTCGGTGCCCGCAACGCCGCCGCCCGGCCCTGCTCTCGTTCCGATCGCTCCCGTCGTCGTGCCGAAAGACTGGCGTGCGGAATTTGCTGCGATCCGCGCGGGCGATTGGGCGGGCGCCACTGCAGGTATCGCAGCGCTGCCCGACGGTCTCCTGAAGCCGGTTGCGAAAGCGGAGCTCTACCTCACCAAGGGTTCGCCCGTCGTCAGCATAGACGATCTGCAGGGCCTGCTGAACGAGGCGCCCGAGCTTGCCCAGGCCGAGCAGATCGAACGGCTCGCCGCCAGCCGCGGGTCGATCCAAGTCATGGCCATTCCCGAGCAGCCGGTGATCGGTCTCGGCGCCGGACC
Source organism: Sphingomonadales bacterium (assembly GCA_020200315.1). Classification (GTDB taxonomy): domain Bacteria; phylum Pseudomonadota; class Alphaproteobacteria; order Sphingomonadales; family Sphingomonadaceae; genus Sphingomicrobium. The sequence continues at coordinate 6,419 of JAIVIZ010000011.1, read as the reverse complement.
TCGCCGCGGGCGTTCGAAGCCGGTCGGCGGCGACCCGCTGGCCGACCAGTTGCGCAGCGCGCTCGATCCCCTGCTCAAGATCGACTCCGCCGACGCCGCCGAAGCGCTGATGCTGCAGAGCGCGCCGCTACTCACGCCCGAGGGACGCGCCGAAGCCGCGCAGCGGGTCGCGTGGAGCTATTACAGCCTCGGCCGCGATGCCGACGCGGTCCGCGTCGCCGAAGCAGGGCGCGTCGGCGCTGCCGGCGACTGGGCGGTCAACGCGTCCTGGGTATCCGGTCTCGCCTCGTGGCGTCTTAACGATTGCACCAGCGCTGGCGCGCGCTTTCGCGAGGTCTCTGCCGGCACGCGGGAAAGCGAGCTTGCCGCCGCCGCCAATTACTGGGCCGCGCGCGCCGCCCAGGCCTGCCGTCAGCCGGAAGCCGTCGCGCCGCTGCTGAAAGCCGCGGCGCGCTCGCCCGAAAGTTTCTACGGCCTCGTCGCGCGCGAGACGCTCGGCATGCCGACCCGCCTTCCTGCGGCAAGCGCCACCGACACCCATGCCGTCGAGACGCTGCCCAACGTCCGGCGCGCGATCGAGCTTGCGAACATCGGCGAGCGCACCCTCGCGGAGGAGGCGCTTCGCCACCAGGCGCGCATCGGCCGCGCCGCCGACCAGCGCGCCCTTATCGCCGTGGCCCAAAAGCTCGACCTCGCCGGCGCGCAATATTGGCTGGCGACCAACGGCCAACCCGGTGCGTCGGTCGAAGCCGCCGCCCATTATCCCCGCCCGCGCTGGACTCCTCAGAACGGGTGGCGGGTCGACCCGGCGCTGGCGCTCGGCCATGCGCTGCAGGAGTCCGCATTCCGGACGACGGCCGTTAGCCAGGCGGGAGCGGTTGGGCTGATGCAGGTCCGTCCCGGAACTGCCGGAGATACCGCGCGCGGGCGCGGTGCCAGCTTCGCCACCGCCGACCTGACCGATCCAAGCATCAACCTCGATTACGGCCAGGCATTCATCGAACTGCTGCGCAGCAACGCCGCAACGCGCGGTCAGCTGCCACGGGTGATCGCCGCCTATAATGCCGGCCCGGTGCCCGTCGAGCGCTGGAACGCCATTGCCGACAAGGGCGATCCGTTGCTGTGGATCGAGAGCATCCCCTATTGGGAGACCCGCTATTATGTCCCGGCGGTGATGCGCAACATGTGGGTTTATCAGGGGCTCGCCGGGGGCGAGCAGCCGACGCTCCGCGCAATGGCGCAGCACAAATGGCCGGCATTCCCGGCGCGGTGATGACCGGCGCCGCAAGCCGTGGCATGGGTGGATGATGGAGTTCGTCAAGGCCATGCTGTGGGCGATGGCGCCGCTGGCGCTGTTGCTGCCGGTTGCGGTCGCGATCGAATATGCCAGTCCGCACACACGTTATGCGCTGCGCGATCGGCTGCCCGGCGCCTTGTACATCGTCTTCGTTCCCGCGCTCGTCACCGGCCTGTCGTGGCCGCTCCATCGGCTGTGGGATCAGCTCGGCGTGCCGTCGGTCGCGAACATCGCCGCGTGGCCGCTTCTCGCGAGGTTCGCCGTCCTGCTGCTGCTATTCGATTTCCTGCGCTATTGGGAGCATCGCTTCGAGCATCGCTTCTGGTGGCCGGTCCACTCGGTCCATCACAGCCCGCACGAGCTGCACGCGGCCAACGCTTACTCCCACCCGCTGCTCGCGGTGCCCGAGCTGGCGATCGTCGCCCTGCCCTTCAGCCTGATCGAGACCGGCAATCCTTATGCGCAGGTCGCGGTGTGGACGTTCGTCGCGTTCCAGGATCTCGTCATCCATTCCCCACTTCGGATTCACGCCGGGCGGTGGCGAACGCTGTACATCGACAGCCGCTATCACCGCATCCATCATTCGGTCGAGCCGCGGCACTGGCACCATAATTTCGGCTTCGTCTTTCCGTTCTGGGATCTTCTATTCGGGACGGCCTACCCGGTCGACGGGACGGAGTGGCCCGAGACCGGGGTGCCGGGCATGGCGCCGCCCATCGCGCCACGCGATTTTCTGGCGCATCCGTTCCGTGAATGGGTGCGGCGCGCTCGACTTGGCCGGACAAGGCCGCGCGGCGACGAGCCGGAACTTCAGAGCTTCATCGCCAGCGTCTGATTACGTGCAACCTAGGGGTTGCTTAATTGCGTCGCGCCTCTTAGATGCGCGCAACCAGGAGGTTGCCCATCATGGACAGTATCGAACAGACGATCACCCTTGATGCCCCGCTCGACCGCGTGTGGCGCGCGCTCACCGATTACCGCGAGTTCGGCCAATGGTTCGGGGTTGCGCTCGACCAGCCCTTTTCGGCTGGCGCGGCGTCGACTGGCCATATCACCAGCAAGGGTTATGAACATATTCGCTGGATGGCGGCCGTCGAGGCAATCGAGCAGCCCAGCCGTTTCACATTCCGCTGGCATCCCTACGCCATCGACCCGAAACGCGACTATTCGAATGAGCCGACAACACTGGTTGCATTTCACCTCGAGCCTGAGGGCGAAGGCACGCGGCTGCGCGTGATCGAGAGGGGCTTCGACACGCTCCCCGACAGCCGCCGCGACGAGGCGTTCCGGATGAACTCAAACGGCTGGGCGGCGCAAATGCGGAATATTCGTGACCATCTCGCCAGTAGCTGAGCCGGCGCAACTGTTCGCGGCGCTCGGCGACCCGCACCGACTGGAGCTGGTGCGGCGTCTGGCAAGCGGTGAACCCCGTCCGATCGCCGCGCTTGGCACGGGCATGGCGATCAGCCGGCAGGGGCTGACCAAGCATCTCCGGACGCTAGAGCGAGCGGGGATCGTGCGCTCGACCCGCAGCGGGCGCGAGATGCGTTTCGCGATCGAACGCGAGCGCCTGGCCGACGCCGAGCGCTTCCTCGCCACCGTTGCACGCCAGTGGGGCGAAGCGCTGGAGCGACTGTCGGATCATCTCGCCAGCGATTGATGTTCTTGTTTCGTTTCCATGATTGACGTAGCGTTGCGCCATGCCGGTCGAGTCGAACAGCGGGCGCGGGGCAACGCGCAACACGACGCCAACGCGCTTCAACCTGAAGCAGCGCGTCGCCGAGGGCGACTGGCTCGACAGCGTCGAAGCGCTCGATGGCATCGCGCCGCGCCGCACGACCGTCACGATCGAAAAGCCCAAGACGATCCTCACGCGCAACAGCTCGCCCGACATCGGTTTCGACCGCTCGGTCAATCCCTATCGCGGCTGCGAGCATGGCTGCATCTACTGCTTCGCGCGCCCGACCCACGCCTATCACGACCTCTCGCCCGGCGTGGACTTCGAAAGCCGGCTGTTCGCCAAACCGGACGCTGCCAAGCTGCTTCACGCCGCGCTGTCGCAGCCGGGCTATACCGCCAAATCGCTGGCGCTCGGTACCAACACCGATCCCTATCAGCCGATCGAGGAGCACTGGCGGATCACCCGCTCGGTGATCGAGCTGCTGCTCGAAACGCGCCACCCGTTCACCATCACGACCAAGTCCGACCGGGTGCTGCGCGATCTCGGTGCCCACGATCGTCGCCATCGCCCCGGTCGTGCCGCAGATTACCGATCATGAGATCGAACATATCGTCGAGGCGGCGGTGGCGCATGGCGCTCGGGGCGGTTTCTATCTCCCGGTCCGCCTGCCGCATGAAGTCGCGCCGCTGTTCCGCGCCTGGCTCGACGAGCATTACCCCGATCGCGCCGCCAAGGTGATGGCGACGATCCGTTCGATTCGCGGCGGCCGCGACAACGATCCCGACTTCTATAGTCGAATGCGCGGCTCCGGGCCGTGGGCCGACCTGATGCGCACCCGGTTCGAGATGGCGACGAAGCGCTACGGCCTCCCGCGCGCCCGCTTCAGCCTGCGCACCGACCTGTTCGAGCCGCCATCCAGCGATCAGCTGCGGCTCTTGTGAGAATCTCCTCCCGGCATTTGTCGGGGAGGTGGCAGCGCGAAGCGCTGACGGAGGGTTCTTGCTTACCGTCGAAGAACTTCTCCACCATGCTCCGCATGGTCCCCCTCCCCCCGCAAATGCCGAGGAGGAGAACGCAGCGCGTGACATCGTCCTTCGCGCTGGCTAGCCACTCAGCATGCATAAGCTCCTCCTCGCCGTCTCCGCCGTCGCCCTCGTCGCCGCTGCACCCCCGACGCAACCCGTATCCCCCGTGCGCATCGCCGCTCTGCGCGACGAGGCGCTGACGAACGACCGCTACGCCTGGGATGTCGTCGAAGGGCTGACCACCGAAGTCGGCCAGCGCCTCGCCGGGACTGAGGCCGAGGCCCGCGCCCGCGACTGGGCGGTGAAGCGCCTCACGGCGATGGGCTTCGCCAATGTCCACGTCGAACCGTTCACCATGCCAGTGTGGGTGCGTGGCACCGAGACGGCGGAAATCGTCTCGCCCTTCCCGCAGAAGCTCGTCCTGACTGCGCTCGGCAACAGCGGCGCGACTCCGCCCGAAGGCATCACCGGCGAGATCGTCGCGTTCGACAGCATCGACGCGCTTACCGCCGCGCCCGATTCCGCCGTGCGCGGCAAGATCGTGTTCGTCGACCACCACATGATGGCGAACCAGGACGGGTCGGGCTACGGCCAGTTCGGCGCGCCCCGCCGCCAGGGCCCGACCATCGCGTCGAAGAAGGGCGCGATCGCGATCGTCGTTCGCTCGATCGGCACAGATCATCACCGCAATCCGCACACCGGCGTGCAGGTCTTCGCCGACGGCGCGCGGCCAATCCCCGCCGCCGCGCTGACCCTACCCGACGCCGAGCAGCTCGTCCGCATCCTCGCCCGCGGCAAGCCGGTGACGGTGCACCTCACCCTCACCCCGCATTTCACCGCCCCCGGCCAGTCCGGCAACGTCGTTGCCGAAGTGCCGGGCCGCGATCCGTCAGCGCCGATCATGCTCGTCGGCGGCCATCTCGACAGCTGGGATCTCGGCACCGGCGCGATTGACGACGGCGCGGGGATCGCGATCGTCACCGCCGCCGCCAGGCACATCATGGATGCTGGCAGGCCCGAGCGCACCATCCGCATCGTCTGGTTCGGCGCGGAGGAGCCCGGCGGCTTCGGCGGGATCGCCTATCAGAAAGCGCACGCTGCCGACCGCTACGCCATTGCCGGCGAGAGCGATTTCGGCGCGGACCGCGTCTGGCGCTTCGGTACCAGCTATTCCGCCAGCGATCCCAAGATCTACGCCGCGATGACTGCTGCCCTTGCCCCGCTCGGCATCGTCAAGTTCGACAAGGCGGAAGCGGACGGCACCGACGTCGGACCCGCCATTCAGGCTGGCGCACCGTGGGTCAGCCTCTATCAGGACGGCACGCGTTACTTCGATTATCACCACACGCCCGACGACACGCTCGACAAGATCGACCGCGAGCAATTGCGTCAGAATGTCGCCAGCTGGACCGCCGTGCTGGCAACGCTGTCGGGCGGGATAACGGAGCCGAAACGTCCCGCGCGGCGTTGAGCGGCAAACAAAGGAGACTCTTCATGCGCGCCTTCTTCGCCCTTTTGCCCGCGCTGGCGCTCGGCGCCTGCCAGGTGACCAACGACCCCGCCAACAATCAGTCCACCGTCACTGTGTCCGGCGATGCCGCGAAGAACGGCGCGGCGTCCGCGCTCGACACCGCCTCGAAGGCGGTCGACAGCGCGTCCAACAAGATCAACCAGGTCAGCAACAATACGAGCGAAGTGCACAGCGGCCTCAGCAATCTCGCGGCCAGCGCCGGCAAGTTCGGCCAGTCGGTCGATCACGCCGCCGACAGCCTCGGCAACGCCGTCGACGGCAAGCACCGGGTCGAGGTCACGACCGACAAGACGACGACCAAGTCCGAGAAGAAGTAGCGCACGCGCGCCGGAATTGATAAGCGCCGCCCACCAGCGGACGAAGTCGGGGAGTGGCGCAGCCTGGTAGCGCATCTGCTTTGGGAGCAGAGGGTCGCAGGTTCGAATCCTGTCTCCCCGACCAGCCGCTGCAATTGACCGTGGGGCGCGCGGTCATTGCAACGGCTCGACGCAAGGCCATCGGGCTCGTGTCCGGCGGCAAACCTTCAGCCAGTGGACTCGACCGTCGCCACGTCGCAACAGTCTCTTCCGCTTTCGAGGAGTTCGTCATCGTGACCGCCGCGCGTTCGTTGCTCGCCCTTACCGCCGTGCTGATGGCAAGCGCCGTTTCGGCTACCACTCCTGACCCGTCGCTTTACGGCGATCTCAAGTGGCGCTCGATCGGCCCTTATCGTGGCGGCAGAGTGCTGGCGGTCGCCGGCGCCGGCGACGACCGGCTCCATTTCTACTTCGGCGCGGTCAACGGCGGCGTGTGGGAAACGCGCGATGCGGGGCGGACCTGGACCCCGATCTTCGATGCCGTCCCGGTCGGCTCGATCGGCGCCATTGCGGTCGCGCCGTCGGAGCC